>NC_021487.1:1206902-1459276 GCF_000427095.1 Chthonomonas calidirosea T49
CACAGCCCTTCTTGTATTAAACCGTAGCCTCTTCTACCCCTAAGACACGTTTCAGAATGGGTTCGATCATCCGCAAACCGGCATAGCCCCCAGCTCGCCCTCGCATAACGCCTTCCGCATCGAACACATAGTAGGCAGGCCAGAGCTGGTTCTCAAATCGCTCGCCTATGGCGTGGAGATTGTCTATCGCACAAGGCTCCTTTATGCCCAAGGCCTCAATATCCGCGCGCACCGCCTCTAAGTCCGTATCCGACTGCTCACGAGGCATATGGATGGCCACTACCTTTAAACCTAAATCGGCATACCGATCGCGCCATTCGGCCACCGTGGGCATATTGTCATGACAGATAGGACAGCTTTTGGCAAAGAAATGCACGAGGACAGGACTCCCCAGCAACTGCTCTCGTGTGACCTCCCCATTGATCCACTCGGTGGCCCCAGTAAGTTCGGGCAATGGTGTGCCCATACGTAATGGCATACAGCTCCTCCTTAGCAAACGATAACATCTGCAGGCTTATTATACCTAAAACAGAAAGTTATCTAGACAATTGGCAAAATTTGCTATTTATTGCACTATCTGCTATTGGCACAAAATTGTCTATAAAGCGGCTATTCCCTAGAAAAGGGATATTGCGCTAAAATATAATAAAGAGCCTTGCGCTAAAATCTTTGCTATTCACCTTGAGCGCGCACAGGAGAGCCTTTGAACCATGATGGTATTGATGAGCGTAGATGCTACACAACAACAGATAGATGACGTGATTGAGTTGATTAAACAACACAATCTGAAGGCACTCCACTTGCCCGGCGATGAACATGTGGCCATCGGCATCGCAAGCGCCATTCCTCCCGAACTCCGCGAGCCTCTTGCCCTTGCCCTGCAGGCGCTTCCAGGGGTGGATCACGTGGTTCATATTAGTCGCCCCTACAAGCTGGCTTCTCGTGAGTTCTGGCGTACTGATACGGTGGTGCAGATCGGAGAGGTTAAAATTGGAGGAAATGCCCCCTGTGTAGTAATGGCTGGTCCCTGCTCTGTCGAGAGTAGAGAGCAGATATTCGCTGCCGCTCAAGCGGTAAAAGCGGCCGGTGCAAAGATTTTGCGGGGGGGTGCCTATAAACCGCGCACCTCACCCTACTCCTTTCAAGGACTAGGCCTCGAAGGACTTAAACTGCTCAAAGAGGTAAGCAACCAACTCGGCATTCTTACTGTTTCCGAAGTGATGTCGCCTGAAGATGTGGAGAAAGTGGCCGAGCACGTGGATATACTCCAGATCGGGGCGCGCAACATGCAAAACTACGCCCTGCTGGTTGCCGTTGGACGTTCCGGACGTCCTACATTACTGAAGCGCGGCATCGCCGCCACCATTGATGAGTTCCTGCTCGCAGCGGAGTACCTGCTGCATCACGGCACAAAAGATGTGATCCTCTGCGAACGCGGCATTCATCCTCTTGATAGAACCTACACGCGCTACACCCTTGACCTCACTGCGGTGCCGGTCATTAAACATCTGTCGCACCTGCCCGTCATTGTCGATCCCTCGCATGGGACGGGAGCAGCGCGCTACGTGCCAGCCATGGCCCGCGCGGCCATCGCCGCCGGCGCCGATGGTCTGCTCATCGAAGTGCACCCCGATCCGAAACATGCCCTCTCGGACGGAGCGCAATCGCTTACCCCCGAGCAGTTTAGCGCCCTCATGAAGGAGCTCGAGCGCGTGGCCATGGCGGTAGGCCGCTGTCTATAAACGCACAGCTGTGCATTCGGCCCTCACGACCATCGGTATACGCATCCAGGAGACGCAGGGTCTTACGCCCCTACTGCCGCCGCGCACATTTTACGATGTTTGTAGATGCTATTTAGAAAAGCCAAAAATAAGGATAGGGAGCTTTACCTTCCTCAAAGATCGTATAGGGAGAGTAAGGAGGCTTAAGCATTATGAAATGTCCACGCTGCTCGGCAGAAATTCCCGCGGACTCGCGCTTCTGTTTGCGTTGCGGCACGCCTATGCAACCTACAGGCCCCTCGTACACACCATCGAATCCCGTTTTTCAACCAACTGCAACCAAGCGTAATGGAAGCTCCCCGGCCAAGTGGGCGGTTCTTGGCCTTATAGGGCTTGGGCTTATAGGGGTTTTGGCGTGGGGCTTTAGCTCGCGCCTGCTGCAGCATCCCGCTCATGCCACACAATCGGCACCTCTCGTGCAGGCACCTGCTGCTACCACCACCGCGCCGCTCGTGCAAGCCCCAGCTGTCGCTACACCAAGCCGTATGGTCCAGGCTCCGGCACAACCGGGACCACAAGTGAACGTTGGAGCGATCTCCAACTATCTTGCGTTCCTGCGTAAAGTAGAGCTGATGAAGCAAGACCTCATTGGGAAAGAGATGGGAGCTGCCCTAGGTACCTATGGCAATCTCACCCCCAACGAGATCAAGGCTGCATCGAGCAGCGCCGAAGCGCAGCAGTTTTTACCGCATATCAGTCAAGATAGCGCACGTCTCAAAACGGAATGGGATCAGCTTATCCAGTATTTCCTCAGCGTACAACCGCCGCCCGAATGCGCTACGCTTCAGCAAAAGTATTACGAGCATTTAGCTAAGATCGAGGCCGAATTTGTCAAAGTCAACGATTCGCTCGCGGATGCACAGTCCAACCCCCAAGAGGCCTTAAACACTCTTTCCCAGATGCTCGGAACAGCCTCTGCCGATGCGGATGCTTCCGCTGTAGCGGCCGATCAAGCTCTTGCCGATGTATGTAATCGCTATGGGTTGACCAAAGACTTTTCGATTACCACCGGCTCTAACGCCTCAAGCTTGTTGCACTAATTTAGCGAAAGCCGCCGCTAACCGGAATCACCGCTCCCGTGATCCATCGAGCCTCGTGAGAGGCTAAAAAGAGCACGGCATCGGCGATGTCCTCTGGAGTGCCTAACCGACGGAGAGGAGTTTGGGCGATGATATGAGCACGGTCGCTTGCATCCAATCGCTGTTGTAGCATGTCCGTTTCGGTGAAGCCAGGTGCGATGGCGTTCACCCGCACCCCTCGTGGCCCAAGTTCCACGGCAAACGTACGTGTAAGCACCTCTAAAGCTGCTTTGCTCGCGCTGTAAACACCAAGCCCGGGCGGTGTGGCCGCAGCTGCCCCAGAAGATATGTTGATAATGCTGCACCCCTCCTCCCCGAAAAGCTTTGCTGCCTCCCGCATAGCGGCTAAAGGCCCCAACACGTTTACCGCAAATAGCCGCTCGGCATGGTGTCGGTCGGTCTCCAATAAGGGACGGATTTCCAAAACGGCCGCATTGTTTACCAACACATCGAGCCGTTTGTACCAACTAAATGCCGTTCGCACCAGATGCACGACCTGCTCGCACTGCCCCATATCGGCCTGAAAGGCCACTGCAGCGCCACCGGTTTCGGCGATCTGCTGCACCACGCGTTCGGCAGCTTCTTTGTTGCGCTCATAGCCTATGACGACATAGGCGCCCTCGCTGGCAAAGCGGCGCGCAATGGCCGCACCGATGCCGCGCGAACCGCCCGTTACAAGAACTGTCTTCCCCTCGAAGCGTCTGCCCATGCACACCTCGCTACGAACTGTGAATAGAAGAGGGATTCTGAGCCGATGAGGCTCGCTTGCCGGAAGGCTCCGTTGTCACAAGGTTGATGTTGAGAACGGGACGGCTGTCCCATGGATAGCGCCTATCGTAAACGATGTAAATAGGAAAATCCACCAAGAGAGGCTCGCAAGAGCTATCGGCTCTTTGGGGAGGTTTCACGAAGGCCGTTCCCTCATACTCCTTGTCAGCACGATAACGATAGGTAATCTTATAGATCACTCGCCCCCAACGCCGATAGCGCCGGCTGTGCGTAATAACCCCCTCCTTCGTCACTCCATGTCTCACCAAATACTGCTCTCTACGCACCCTCTGCCACCATAGCAGCGCCGGAACACTTAAATAGACCAGGCCTAAACACTCGAATAGCCAGTAAGAGATTATGGCTTCAAAGGCAGTGCTCTGCCCAAATCTGCCTACACGGCTATACGAAGGCAGCGACGGGAGATAGGTGACAAGCAGGCGCGTCCCCAAACGAAAACGCGTGTAGGCTTCAGGGTCAACGGTGATTTGCCCTGTATAAGCCATACTGCCAACCCGATAGGCATAGAGCAACTTGCCGGCATTTGCCTTCCAAGAAGAGCCTGGTTCGTTATTGATGATCTGCGCTTGAATGCGTTTGCCGTGCCGAAGCAGCTGCCAAAGTAGCCACGTCTGCTCGCCGCAAAACCAGATCGTGCTCAGCAGATAGAGAACGGGTAGGGTAACTAAAACGGCCCCTACGATGCGGGCATAAAGACGGGGATGCGCATGAGGTTGAGTATAAGTTCGTGATGAGGAGGCCGTCGGTCTAAACCACAGACCGGACAGCCAAAGCGCCAGCGACTCGTTTTTTAAAAGGAACCCTAGCCCCAAAAAGTTCAAAAAAGCGCCCACCACGTGTGTGATGAAGTCAGAAGAAGTGAAAAACAGCAAGCCTATTCCGGCCATAAGGAATGCAGAGCCGGCCAAAAGCAAAGCAGCCCGCTGCCATCGCACCATCGTTGCTGTCATCCCTTTTGTCCTTTCTATGGCCGTGTGAACCTTGTGTACGTGCACACAAGGAAATAGCCTGCCGGCAGAAGCCGGACAGGCTTGCGGTTCCGTTACACTTTACGCTGGTTCCGGGCGTAGGCGTGGCTGAATGATGGGCGGCTCTGTTTCCGGAGGGGTCGTCTGCGTGCCAACCGCGGGGGGCGCAGTTGGAGTATTATCTATACCCTTGCGAATGTCATCCGGCGTAGCCCGCCCCTCAAGCAGCGCGAGAAACTCCTCACGAGTCAGCGTCTCCTTTTCGATCAGCACTTCGGCAATGAGGTCCATCTTTTCGCGATACTCCGTGAGGATCGCGCGCGCGCGCTCGTAGCCCTGATCGATGAACGCCCGAACCTCCTCATCAATGATTCGAGCTACCTCCTCGCTGTAATCCCGATCTTCCATGAGATCGCGTCCGAGGAAAGGACTGCCCATTCTTCGACCTAGCCGCACCATGCCGAGCCGTTCGCTCATGCCGTACTCGCACACCATGGCACGTGCAAGGTCGGTAGCCCTATCGAGATCCGAGGTAGCACCGGTGGTAACGTCACCGAATACCAGCTCTTCGGCCACGCGCCCACCGAGGGTAGCCGCGATATCATCCATCATCTCCTGCTTTGTGCGGAGGAACTGCATATCTTCTTTGGGGATGTACCATGTGGCACCACCGGACATGCCGCGCGGCACAATCGTGATCTTGTAGACCTGGTCGGCATTTGGCAGTTTGGCTGCGACGATAGCATGACCTAACTCATGATAGGCCACAATGCGCAGCTCTTTTTCGGTGTGTCGGCGCGATTTGCGCTCTGGCCCCATCACCACACGCTCGCTCGCCTCATCGAACTCACGCATGCTAATGCGGGTTTTATCGCGTCGGGCAGCAAGAATGGCCGCTTCATTCACCACGTTGGCGATGTCGGCGCCGGTAAACCCGGGTGTTCGCTTCGCCAATGTGTCCACGTTCACATCGTCGTCTATGGGCTTGCCGCGCAGGTGCACCGAGAAGATGGCCTTACGACCGGCGAAATCGGGCGCATCCACCACCACTCTTCGGTCAAAACGGCCGGGACGTAGGAGGGCAGGGTCTAGCACATCCGGACGGTTCGTGGCGGCGATCACAATAACTCCGGCATTGGGGTCGAAACCGTCCATCTCCACCAACAGCTGATTGAGAGTCTGTTCGCGCTCATCGTGGCCACCGCCAACACCGGTACCACGTTGACGGCCAACTGCATCAATCTCGTCAATAAAGATGAGCGAGGGCCGATGCGCCTTGGCCGTGTCGAACAGATCGCGGACGCGGCTGGCACCCACTCCCACAAACATCTCCACGAAATCGGAACCGGAGATATGAAAGAACGGCACCCCCGCCTCTCCGGCAACAGCGCGCGCTAACATGGTTTTCCCACAGCCCGGAGGGCCAAGCAGCAACACGCCTTTCGGAATCTTCGCACCCAAAGCCTGAAATTTCTTGGCGTTTTTTAGAAAATCCACAATCTCGGCTAGCTCTTGTTTGGCCTCTTCCACGCCGGCAACGTCTTCGAAGGTGACCTTCGGCACCGAATCGGTTACACGTTTCACACGGGCTCTACCAAACTGCAAGGCCTGATTGCCGCTGCTCTGAGCCTGACGCACAAAGAAGAGGTAGAAAAACAGAATGAACACAAAGGGTATGATAAGCCATTCTATGATGTTAGAAAAGATATCGCCCAGAACCGGGTGCTTAAAATCGAAATTTACGCCCTGTTTGCTCATCAACTGAATCAGATCGGCCTGTGCTTGATCGGAGGGCGGCAATACCAACTCCTGCTCCTGGTCTTGTCCGGGCATGGCGCCGTGTAACACCACATCTATGGTGTCCTTCGTCAGCGTAACCCGCTCGATCTGGGCTGGGTTGGTCTGTAGAAGCCGGTAGAAGTTGGAGTAGGTCATCGTACGACCGGCGCTACCCAATCCACCCATAAAGGAAGAGCGTAACAGGATAGCTAAAATCGCTACAACAAAACCGGCTATCAGTATAAAACGGAACCAGGCGAAACCCTTCAACTTCGTCTCCTCGTCTATTCGTCTTCGCGTTTGCGTTCTAAGGCACGCGGTAACTTGAAGTGCACTTGCTTATCTATACGCATTTGGCGCCTCGAAACGCAGTACTAGACGATAGTTTTTTACCGAAATATCCATTTTGGCGAGGTTCGGCCCCACTTCCACCACGTCAGCTGCATGCGCAAGGCCGGGAACCACCAGTACGCGATCACTTGCATCCACCACCACCGGCCACTCTGCCCGCAGCTCTTTAGGGATGTGTGCATCCACAAAGATGTCCTGCAGTTTGCGATGTTTGAGCCGATTCTCAATCTTTACTTCTATACGATCCCCAGGCCTTCGGGAGCGCACCCGCAGTGGAAATACAAGCGTATTGGGGTCTAACAGCACCCCCCAAGTAAATTCTTCCTTATTTAGAATACCTTCTAACTCTCTCTCTTCTTCCCAAAAAACAGCATCCACTCTCCAACCGTTACGAGCGATCTCCGTTTTACCCGGCACCTTCAGCTCCAGCTGCCAGGGAACTGCCGAGGCTTGGGGGCGAAGCTCCTCTATGTAAAGCTTCCCTGCCTTTACTCTCAAACGCACACTTCTCCCCATAAAAACGGGTAACTGCGTCGAAAGACCTTCTTCTCCCTCAAGAAATGCTTCGATGGTTGCGAAATCCACGTCCTGCAGGCTACCTCGTACCTCCTGAATCGCCTGTCGCAGAACCCGACGCTGTAGACCTATCGGCAGTGCTCTTAAGCGTTCGACCGAAAGCATGAGGGTCTTTGGCCCAGGAGTCTCCGCCAACTCCTTCAATTTTTCTCGCGCCAAGCTCTCCAAAACCTCATTATCGGCTGCGAGCAGCTCCGCCATTCGTGCCAATGCGTCCTCTACATGGTCACTGTAATACGCCTTTAAAAGCGGCAGCAGTTCCAGCCGAATCCGGTTGCGCAGAAACTCCGTGCTCTGATTGGAGCTGTCACAACGCGGTGTTATCTCCAAGGCAGCACAGAAGGCCTTTGTCTCTTCCCGCCTCACAAAGTAGAGGGGCCGAATGAGCGGCCCCTGCACGGCAGCAAAGCCCACAAGTCCCTCCATGCCGGCCCCACGTAAAAGATGCATGAGCACGGTTTCTACGCGATCATCCAAAGTATGGCCAACGGCAATTCGACTTGCTCCCTCTTCTTTCGCTACCCTCTGAAGAAAGGCATAGCGCATCTCGCGCGCCGCTTGCTCTAGCGACAGCTTTAGACGCCTTCGCCGTGCTGCCACATCGGCTCTCTCGTAACGTAACTCTAAACCAAAGGCTTCACAATGCGCAATAACCCAGCTTAAATCCTCGTCCGCTTCTGTGCCGCGTAACCCATGATGCAAATGGGCTGCCACTAGCCGAATATCCCACTCTGCTTGTAACAGCCGCAGCGCATGCAGGAGCGCCGTCGAATCAGGCCCGCCCGAAAAGCCAACAACGATCGTATCTCCTCGCTGCACCATAGAGTAACGAGTAATGGCCTTACGAACTTTATTCAGTAAACCCTCCACAACGGCTGCGTTTGCGTCGGCGGTCGTCATTTTGACAAAACTTTATCAAGGCTTGGAATGGCTTGCAATAGGTTGCGTGTGTAGGGATGCTGCGGGTCAGTAAAGACCTGCTCTACAGCCCCCCGCTCCACGATTCTACCCCGTTCCATTACGATGACCTCTTCCGCTATGTAACCGACAACATCGAGATTGTGCGAAATAAATAGGTAGGTAAGGTTACGCTCTCTCTGCAGCCGGCACAACAAGTTAAGCACTTGGCTCTGCACAGAAACATCCAAGGCGCTTGTAGGTTCATCGAGTACCAAGAACTGCGGCTCAACCGAAAGCGCACGAGCAATGGCAATGCGCTGTCGCTGCCCACCGGAAAACTCGTGAGGGTAGCGATCTAAGGCATCCGGCGACATAGAGACCTGCTTCAGCAGCTCGGCAGCTCGCTCCTCGCGTTCACGTGCGTTGGCACCAATACCGTGGATCACCATTCCCTCGGTGAGAATTTCGCGAATGTTCATACGTGCGTTGAGAGAGGAATAGGGATCTTGAAAAACTACCTGAATCTCCCTACGTAAGGCCCTTCTCTCATTCGCGGAGCGCGCCGAGTAGGGCAGGCCGTTATACAGAATCTGCCCCGCCGTCGGTTTGATCAAATCCAACAACATCAGCCCCACAGTGGTCTTTCCGGAGCCGCTCTCTCCAACGAGGGCTAGCGTGCTTCCGCGACGTATTTCAAAACTCACATGATCAACCACCCGTCGCCACTGTTTGCTCCAAAACCGTCCACGAACCGGGTAGTCTTTACAAAGTTCCTGGGCCACCACTAGGTAATCTCCTGCGGAGGGAGATGGCGCCGGCCTAAAGGTCATGATCGCACCTCTCCAACGGAAGTAGGAGCTATTTCCGGGTCATATAGGTGGCAGCGCACCACATGGTGTTTCGCAATGGTGAGGGTTTTTGGAACCTGCTCTAAACACGGCTGCCAGCAGAAACTACAGCGTGGAGCAAAGCGGCATCCGGGCGGCCAGGCCGTGGGTGAGGGCACCACACCCTCTAAAGAGTTCAGCTCCTTGCCTCTGCGCATTTGTGATGGCAAACAAGCAAAAAGCCCTTGTGTGTAGGGATGACGCGGATGTTGGAACAGCTCCTTCACCGGTGCCTGCTCCACGATCTGGCCTGCATACATCACGGCCACACGCTGCGCCAGCCGCGCCACCACACGTAGGTCATGGGTAATCAACAGCACCGCCATGCCCGTCTCCTTCTGCAAATCGGCCAAAAGATCAAGTATCTGCGCCTGAACGGTCACATCTAAGGCGGTAGTAGGCTCGTCGGCGAGAAGGAGTTTAGGTTCGTTGGCAAGCGCCATGGCGATCATCACGCGCTGTCGCATTCCGCCCGAAAGCTCGTGCGGATATTGCCGCATCGCGCGCTCCGGCTCCGGCAACCCCACACGGCCCAGCAGCTCAATGGCACGCTCCCGCAAGTTGCCGCGTTTTCCATGAACCGCCATCGCCTCAATCAGTTGATCGCCCACGGTAAAGACACCGTTGAGGGAGGTCATCGGCTCCTGGAAGATCATCGCGATCTCTTTTCCGCGAATCTCGCGCATCTGTTCCCACGTCCTGTCGAGCAGATCTTCCCCTTGAAAGAGGATGCGCCCACTCTCGATATAGCCCGCCGGTTCCGGCACCAACTGAAGAATGGAGAGCGCCGTCATAGACTTCCCACAGCCCGACTCCCCCACCAAAGCGAGGATCTCCCCTTCATCAATGGTGAAGCTCACTCCATCCACCGCGCGCGAAAGACCTTGGGGGGTTCTAAAATAGGTTCGCAGATTCTCGACCACTAGCAGAGGGTTGTTCACGCTTAGGAGCTCCTTAAACGGGGATCAATGGCATCGCGCAAGGCATCCCCCAAAATATTGAAGGCCAAAACCAAAATGAAGAGGGCCCCGGAGGCCGAGGCAAGATTCCACCAGATCACCGGTGTGCGCGTCAGCTCGATACGCGCGGCATCTATCATGTTGCCCCAGCTTCCTACATCCGGCCCAACGCCCACACCCAAATAGGCCAGTAACGGCTCGTACAACACAAAACCACTAAACCCAAGCACAATGCTAATGATCACCACCGGCAGCAGATTGGGCAGAATATGCTTCATAAGAATGCGCGTGTTTGAAGCGCCTAAGGCCCTTGCTGCCAGCACAAACTCTCTATCACGATACTTGAGCGTCTCGCCACGCACCAAACGACAGAGCCCAATCCAGCTAGTGAAAGCCAAGGCAATACAGATGTTCACAACACCCCTTCCCAATACCAACACCAAGGCTATAATCAGCAGAATGTCGGGCACAGAACCAACCACCGTGTAAATGTACTGAATAATGTCATCCACGATCTTACCGAAATACCCCGCTAACATCCCTAAAATAACGGCCAACGGCAACACAAGCAAGGAGGAAAGCCCTCCAATAAGCAGAGCCGTGCGACAGCCTTTGAGCGTTTCATAAAGCACATCGTTGCCCGTGCCATCCGTCCCCAACAGATGAAAACCGCGCAGACGATGTGGGTGCACTTCACCCATTGTATATTTCGCAAACGGTGCCGAGTAGGTTCGTTCTACACGAACATGGGCCATTTCGAAAATGCGATCGAGCACTGTCTTAGGCTCGGCATTCACGCTGCTCTTCCAAGAGATACTGTCAAGCAAAGCGACAAACCCATAGAGAGCGATAACGCTTACCGCGACGATGGCCGCACGGTTGCGTCGCAATCGCCTAAACGCCTCTCGCCATAACGGCTGACGACTTGCCAATCGGATGGCGATAACAAGCCCACCCACTACCAAGAAAGGAACGAGGTTATCCCATGACAGCCAGTCGTACATCGTCTACTCCAGCCTCACTCGCGGGTCGAGAAGCGCATAACAGATATCCGTTAGAATATAGCCCACAATTGTCACTAAAGCTCCCAGAAAGACCATGGCACGTACCACCGCGAAATCCTGACCGTTGATCGCATCCACGGTGTAACTTCCTAGTCCAGGAATATCAAAAAACGATTCGAGCAGAAGACTTCCTAGAAACAGACCGGGAATCGAGGCCACCACGGAGCTAGCGATAGGAATGGCTGCGTTCTTTAGAACGTGCTTAAAGAGTACGCGCGTCTCACTCACCCCCTTTGCTCGTGCCGTCCGCACATAGTCTTGATTCATGGCATCGAGCATGAAGGTGCGAAAGAGCCGTGTCGTGCCGCCAACCCCACTGATAAGCGCCACCAGCACCGGCAATAGGATAAAACGAAGGCTATCAAAACCGTGCCGATAGCCCGCCAACGGGAACCACCGCAGCAGCTTACCGAAGATGAACTGGCCCGTCATAATGTAGACGAGCGCAGTAATGCTCATAAGGAGTACACACAAAAAGGCACCCCAATAGTCTAAATAGGTCGCTCGAAAATAGGCCAGCCCCAGAGCAAAGCAGATGGATACGGTGAGAGACGCCATTAAAACCACGATCTGGACTTCAAAGGAAGGGCCGGCGCCTTCCTTGATGCGAGTCCAAATATTCTCGCCGGTGGCATCGGACTTCCCGAAGCGCAACAAGAAGAGCGCCTCGGTGGTCTCTTTAAACTGTACCCACTTCGGTTTATCGTAGCCGTGCTGATGCAACCAGGCCTTAATCTGTTGAGGAGTTGGGTTCTTCGCAGATAGATTACGTCGCGCGATCTGCTCCGGTGAGGAGGTGGCATAAAAGAGCACGAAGGTGAGAAAGGCCACACCCAACAAAGTAGGAATGGCCAGCAAAATGCGCCGAATAACGTACCGTAGCATGACTTTTAAGATTCCTCCGGAGGACGCACCCGTACATGCCGGCGTGAACGTTGCCGAACGACCTGCACGGCAGGGAGAGAGCCTACGGTGAGAAACACCACGAAGCCAACGAGCGGCCATAAGTTAGGCCGGTTCCACTCCCGCTGCAAGCGCAGACGCTCGCCTGCATCTACCGCATAGTACTTTGGGCTATCAAGCGCGATCGGGTTTGGCTTTACGTTGTGCAACCACGGTTGTACCAGGCCGTAACTTTCACTATGGGCGCCATAGATCATCGGACCGTCTTCTACGGCAATATTACGCATTTGCTGGATGATCTCGGCACGTTCTGGGCCGTCCTCCATTGCACGCATCTTGGTAAATAGGGCATTATATGCCGGATTATTATAGCCTGCGGCATTGGGACCGGGACGCCTATTGGGTCCGTATAACAGTAGCAGGAAGTTCTCTGGATCCGGGTAGTCGGCCACCCACCCAAAATAGATAAACTGAAACTGCCCCTGATCCACACGCGACTGGAAAATGGGGAAACGCCACGATCGGGGCACCACTTCGATACCGAGCTTTTGTATCTGCTTGATCACCAGCGCTGTCTGTAGTCGTCCTTCCGCATCTACTCCCGAATTGTCGTAATAGAGTACAAGTCTTTGGCCGGTTTTGGGGTCTACTCCTCCAGGATAGCCGGCCTCGGCGAGCAGCTTTTTCGCCAACTCTAAATTGTGCTGCTGATAGGGGTTTTTGTAGTTGGGATCATAACCAAAGAGGCCTGGCGGAATAAGAAACTGGGCAGGCTTTCCCAACCCCACAGATAGCAAGTCTATAAACTCCTGCTGATTCATGGCCAGCGCGATTGCATGGCGTAAAAGCTTGGCACGGCGGGTATACCCGCCATAAACGGGATCGTCCATATTGAAGATGAAATAGCTAACATCGGCACCCGTCGTCTTGAACAGACGGATACCGCGTGCTCGCATCTCGGGTGAGAGTTGCCCAGGGCTTGACAGAGCTTGCTGAAAGTTGATCTGCGATACGCCGGAGAGATCAAGGTAGCCTTGTTGGAAAAGGTTCCAAGCGGTCAGGGGCTCCTTGATGATACTGAAACGTATCTCTTTCACCAAAGGAAGCTGCTTGCCGGCATCGGCCAATAGTCCGGCTGCTCTATCCCCTGGATCTCCCTCAGAAGGGTAGTACTCAGGATGTCGATTCGGGTTCACCACCAAAACAATGCGGTCTTTAGGCACATACTCTTTCAGCATAAACGTGCCGCACCCCACCGGATGACGAGCGAAGTTTTTGCCGTACTTTTCTACCGCTTCATGAGGAATGGGGGTTGTGAACGACATCGCCATAAGGTAACGCAGTTGGGGGTAGGGCTGATCCAGTAGGATCCGGAAAGTGTAGGGATCATGAGGGTCGAGCTGAAGACCGGGCAGAGGATAGCTGTAGTCTGGAGGGAGACCCCGTTTCTCTCGTTGCATCTGGTAGTTTTCAAAATCACGCATGCCCACCACTTTGTCGTCCAGATAGTTCACGATCGGGCAGTTGACTCCCGGATCGGCGATGCGCTTGAAACTAAACACAAAATCGGCAGCCGTAATCGGGCGGCCTTTTCCTCCTGGGAAACAGGGATCGTCCTGAAAACGTAGGTCATGGCGTATGTGGAACGTCCAAAGCTGGCCCATTCGGGTTACCCTTTTGCCATCTACCATCTCCTGAACCGGCACAGTCTGATAGACCGGCATCGTAGCCCCCAGATCCAGATCGAGTTGCAAGGGGTTGCGCTTTAGATGGTCGTACTCTAAATAGGCCGGATAGATGAGGTTGACCACCTCACCGGAGGCCACATCGTAGGCCACGCTAGGATCGAGCGTTTTAGGGTCATCGCCTAGCGCTAAATAGAGAATGGACTTTCCAGTCTCTCCTGGAGGATAAGGGCTGTTATCACAACCGACTAGCCCTAAACCAAGCCCCAACAAGCTCAGCCCCCATAGCAGGGCAGTAAGACGCCTGAAGGCTGCCAAGGTTACACTCTGCATAATGCCATGTCTCTGCAACATTTCCTCGCGTTAGATAATAGCACGAAAGCGCCGGCAGAACGTGATCGTGACTCATCACGGCGACGACTTCGCGGGCCCCTCACCCTTTGACTTGCCGATAAGAGCCTCCACCAGCACACGTACCACCGCACGCTGCGGATTTCTTCTCCTTAACAACAACCCTACCGGCCGACAAAAAGCATCTTCCGGCGCGAGTGGCACAATGACAAGGCTTCCCTCTCGGGCCTCCTTGCGTGCTGTGATCTCGGGAACAAGAGAGATACCTTGCCCTAGTTCCACGAGATTTTTCAGCATCTCGATATTGTCGCAAGTGTTGACAATGCGAACGTGCACCCCGGCCAGACGCAAGCGCTCGTCCACCAGTTTTCGTGTGGGGATATTTACGTCGAAGGTTACGAAATTCTGGCCGTTGAGTTGGTGCAAACGGATGGTCTCAAATCGAGCGAAGGGATGCTCTGGTGGACAGATTAAGGCCATCGGCTCGTCGCTAAAGGGCAACACCTCTACCCCCACATGGGTCGTGGGTACGGCCACGATACCGATGTCCATCGCCCCCGAAAACACATCATTGTAGATGCGCGCCGTGGAACTATACTCCAAGTGTACGCTCACTTGCGGGTACTGTCGCAAAAACGGTTTCAGGCGCCCAGGCAGTTCATGCAACCCAACCGAGTAGACCGTGGCAATGCGCACTGTGCCCTCAATGGAGTCGGAGTAGCCCTTCAGTCGCTCTTCTAGGGCGATGGCCTCACGCACGAGAGAGCGGGCGCCTTCATATAGCAGCCGTCCAGCATCCGTCACCTCCACTTTCCCTTTACCCTTTTGCCGACTTAATAGGGTGCGGCCCAGCTCGCGCTCCAAGATGCGCATACGCTGGCTCACCGCCGACTGCGTAATGAAGTTGCGTTGAGCCGTCTTGGAAAACGAACCCGTCTCCACAAGATCGCAAAACAGTTGAAGGTCTTTTAGGTCCATGTCGGTTCGCTAAGCAAAAAGGTCACGTTGATAGTCAACCGGAAACACGGTTTCTCCCTGCCCCAATAACCGACGCATGCGGTTGCATGTGGCCGGTGAAAAGCCCTCGTAATCGTTATTGCAAAAGATAAAGATCTTTTCTACTTTGTCGGCAGCGCATTGGATGGCCTCTGCCCATTTTTGAAGCCGTTCGCTCTTATCTTGCTGAATCCTATTGTGATGAGAAAAAGCCCCATGCCGCCCGATAAGTCGCACGTAGAGGAAATCGGTTGTGATCTCTATCTTCGGCGATAAAATAATGTAGTCCACAGCCGCTAGCGCCACCCGATGCCGACGCAAGAGCTCCGCCACATCCCTACCCTCAAGAGAACGATGGCGAAACTCTATAGCAAAACGCACCCCATGCGTCGTCGCAAGATCATCCAGAAGAGGCAGTGTTCCCTCTAACTTCGCTAGTTCCGACCGACGAAAGTCAGGCGGCATCTGAAATAGAATAGGGCCTAATTTCTCTTTCAGCCGCTTCATGGTCACTATAAACTCTTTCACAAGCTTATGGCTTGATGACGCCAGATGAAGCTCATGGGTGATCTGCTTTGGCACTTTCGGACAAAAGACAAAATGCTCGGGCGTTGCCTGATACCAACCCTCAACCACCTGAGGCTTTGGCGAAGCATAAAAGGTGGAGTCGATCTCAACGGCGTTGAAGCACCGTGCATAGAGCCGTATTTGGTCTCTTCCCTCCGTATTCGGTGGGTAGAACGGACCGCACCAATCGGTATAGCCCCACCCCATCGTCCCGATAAAAATAGGAACGGAACGAGTGTCTGCACGTCCATTTTCATGCATCGAGTGCGGCTAGCTCCTCGGCCAACATCTTGCCATGGCGCTCCCAAGCTTCAATCACCCTATCGTCGAAGGGGTCTTCATCGCTGTTCTCTATTTTCCCGTGAGCGTCCAGCCAAGCAACCGTTCTCTTCACTCCCTCAACCCAAGGTATCGTGTATTCGAAGCCGAGGTCGGCCTGGGCTGCACGATTGTCGAAGATGGAGGGATACTGAAAAATCTCGATGCTAATGCTAAAACGCTTGGGAGCGATCTGCGCCATAACGTCGGCAGGAATGTGCACCAACCGCGGTAGGGGCACGCCTAGCGCCTCGGCCACTCCTTCATGATATCGGTTCCATGTCATCCACTCCTCCCCGGTAACATTATAACAACGGCCGTAGGCCAGCGGGTTTCCAATGGCGCCAATGAACCCTTTGGCAACATCCGAGATGTGGCAGGCCGCCCATAAACAGGAGCCATCACCATGCACAATAATCGGTTTGCCTTTGCGCATCCGGTCAATATAGGTGGTGCGCCAACCCAAACTGTGCACAATAGTACCTCCCTCGCCGTACGTCTGAGAGGGGCGCATGATGGTAACGGCAAAATCGCCCCGCTGCCCCGCTTCCAACAAGATATCCTCACATTTTGCCTTATTAGCCCCATAACCGGTCACCGGACGACGCGGTTCATCCTCTCGAATAGGGTAGCGCGTCGCCGGGCCGCCATAGACACATACGGTGCTACAGAAAATGAACTGCTCGATACGCCCTCGAAAGGCACGTATCACGCTTTCCGCATCTTCCGGTACGAACCCAACCATGTCAATAACGCAATCGAAAGGGCCGGCCTCCTGCATCTGTTTCTCAAACTCGGCGTAGTTACGTCTATCGCCGTGCAGAATTTTCACACCTGGCGGAATACGGACTTGCGTCCGTCCCCGATTATAGAGGGTGAGGTCGGCACCGCGTTCATGAAGCTGATTTGTGATCGCGGTGCTGATGAGGCCAGTGCCTCCGATGATAAGGATCTTCATTGGTTGGCGAGCTCCAGGGTAAGTATTTGATGGGGATAGTCAATTGTTACTCTACGGGCATGGGCGAGGAAGGGCATACCCACAAGTGCGGAAAGTTGAAAGTCGAAATCTTGGCTCAAATCCTCCATGATCGAAGCCCCTAGAATAGGATTGAGCTCCATGAGGAACGGGCTTCCCTGTGGATGCGCTAGGGTCAGGTCTATAGAAAAGGCAAAAAGCAGGGCACGGAAGGTACCGTTTTTGGAGCCAACCCCCAGAGGCAGAGGCAGGTCTACCTCTCTATAGGAGTCCACATTCTCCTTGCGAGCCAGCTCCCGCGCCGTGAGAAGTGAGAGGATTCCGAGAGGCGCAGCCCCTGTGTCCAGCATCGCCCACTCCACGCGCGTTCTATCGCCAAGTAAAACGGGCAGAAAAATATAGCCCTGAAAGAGGTGAAATGGCACCGAGGTTATTATATCCCCCGCTAAAGGGGGAGGCGCGGTCGCGTTCTTGCCCTCCACAATCGTGCAGGTATTTTCTTGAAAAGAGATAGTTACCACACAATGCTTTAGGTTCGCTCCGCCAAAGATGCCGTCTTCCGGAACGGAGTTGTCGCCCACCGAGGCGATATCGTAGTCCTGTAGCTCTTGAGGGCCTAATTGAACGCTATGCGCGCGATAGACGTTGGTCTCCTCCTCGCCACGAACTCCGCGCGCCACCGTCTGCCCTTCCGAACGCAGACCAAGTCGCACAATGGCGCTGCGCGTGAGGGCGATCACGTTCGAAGCACCCGTATCGAACAGTAGCTTAAAACTTTGCCCGTTGATCTTCACCGGAAGCACCATCAACCCATCCTGCCACTCTACGGGCACCGTGTAGGTTATCGGAGGGCCGCTGCCATCCTCTGCCGCCTTTACGCGGTCTTTAGACACCCCTATCCAATCCATCGTAGGTTTTGCCGTCTGTGTCTCTTTCATTCGCGTGTGAACCAGCCAATGGACTATCTCGTTATGAGGATGTCCCATTGGATGAAGATTTAGATAGGCTTTCAAGTATTTTTGGAGAAGCGCTTGGTCGTAATTCTCCCCCGGCAAAGCCATCAACCAGTAGGCGTAGGCCGTATCGCGCTGGGGATAGAGTTCAATAGCCTTCTGCAACACCTCGGTGGCCTTCTCATCTTCATTATCCCATAAATACAGCTTCCCTTGCGCGACAAGGCCATAGTAGTTTTTTGGATCGCATTGCAAAGAGCGCTCCGTCTCCGCTCGTGCCTCCTCAACACGGCCTCCGCGCCATAGCGCAAGCGCATACAGCCCGTGTGCGTCAGCATCCTTCGGTGCCAAGCGCACAGCGGTGGCTGCCTCCTGAATGGCCTCCTGCCAATGTACTCCATCCAAACGTAGCAGCGTACGTACCAGTCCTAACCGCGCCGCAATATCGTTCGGTGTGTGCCTTAACTGGATCCGATACGCCTGTGCTGCCTCCAGAAATTTTCCATCACGAAAGAGATCATCGGCCGTTTCAGCACTCCCTCCCTGCGGGACAAGAAGGGCAAAGGCAGTTATGGCAAGAAGAACCCACTTTGTGCCCGTAGCCATCTTTGCCAACTCACTAAACAAAGCTATGTGGGGAGAACTTCCACATTTCAAACCCAAATTCCTTCAATAAGGCATCTCGGAGTAAGCCTAATAATGCGCTAAACCTAAAAAACAACAGCTACCTAGCCAAAAGACCGATAAGGCCGTCGCCCGCGAATCAAGTACCCTCTATTAACTGCACTTTCAATCGCAGCAGGATAACGGGATGAAGGAGAACCGGAACATGGCAACTGACCAATGGAAAGAGTTGACCCATCTCTCACAAGCTCTTGAGAACCTTGCGAGCCTCGTTGCAAAATCTGTGGTTCGAGTAGATGATGGAACGAGCCTGACGGCAAGTGGTATTATCTGGTCGGCGGAGGGGATCATCGTTGCGACCTCGCACGGTGTGGAAAGGGATGAGGAGCTTGCCGTTGAGTTGCACGACGGCACCATGCTCGCAGCCACGTTGGTAGGACGCGACCACGATAGCGATATCGCCGTACTGCGCGTAGATAAGGTAGATTTACCTATTCTGGAAAAAGTCCCCGAGCCGGGCCCCAAGGTCGGCCAACTCGCTTTAGCGGTGGCACGCCCAGGCACTTTCGGGCTTTGCGCCACAATGGGCCTTGTGAGTGCCCGTATAGAGACGCAACGGCTTGGTCTGCCGGAACATATTATCTACACAGATGCTCAGTTTCCACCAGGTTTTTCAGGGGGCGCTTTGGTAAACGTGCAGGGCCAACTTCTGGGGTTGATCGATCGCATCTTTGCCCGCGGCCATGGGGTTGCGCTTGGCGTACCTGTTATTCAACATGCGGTGGAATCGCTACTTACCCACGGACGTATTCCTCATGCCTATCTTGGTGTCAAAATACAAACGGTTAGTTTGCCGCCTCATCTACAAAACCTTTTAGGAGTCCACCAAGACAAAGCCGTGATGTGTGTACATATCGAAACGGACAGTGCAGCCGAGCGTGCCGGCCTTCTCCCTGGAGACATCCTCCTCGCGATTGCCGATACGCCTATCACCGATCCGGTTACTCTGCGACGTGTCCTGCGCACGCTGCAAGCTGGCCAAACGGTGGAGCTAAAACTTGTGCGAGGCGGCGTTCTCACAACGCTGCAGATAACGCTGGGCAACGCGCTTTAGCATCCATGAACCGCTCCGACTTTAACTCCGCCAGCCCTCTCGTCGCCATTGTCGCTCGACAGCACAGCATGCGCCAGGAGCTGCAGGGACTTATTGAGGGGTTGGGACGCTTTCGCGTTGCAGGAGCCGTAGCCAACAGCGCAGAGCTTTCCGTGCGCCTGCCCTTTTGGCGCCCCGATATCGTCCTTTGGGACTACGACAGCAACGATAGAGCCGCCCTACTTTCAGCCCTGATCCTTCAAAACATCGCGCTCGTTGTCCTTTGCGAACCGGAACACCCATGGCAAGAACTGCTTGATGCCCCCCTCCATGGCCGTGTTTTTGTGTTGCGAAACGCTTCCGAAACGAAAATCGCTGTAGCTCTTGAAGCCGCACTTGCTGCCTTTACCGCCTGGGATAGCGACCTTGAACAACCTACCAAGAACCTGCCAACAACATCGCCTTTAGAGGAGGACGATGCACAAAATACGCTGACCAATAGGGAACGAGAGGTACTTCAGCTTATGGCCTACGGCCTGCCGAACAAGCAGATCGCGTCCCGACTGGGAATAAGCCTCAGCACGGTGAAGTTCCATGTGGCCTCTATTCTCGAAAAGCTTCATGTGGAAAGCCGCACCGAAGCCGTCACAGAGGGCATTCGGCGCGGTCTTGTAAGCCTGTAGGCAGCAACGAGGGTTTTTAAGCGGCCTGTTCTTCCTTGCCTTCAAACCGATGTTTTTTCGGATCGTAGACAACGACGCGGTTCCGACCCTCTTGCTTCGCCTTGTAGAGAGCGACATCCGCCGCATCTATTAACTGCTGTACGCTCTGAATGGATTGCGTTGCATCGTAGGTCGCAATGCCAATGCTGATCGTTACGGCCCTTAAAGGCCAACAATGGTTCTCTACGAGAGTTCGTATGCGCTCGGCCACTGCCTTTGCCCCTGCGGCATCGGTGGCAGGCAACACCATAGCGAACTCTTCGCCTCCATATCGAGCTACGAGATCTTCCGTGCGCCCCAGACCACGCAGTAACTCTCCCAAGATGTGAAGCAGTTTGTCTCCAGCGGAGTGGCCGTAAGAATCGTTATAGCTTTTGAAGTGGTCAACATCGAACAGCAGCAGCGATAACGGCAGCTTGGTTCGGGTGGCCTGTGCAAAATATTCGTTGATTCTCTCCCAAAAGAGTCGGCGATTGGCCAGGCCTGTTAGGGGGTCTAAGGTGGAGAGCTCCTCTAATTTTTGGTTGGCGCGCGCCAAGTCCCTACGCTGTCTATCCAACTCGGCGTTCAGCCGCTGCGACAAGGCTAACTGCTCGCTCAGCTGCTGCTCTAGTAGAACACGGGAGGTGATGTCTACATGCGCCATAATGGCGCCCACAACCGCATCGTTGTGCCCTTTTAGAGGAATCGAGTAGCACACCAGATGACGCGGGTTCGAATCGGGATGGGCGTAGCACCACTCTTCCTCAAGCCCTCCTCCTGCTCCTTTTTGTAAGGCATGGAGCTTATCTCGAAGCTCCCATTCCTTCTCTGCCGGATAGAGGGTCTCCCATAAGAAATGTTGAACGGCCTCCTGAGCGCGAATTCCAAAAAGCTGTTCGCTGGCCCGATTCCACTCCTGAACACGCCCCTCCAGATCACAGGTAACACAGGCGATCGGAAGGCCCATATAAAGCTCGGCAAAACGCTTGTTGCTTAGCTCCAAATAGCTCATCAGTTCTTGCATCTGTGCCGATTGGGCACGCAACCGCTCCTGCATGTCGAGAATACGCTGTGCCACCCCCAAGCGCGCCATAAGGTCGGTGGGATCGGGAGGCTTCACCAAGAAGTCGTCGGCACCGGCCTCCATTCCGGCCTGCTTATCCTCTCGCTGATCGCGCGAGGTGAGCAGAATGAAATAGCAATACGGCCTTTCGGTAGCACTACGAACCTTCCTACACAGCGTAAGACCATCCATATTGGGCATCATCCAGTCAGAGATAATTGCATCGAAGTGCTGCTCTTGAAATATCCTCCAGGCCTCAGCGCCATCTACTGCAGAAACTACCTCATGATGGGCTTTTCTTAGTAGCTCCTCCAACAAACGGAGGGATATTCGACTATCCTCTACGATCAAGATTCTCATGCAGCTCTCTCCATTCCACGTAGGTGCTTATAAGGCTCTTTCCATGCCTCTAATTCTCTATAACACGCCTCGATCTCATCGAGTAGGCGTTTCATTTCTCCTAGTTCGCCTGAACGGGCAAGTGTCTCCAGTTGCTGACAGGCCTCCGTCATGCGGCTTGCAGCCACCGTGCGACAACTCCCCTTTAACTTATGAACGGCCTCCCGAATCTGCTCCGCCTCCCCACAGGCGCAGGCTTCCCAGAGCTCGTTAAGCTGCCCAGGCACCTCCTCATAGAAGAGGGTTATCATCTCCTGCATTAAGGCCTCTTCTCCCCCACAAAGTGCCGACAAGGCGTGTAAATCCAGCGGCCCTTTATGTAGATCTTCCTCTGGCATCTTCTCTTCCTTATGAGATGGAATCTCTCTCTCCTGCTGCACAAAACGGCGTAGCAAGGCATAGAGAGCATCGGTATGAATGGGTTTGGAGACGTAATCGTCCATGCCGGCCTGCAAGCAACGCTCCCTATCACCAGCCATTGCATGGGCCGTCATCGCGATGATCGGAGTATGTCGTTGTAGAGAACGTTCTATCTGCCGAATGGATGCCGTCGCCTCAAAACCGTCCATCTCCGGCATCTGAACGTCCATCAAGATCACATCGTAGCGCCGCTGCTTTGCCAGCTCCACGGCCTCCCGTCCGTTATGCGCTAGGTCGAACCGGCATTGCCAACGCTCCAAAAGGCGCATCGCCAGTTTTTGGTTCACCGGATTATCCTCTGCTAAAAGCACCTGCAGCTTCAAAGGCTCTTGAAGATTCCCATCGAAGCGGCCTTGCTCCTCATCTCCCTGCACACCATCTTGGGGCCTTTTTGCCTCAAGCGTCGTGATCAGCGCATCAAAGAGCTGCGACTGCCGTATTGGTTTGGTAAGTGCCGCTGCCACACCTAGCTCCTGGAGCTCGCTGGCAGTGAAGTGCTTCATCTCAGAAGAGAGAAAGATGATGGGCACAATTGGAGCATAGCGTTTTAGCTGCCGTGCTGTGGTCTCTCCATCCATTGTGGGCATGTGGACATCCAGTAGCACCACATCCACTTTGGAATCCCACTTTATACGGTTCACAGCATCTTCCCCGCTACCCAGTTCGGCAACGTCGCACCCCCAGGCTTCCAGGTATTTATGCAAAATCGTTCGGTTGGTTGTGTTGTCATCTACCACCCAAACCCGTTTGTGTTCCAAGCTTGTCGCTGGAACAGTTGGTGCAGACGCAGCCTGCTCCTGTTTTTTGAGAGCAAGTTCCACCCAAAATGTGCTTCCTTCCCCAGGCCTGCTCTGTAGCCCAATGCGACCTCCCATCAGCTCGACTAAATGCTTGCAGATCGTCAAGCCAAGGCCGGTGCCCCCATATTTGCGCGAGGTGCTCCCGTCCGCCTGGGTAAAGCTCTCAAAAATACAGGCTTGTCGTTCCAATGGGATGCCGATGCCGGTATCTCGTACCGATAGGCGCAGCGTAACCCGGTCGGCTGTCTCCGAAAGCGCCTGCACCTCCATAACCACCTCACCTTTCTCAGTGAACTTCAGCGCATTGCTCACGAGATTCGTGAGAATCTGACGGATGCGTGTGGGGTCACCACGCAAAAGATGCGGAAAATCCGGCGGAATGACACAGGCCAGCTCGATACGTCGTTCATAGGCCTTGGGAGCAAAAAGACTGCCGATCTCATCGAAAAGGGCTCGGAGATCAAAATCTACTTCCTCGATGGTCATCTTACCCGCCTCGATTTTGGAGAGATCCAGAATGTCGTTAATGACGACTAGGAGCGCATCGGCGCTGCTGCGGATGGTCTCCGCATAGTCGCGCTGCTCAGGATCCAGATTCGTCTGTAACAGCAGATCGGTCATCCCAATAACCCCATTCATTGGGGTTCGTATTTCGTGACTCATATTGGCCAAAAACTCACTTTTAGCACGTGCGGCGGCCAATGCTTGGTCACGAGCCTCTTCTAGCTCCTGATTCTTCTGTTCCAAAACTTTGGCCGTGTAGGCTAGATGCGATTCGATTCGCTTCTGCTCGGTAATGTCGGAATAAATCACGATGGAGCCAATAACGTTGCCTTCTCCATCGCGTAAGGGGAGTTTGTTATAAGAGAACATGCGCGTCTCGTTTGTGTTCCTAGCAGGCATTAGGGTCTCGCACCCCAATAATGCCTCGCCTCTCTCCACAACACAGCGATCTTCCGTTCGCATGCGCTCCCACTGATCCGGTGCCCAATAGTAAAGCTCCTCCATGGTTTTACCCACGGCCTCTTCGGGAGAGCTCAACCCTAGATCGGCCGCACATCTCGGATTGCAACCGAGACAAACGGAGTTCCTATCTTTCCACATAATGCCGTAAGGAATGGTCGTGAGGATGGTGTCCAGCAACTCCTTCTGTTGGCGCAGCATCTCCTCCGCGGCCTTGCGCGCCGTAATATCCATCTCCACCGCCACAAAGTGCTGTAAGCGACCTGCCGAATCAAAAACCGGCGTTACCTCGATATCCAGCCAGTAAGCGTGTCCATCTTTATGATAGTTGATGATCTCCTCTCGAAAGCCTTCTCCTCTCTCTAGGCGTTGACGCATTCGCGCCACCGTCTCCAGATCGGTTAAAGGCCCTTGCAAAAGTGTGCCAGGATTTCTGCCCAGCATCTCTTCGAGGCGATAACCCGAAATCTTTTGAACGGCCTCATTCGCCCAAATCACCCTACGGTTCGCATCGGTAATCATAATGCCGCTAGTCGTCTTGCTGGCAGCGATGGAAAGAAACTGTAGACGCTCCTTAGCGAAACGCTCCTCGGTAACGTCGTAAACGACAATAACAGCCCCTTCGCGCTTCCCACCATGATAGAGGGGTGTTGCTGTAAACGAAATGTATTGGGTCGTTCCGTCTGGTCGGCGCAAGGGGATCTCTTTTCCCTCACAGGTCTTGTTCGAGCGTACAGCCTCCTCAAGGGGGCAAGAGCCTGCCTCTGCTTGAGCGTCCTCCCATGGATGAAAAAGCTCTGTCATGCGTCGCCCAATAACGGCTTCAGGCTTTTTCCCCACCATTTCGGCTCCATGGCGATTGCAAAAGGTGCACTTGCCGTTTGCATCTACTCCAAAAACGCCACAGTTCATGGCCTCCATTAAAAGGGCCATCTTGTGTTCTGTCTGCTTGCGTAGCGCGTTCTCTTGTTCAATCGCCAACCGACGTTGCGAATCGGTTATGGTGCGCTGCCTCAGATGTGCTGACCAGTAGCTGCACTGCAACGCCTGAGTCAGCGCCACCGCGGGCACAAGAAAATGCAGGAGGGCAAAGGGATAGGGCGGTTGTATCCAAATCTGTAGGATGGAAGGCGCCTTCGTTACCCAATAACCATACTGGGCTAGAAACAGCAACAAGCCCGGCCACACGCATACCCAATCCTGATAGAAGATGAGGGCTGTGGAAGCGATGAAGAAGAAAACGCTCACCTCTATGAGGTTATGCGTTAAAAGCACATAGACCGGCAGATAGGCCTGCAAGACAAGACTGGCCACGTAGCGCGTCGGTTTCTTCCCAGGAAGGAGTCGTGCGAAACCGAAGAACAAGGCGGCGAGAGCGAAAACGATCAAGAGGCCCGTCCAAGACCTCTGAGCCAAGGCCAATGCGAGCCCAATGATCGCGTAGATGATAACAAGTTTACGCATAACGCGATCGCCATCAAGGTAGATCGCCTCTAATGATGGAGTCGGTTCCTGAAGGCCTGCGGTGCTGCATACCATACCTTGACTGGAATTCCCAGATAGTCTTGCGATTTTTTGGAACAAGGCGTCCTTGCTTGTATTTAGGATCTTGCCCAGCATGCCCAAGCCAAACCGATTTAAAAACCTCTTAACTCCTGAGATTTTCGCGTTCATGAAAAACCCCTTCACTCCTCATGCAAACTCGTCCCTCATGCTCGGGGCAAAACCGGCAAAACCTACAACACCATGCCGCAGGCAAACGGCAGATCGTCCCGAAACTGCCAAGAACCTCCGCTGCCATCCCGAGCAACGAGGCACCAAGCCTATTTTTGGTTAATGATGCGTTCCACTTGAGATTGTTTTAGATTTCATTTTCTGTTACCTTGTGGCGGACAAAACTTCTTTACTCACGGCCGCTGTTCAGCATTCGTCCGTCTCGTGGAGAAGCGAGTGGAACCTCCACTGTACCTTCCCTACGTAGTAGAAACAGAGACCAAGATGCCATCACCACTTTGTCACAGCCGGCTACGACTATCTCTTGTAGATGCAGCGATCCTGCTCTGCCTACTTCTTTTGCTTTTGAATCTCGTTACCCGAAGAGGGACATCGCTTTCCGCACAGCCTGCGCCACCACTCAGCATCACCACTCCTCATGGAACTCTCTCGTTAGCCAACTATCGCAATCACGTTGTCCTGCTCGATTTTTTTGCCTCTTGGTGCCTACCTTGTCGAATCTCCATTCCAAGCACCGAGCGACTTTACAGACGATATCATCGGCGTGGTTTCGAGGTCATCGGCATCTCTTTGGACAATCAGCCGTCTCAACTGTCCGCCTTCTTAAGAAACACAGGTATCACCTATCCTGCCGGCCTGCCGGTCACCGGCGATATTTTAAAAACCTACCAAGTTCAAACGATCCCCCTTCTCATCCTTGTAGATAAACAGGGACGCCTCCGCTGGCGTCAAGAAGGCTTGGGTCTTCTCACCGAACGTCAACTCGAAGCACAGGTGCAGACGCTCCTCAAAGAATAAGCGGTATACCCGCCAAAGGTGCTACACTCTATAGAGAACGCAAAAAAGTAAGCGGACCGTAGAGCTACAAGCTGCAGTGTCATAAACCTGTGTTGAACATATCATCCGTTACCGGCGCTTGGGAGCGCGCCATCAAACAGTTACCGAACTCGCTGCGTTGCCGCATTCATCGCCAAGAGCCGCTACGCTACTACACCACGCTGCGCGTGGGCGGCCCTGCCGACTTCTTTTTTGTAGCCACCGACATCGCCTCGCTGGCCGAAATCGTTCAACTGGCCCAAACGGAAAAACTGCCCTATGTGGTCTTAGGGGAGGGAAGCAACGTCTGCGTTGCAGATACCGGTGTGCGCGGCTTAGTGGTACTCAACAAAGCCTATGAGGTGGAAATAGCCTCTTTATGTCGTGTTGCTACTGGTTACAACTTTATGCGCCTCTTCATCAAAACCCTCCAGGCTTCCCTTAGCGGTTTGGAGTGGGGAGTCGGCATTCCCGGAACCGTCGGCGGGGCATTAGTCTCGAATGCCGGCGCCTATCGCGGTAACATCGGCCCTCTTGTGCAACGGCTCGAGGTTGTGGAAAATGGAGAGCGGAAATGGGTTGGCCCAGAGTGGATGGAGTTCTCCTATCGAGATAGCCGCCTTCGACAGCCTAATAGGCCGCCCGCAACCCTCCTACAGGTGGAACTTCAACTTGCTAAGGGTGACCAAGCACAGATACGGGAACGCGCGCGCGATTATCAAATGCAGCGCATCCGTAAGCAACCTTGGCTGCCCTCCGCTGGCAGTTTCTTCAAAAACATCGAAAATAACCACGCCCTCGCCGCAAGCCTACCTCACCTGCCGGAGCCGCTAAAACAGATGGGCCGCATTCCTGCCGCCTATCTTTCCGAGCTTTGTGGATGCAAAGGGTATACCGTAGGAGGGGCCTGTGTCTCCACACGCCATGCTAACTTCATTGTCAACCGCGGTGGCGCAACGGCGGCCCAAATTCGTGCCGTGGCCGAGTATGTGAAGGCAAAAGTTTTCGAGCGCTTCGGCGTCCTCCTCGAAGAGGAGGTACTCTATATCGGCGATTGGCCCCCGAAGTTTTAAGCGGCATCAGCTCTATGAAGCCGGTGCCGCTTTTCACGCATCGTATGGGGCTAGTTCCTCAGCCGAAATCTTGTGCCGTTCCCTCTATTCCCGTGAACATTAGGCCAAGCGATGTTACTTGCCCCCCGTCTCTATGCGAACCCTCTCCGAGGGTTCGCCAACGACCTGCTCCTGCCTATCCACAATGGAGCCACGCTTACTGAAGAGAATCGCTCCGGCCAACAGAATAACGGCAACGATGCAGATTGTGGCCCGAACGGCAGCTGAGATATTTTGGATGACGATGCCTGCAATGAGGATGCTTACCAGGTTCATCACCTTGATAAGGGGGTTCAAGGCTGGGCCTGCTGTATCTTTGAACGGATCGCCCACGGTGTCGCAGATAACGGCCGCCTTATGGTTGTCAGTCCCTTTGCCCCCAAACAACCCATCTTCGATCTTTTTCTTTGAGTTATCCCAGGCGCCTCCGGCATTGGCCAAGAGGACGGCCAAAAGCTGCCCACTGAGGATGGCCCCTGCAAGATAGCCGCCAAGCGCCGCAGCCCCTTTCTCCGGATCGGCAAACCCTAAACCGAACCCCACCAAAATTGGCAAGGTAATGGCGAGAATGCCCGGCCCAAGCAGCTCTTTTTGGGCAGCCGCGGTAACGATGCTGACACAACGCGCATAGTCCGGACGACTCTTTCCAGCCATGATATCCGGATCTTCACGAAACTGTCGGCGTACCTCTTCGATCAGCTGATAGGCCGCCCGACCGACCGCGTTGATAGAGAAAGCGCTGAAAAGGTAGGGGGCGGCACCACCGATCAGCAGACCTATAAAGACCTCGGGCACATCGAGACGAATGCCCAGAGAGAGAAGCTTGGCATCGGTCATGAAGGAGCGGAACAACGACACCGCCGCGATAACAGCGGTGGCGATGGCAAACCCTTTGGTAAGCGCCTTGGTGGTGTTGCCCACGGCATCGAGACGTCCAACAATACGGTCGCCTGAAAGCCCCGCAATACCGGCAAAACGCCCGGAGGCCTTGTCCTCTTCCAATACGCCCGACATCTCAAAAATGCCGTTGGCGTTATCGGTGATCGGGCCAAACGTATCCATTGCCAGGATATAGCCTGTAGTTGTCAGCAACCCCAAACCGGCCAATGAGATGCCATATCCGGCCAAAAGCGCGTTGCCCGAGAAGATGATGAGCGCCAACACCAGAGTCACCGCAATGGCGACGACGGCCCAGACGGAGCTTTCCATGCCGAAAGAAAACCCCGAAATGATCATCGTGGCCGGCCCCGTGCGCGACTGATAGGCGATTTCGGTGACCGGTTTCTTTTCCGTCGAGGTAAAGTACTCTGTAAGCCAGCCAATGGCGATGGCCAACAGAATGCCCACGAAGGTACATAAGAAAAACGGTACCCAAGTGTACTGTTGCGCCGCCTGTTCTGTGGGAACGGTGACGGTGTGAGTTGGATTGAAGCGGTCGAAATAGAGATAGGAGGCCAGCCCAAACAGAATGGTCGCCGCGATGGTGGATACCCAAAAGCCACGATTGATAGGTTGCATCGGATCTAGGTCTTCACGATCTTCGCCCTTCACGGCCAGCACGCCAATGATAGAAGCAAAAACGCCTGCGGCACGCACGAGGAGGGGATACATCACCAACATGAGGGCGCTATGGCGCATGGTGGGGTCGGCGCTCCAGTAATCCGGTGAGATAATTGCGGCGCCCAAAATGATGGCGGCTACCAATGTGACCTCATAACTTTCAAAGACGTCCGCCGCCATGCCAGCACAGTCGCCCACGTTATCCCCCACGTTATCGGCAATGGTGGCCGGGTTGCGTGGATCGTCTTCCGGAATGCCAACTTCCACTTTGCCTACGAGGTCGGCCCCCACATCGGCAGCTTTGGTGTAGATGCCGCCGCCAACGCGCATAAATAACGCCGCCAACGACCCTCCGAAGCCGAAGCCAACCAGCACAAGCATCGCCTTCTGTTTGAAGATAAGAAACACCAAACACGCCCCGATCAATCCAAGCCCCACTGTGAACATACCGGAGACCGCGCCGGCCCTGAAGGCCGTTTCCAAAGCGCCTCGAAATGTGCTTCGCGCCTGATTGGCCGTACGTTGATTCGCCGTTGTGGCCATTTTCATGCCGATGAAGCCGGCGCTGTAGGAGGCCAAAACGCCAATAACAAAGAAGGCGGCAACCCCTATAGCGTCCGCCAGGTCATATCCCAAAGCCTTCTGGCCTTTATAGAGCAGAAATAGCCCAATAGCGATTACGACTACAAGCACCGACATCGTCTTGATTTGACGCATTAAGTAGGCTAGAGCCCCGTCCCGAATGGCACGCCCAACCTCCTCCATCCGTTCTGTGCCGGGGCTCATACGCACTACCGAGCGATACCAGTAGGCTCCGGCCAACAGGGAGATGATGCCGGCAAGCAAAGCGATGAAGACGATCGTCGTCTCTTGGGAGGTGAAACTTGGAAGGCTCACGGCCTCACTCGCCCATGCCGGCCTGGTTGAGCCCAGCAGAACGAGGAGGATCAGCACAAGCAAGCGGCCGAGCGACCTAGCCTCCGGCCTGCGAAATGGGTATTTTTCGGTCATAGCGGCGAAATTGTAACCTCCTTTGTGTTCCGTTATCTTTTCCCTTACGTCACTTTGCACCCACGCTGCCCGCCATACCCACAGGTTAGACGCCAGAGCGGGTCGAGGCAATCTGCAAACACTTGCAGAATTATAAATCACATCTAGAGGTATTGTCAATTGGTTTTTGATATTCGCTCGTCAGAGAACGTTCTTAACATTTAGGTACCCCGTTGACCTTTCCTCCTTCAGAGTGCTACACTGTTTGCAACTCCTCCTTTAGCCTAGGGCAGAACGTATGTTGACCCCTATTGTGATAGCGCCAATGCGCGCTTGCCATCTTGATGATGTCATGCGAATAGATCGTTGTTGCTTTTCGACCCCTTGGGAGCGCGCCGTTTTTCAGGCGGAACTAGCCAATCAGGCCTCTCGCTACCTCGTTGCCAAAATCGAAAACCGTATCTTGGGTTTCGGCGGCGAAACGGTGCTTCTTGGAGAAGCGCACATCTCTATCCTTGCTGTCTCTCCTGAATGGCGCGGAAAAAAGATCGGTGAGCGTCTTCTCTGCGCCCTGTTGGAAGAGGCCTTACGCCTTAAAGCCCACTGCGCTATGCTCGAGGTGCGCCAGAGTAACCTCATCGCACAGAATCTCTACGCTAAATACGGTTTCCGTCCCGTTACCCTTCGCCCAAACTACTATACAGACAACTCCGAAGATGCCATTGTGATGCGGCTCGACGCCATGGATGCTCCAGACTATCGGGCCCATCTCCAACAATTAAGGAACCAAATGCCCTACGTGACCTGTAGGACTTACTAGGATAGACAAGCGGAGAAAAAGAGGCGATAATCCTATTATGCACTCAACCGTTTTACCCACAAGAGTAGACGACCCGATCAACGCGGCGATACTCGCCGTTTCCGAAGACCAACTCCAGGGTTTTCAAGAGGATCCCTTCGGCGCCATCGCCAAGCAGGCAGGCCTGCCTGTAGAAACCGTCATCGAGCGCATACGGGCTATGCTGGAGGCGGGAGTTATTCGACGCATTCGGCAAACCCTCCTTGCCACCAATCTCGCTCAGGGTGCCCTTGTAGCCTGGCAGGTTTCTCCAGAACGCCTTGACGCGGCCTTCGACTTCATGTTTCAACGCGACCCGTTTTCTGGCCACGTGGTTATCCGCTCAACCGATGTCGCCACTACGGGGTCCGCCTACCGTCTTTGGACGACCCTAAAAGTGCCTCAGGGCTACTCGCTTGAAAAACACGCCCATTTTCTCGCCAACCAGGTAGGAGCCACTCACTTTCGCCTCATGCCTGCCAAATGCCTGTTCGTGCTCGGGGTGGGACATGTACGCCGCAAGAATCTACCCATCGGCAGTCGTTCCTCCGTTCTCGCCGATCCCATCTATACCACTATCACCGAGCTAACAGAGCTGGAATGGCGCGTGCTGATCCCCCTGAAACGTGAGTTCACCCCTTCAGAGCTTTGTCGTGATCTTTGGAAAGCACGCGCCCAGGAGGCCGCCCTTCCGCTCGATACTTTCTATGAAATCGCTCATCAGCTAAACCAAAAGGGCGTCATCGGGCGCTTCTCCACCTTCCTCGAACATGCCAAGCCCAACCCAGAAGGTGAGCGTCTTGTTACCCGCTACAATGCCCTTTTCCACTGGGCCGTCCCGCCAGAAAAGGTGCTAGAGGCTGGACGCCATGTGGGCAGCTTCCACATTATGACTCATGCCTACTGGCGCGAGGGCGGCCCCGAATTCGGCAACGTCAACATCATGGGGGTAGCCCACGGGCTCGATAAGGAGCGCCTTCTGGCCCATAAAACCGCCATCGATCGCCACCTCGAATCGATCGGCATCCCGGTAGGGTACACCAATGTCTTTTGGGGTGGGCGCAGCGAGATCAAACCGTCGGAAATCTCTCCCTTCGCCTATCGTCAGTTCTGCCAACAGTACGGCCTCGACCCAGAGAAGATGCGCGACTCCTAACAGGCGCTACCTCACCTCGTAAGAGGGGAGGATCGATTAGGGGCAGCGAGAAAGTCTGACATGAACGAGCGCATCCGGAGGCCGAGGTCTATTCTCCTTCCCTTCCACGTAGGAATCGAGTGCGTTTTTGGTGAAGTATGGGAAAGGCACTTTAACAGCAAAGCCCTAAGCCCAACGTTTCCAAACTTTTTAACGGGAGATGAACTATGTTGGCTCAGCTTCGAGGATCTGTCATCGCACTTAACAAAAGCCCTTTTGCCTCCATGTGCCCTTTACCGCTGCAGGCGGTTCGGTTAAACGATCGTTTCTGGGCACCACGCCTGCAAACCAATCGTTCGGTAATGCTGCCCTCACAGATCCAACAGTGTGAAGAGACCGGACGTATAGACAACTTTCGGCGCGCCTCCGGTAAAAAACAGATCGATTTTCAAGGAATCTACTTCAACGACTCCGATGTCTATAAACTCCTCGAAGCCATTGCCTACGCCATCGCCTACGAACCGAATGCCTCTCTCGAAGCGCAGATGGAGGCTATCATTGCAGAGATCGCCGCAGCGCAACAGCCCGATGGCTATCTCAACACCTACTTCATGTTCGATCGGGCCAAAGACCGTTTCACTAATCTGCGCGACATGCACGAAATCTACTGCGCGGGTCACCTCTTTCAAGCTGCTGTAGCCCACTATCGTGCCACCGGTCGAACCCATCTCCTCGATGTGGCCCGACGCTATGCCGATCTGCTCTATGATAAGTTTGGCCCAAACGGACAACCCGGAGCCTGCGGACACCCCGAAGCGGAAATGGCGCTTGTGGAGCTTGCACGCACGACAGGCGAGGCGCGTTATCTAGAACTCGCGCGATGCATGGTCGAGGCCCGCGGAAGAGGCGTTCTTGGAGGTAGCTCTTATCATCAAGACCACGTGCCCTTTGTGGAACAGAGAGAGTTCGTTGGGCATGCCGTTCGCCATCTCTATTTAGCTTCAGGAGCGACCGATATCGTGCTTGAAACGGGCGATAAAGCCCATCTTGCCACCCTCGATGCCCTCTGGCAAGACCTTATCCAGCACAAACTCTACATCACGGGAGGAGCGGGTTCCCGCTACGAAGGAGAAGCTTTCGGCGCTCCTTATGAGCTGCCCGATGATCGGGCTTACGCAGAAACCTGCGCCAATATCGCCCTCGTAATGTGGTGTTATCGCCTTCTCCATCTCAAAGCTGACCCCATCTACGCCGACATCATGGAACGCGCCCTCTACAATGGTGTTCTCTCCGGAATCTCGCTCGACGGCGAACACTATTTCTACCAAAACCCTCTTGCTGACCGCGGCGGCCATCGGCGTCAAAAATGGTTCGGCTGTGCCTGCTGTCCTCCCAATATCGCTCGCCTGCTCGCCTCGCTGCCTGGCTACTTCGCCAGCGCGAATCCATCAAACCAACTCTATCTTCACCTCTACGCACAAAGCGAGATCCGTTTTTCAACCTCAGAAGGAGACGTTAGCCTGCGGGTGAACACAAACTATCCTTGGGAAGGACTCATCGAAATAGAGGTGCTGGACGCCCCTTCACACACCACAACGCTCTTTCTGCGCATCCCCCAATGGGCAGCAAACGCCACTCTCCACTGCAACGGCAACGCCTCGGCCGATACCGCCTATCCTGCCTCCGGCAGCTACGCTAAAGTTGCTCTCAGCGGGGCACCCGCAACGATCCGGCTGGAGCTGTCCATGCCGATACAATGGATACAAAGCCATCCCCACGTGCAAAATCACTATCAAAAAGTTGCGCTTGTACGAGGGCCGATCGTCTACTGCTTAGAACAGGCCGATCACTCCAACACAGACCCATGGGATATTCTGCTGACCCATGAGACGACCTGCCAGCCGGAAGAGCGTCCTGAACTGCTGAATGGTGTCACGGTACTAACCGGTCGGGGAGTGGCATTAAAGAGAGAACGGTGGGCAGGGAAGCTGTATGCGCCTTACCAGCCCTACGAGATCTCGCATCCCGTGACGATCACGGCCATCCCTTACCATGCCTGGGCAAATCGCGAGGCAGGCCCGATGACGGTCTGGCTTCCTGTTCTCTGAAAGCGTTTGGAGCCGCCATCTGTTCGTACGGCCCCAAAGGCATTAGGCCAGTAGCGCTTGAATGCCCGAATTTTGCTCGTGGGCGGCGCGGAACTGCTCGTTGTAGAGGTTTTGATATACTCCAGGTCGGCTAACAAGCTCGGCATGGGTGCCGATATCTACGATGCGCCCCTGATCCAGCACCACGATCTTATCCGCGTTCATGATGGGCGAAAGCCGGTGAGTAATAACAAAGCTCGTTCTTCCCTTCATGAGGCGCTCCAAGGCAGCCTGAACATTCGCCTCGGTCTTGCTATCTAGAGCAGATGTTGCGTCATCTAGGATGAGAATACGTGGGTTGGTAAGCGCAGCCCGTGCAATGGCCATGCGTTGCTTCTGCCCAACAGACAGCTTAATGCCCTCCTCGCCGATCTTCGTGTCGTACGCCTGAGGCAGCGTAAGAATGAACTCGTGCAGATCGGCCATTTTAGCCGCCTGCATAATTTGCCAATCGGTAGCATCGTGATATCCGTATTTGATGTTCTCTTTAAGGGATACAGAGAACAGCAGGCTCTCCTGGCTCACGATGCTTATCTGCCTACGTATCGATTCGAGTTTAACCTTTCGGATATCCACACCGTCAATGCGAATGGTGCCCTGCCCTGGAGGAACCTCGTAAAAACGCGCGATAAGGTTAACCAACGTCGTTTTGCCGGATCCAGAAGGCCCTACAATGGCCACGACCTCTCCCGGAGCCACCTTCAGACAGATATCGTGCAGAACCGGGTGGTCGCGCTCATAGCCAAAGGTGACATGGTCGAACTCCACCTCACCACGCATGTTGGTAAGCGGCTTTGCATCCGGCGCATCGGTTATTTCCGGCCGTGTATCGAGGGTCTCGAAAACCCGTTCCATGGCCGCAATCGTCCATTGCACCGTCACATTGAAGTCCACAATGCGTACCGCGGGGTCATAGAGCTGGTTGAGGAGCGCGTTAAAGGCCAACAAAGCCCCTATCTCCATGCGATGGTGCAGAATCAAAGCTCCTCCATACCAAAGCACTGCGCCCGTAAAGGTCGCTCGTATCACCTGGGCAATGGCACCGAGCCGCCGGTTAAGCTTCATCTGCTTCATGCCGAGGTCGAAGTTCTCTTTCACCGTCTGCATGAAACGTTCCGTCTCGTACTCTTCTCGAGCAAACGCCTTGACAACCATAATTCCGGCGAGCTTTTCTTGTAGCGCTCCTAACATGGCATCCCACTTCTCTCGCAGCTCAACGCTGAGCGGGCGAATATAGCGAATAAAGTATTTATAGTTCGCCACATAGAAGGGAATGCCCGCTAACGCCAACAGCGTAAGGCGCCATTGCATGGTAAAGAGAACCACCAAAATCGCGATAACGCTGAGCATGTCGGCCATGAACGTAACGAACCCACCCGAGATCATCTGCTGGATGAAGTCAATATCGCCCATGAGACGCGCCATGATCTTTCCCGTTTGACGGGTGTCATAGTAGGAAAGAGAGAGACGGTTGAGATGCCGATAGCTCTCAAAACGAAGATCAAAAACGACCCTCTGTCCCAGCCAACCGATCGTGTAGTTTAACCAAAACGACACAATGCCACGTAGGGCGTAAAGCCCCACGATCCCCCAAAATATCCAGACCAGCGCACGGTAGTTCTTATGAGGAATCACGACATCTATGGTGTAACCAATGATACGCGGCAACACAATAGGCGTGAAGGTGATAATCAGCAGCAAGAGAACGGAAAGCGCTACCTTTTTACGATAGGGGCGTAAATAGCCTAGCAGCCGTCGAAACAGTTCCATGCCTACGCTCCCGACTCCAAGGCGACTTTAAACTGTTGATGGAAGAGACTCGCATAGATGCCCCCCAACGCAAGCAGCTCGTTGTGGTTGCCCATCTCGCGAATAATCCCCTTCTCCATAACCACAATCTTATCGGCCTTCACAATGGTGGACAGGCGGTGCGCGATGACAAAACAGGTTCGGCCTTTCATCAGGCGCTCTAACGCCTCCTGAATGAGCGCCTCCGTCTCCGAATCTAGGGCAGAAGTTGCCTCGTCTAAAATGAGGATTCGCGGGTCTGCCAGTAAGGCTCGGGCAATGGCGATTCGCTGTTTCTCGCCTCCTGAAAGCTTAACGCCATCCTCCCCCAAACGCGTGTCGTAGCCACGTGGCATGGCCTCGATGACGTGCGCGATGTTGGCGGCTCGGGCGGCCGCCTCTACCTCCTCATCGGTAGCCTCCAGCTTTCCGTAACGAATGTTTTCACGGATAGTGGTGTTGAACAACATGGTCTCTTGAATAACCACCCCTATCTGCCGACGCAACGATTTTAACTGCACATCCCTCAGGTCGTAGCCGTCAATGGTGATACGCCCGTCGGTCACATCGTAATGGCGCTGCAAAAGGTTTACCATGGTGGTTTTTCCCGATCCGGATGGCCCCACAAGAGCCACCACCTCCCCTGCCTTCACATCGAGGTTCACTCCCTTGATGACGGGCTGCCCTGGCTCGTATTCAAACCAAACATTTTCGTAACGTACATCGCCGCGAATGGGCGGAAGGGGAATGGCGTTCGGCGCATCGGTGACGTTGGGCTTTGTATCGAGCGTGCGGAAGATACGCCATAGAGCCGCATTGGTGCGTGCAATCTGATCGTTGAGCTGGATCATGCGCAACGTCGGCTGGTATAAGTACCCCCCTATGTAGCCATAAAACGCGATGAGGCTCCCAGGAGTTAGCTTCCCTTCAATCACAAGTTTGCCGCCATACCAGATCAGCAAAGCCGTCCCGATGGCACCAATGAACTCGGCCAGCGTCCACAAGGCCGTACTAAGGACGGAGGCGCGCAAGTTGAGATGCAGAAGACTGCGCGTTTCACCGGCAAACTGTCGCACCTCATACCGTTCGCGGGCGTAGGACTTCACAACCTGTACCCCCGCCAGTTTCTCTTGTAGGTCGCCATAGATGATCTCGCGCTGCTCCCGCACCTCATAGCTTGTTTGCTTAATGCGCCCAATAAAGACCAGATAGTTGGCAATGTAGATGGGGTACACCGACAGCGCCACAAGAGCAAGTTTCCAATTCAGCGAGAAGATAATGAATAAAACCGCGACAAGCGTTACACTATCTTGCAAAACGTTAACGAACCCACCGCTCAATAGCTGGTCTAGGGAGGCCACGTCGTTGGTGATGTTGGACATCAGCTTGCCAGTCTGGCTCCGCTCAAAAAAGCCCAGCGAGAGGGTCTGCATATGCGCATAGAGCTTTCGCCGCATGTCCAGCTTGAACCGTTGCCCCAACAGCGTGATGCAGTAGGTGAGCCAGTAACCAACGAAGGCACTTCCGGTAGCGACTCCCACAAACCCAAAGAAGATGGCAGCTAAATGAACAGGGAGATGCTCGCGAAGCGCCTTCTGCGTAAGACTATCCGTCAGCAGCTTAATGAGATAGGGCGGAGGTAAACTCAACGCGGAGGTGCACAACGTCAAGACGACGATCAACAAAATTAATCGCCAATAGACCCGCACCTCTTTCAAAAAGCGTATGAAATTTTGCATGCCCGTTCTTATTCGATTTTTGGAATCGGCTCCGGCGAAAGCCGTATACTACCAAATATCGGGAGAATGCATTTTTTATTTTACCGCACAAACCCCCGTGATGGTTTCCTTTCATCATCTGCCTACAGCAACACACCCCTCACATAAACGCTGGCTTTAGCGATAACCGACCCGCGATCTCCATCGTATAAAAAGATAGCTATAAGTATATGTTTGGAGGAAGCAAATGCAGCAAACTTGTCGTTACGGACTCGGTGTCACCCTCTCTACCTCCTTTGCCGACGCCCTACGCCTCACCAAAGAGGCCTTCCAACAACAGGGCTTCGGTACCCTCGCCGAAATAGATGTCCAGAAAGCGCTCCAGGAGAAATTAGGGCTCCATCGCGAACCGTACACCATTCTTGGTATGTGCAACCCACATCTCGCATCGCAAGCTATCGCAGCAGAGCCCCACATAGGCCTTCTGCTGCCCTGCAACGTGCTGGTGGCACAACACGGAGAGCGAGTCGAAGTCTCTGCTCAAGACCCCCGCGAGATGGTCGAGATCACGCAAAACCCAAACCTCAAGCCCATTGCTGAAGAGGCCTATCGGCGCATTGTTGCCGCCCTCACCCAGCTTGATTCCAACTCGCCTTAAGGGGGTCGAAGGTTCTAGCAGCCGACGTGTCACCTGCCTCCTTACAGCAGCACGCGCACTGCATCGGCGATCGTCTTAATCTCCTCCGCCTCCAGCGTACGCGGGTCAAAAAGTACCCAATCATCCTGAACTCGTGTGAAGATTGGCGTAGGGGCAAGGCGGAGGCGTTTTGCGATGATCTCCGCGGAAAGCCCGCCATCGGCGCCCCGCAACGCCACACAGAGCGTGTCGAGTCGCTCCTCTGGGAGAGAGCCACCACCGATCTCCGAGTAGTCGCGGCGGAGTTCAAGCCGGAAGCGCTCTCTAGGCAGCACTCGCTGGAGGCCACGATAGAGCCGTTTTGCCAGACGGGTGATCTCCGGCATAGAACGACAAAAATAGCGTAAGGTGGGAATGGCTTGCAAGGCCTGCTCTCGATCACGGTAGAGCCTTAGGGTGGCCTCCAAAGCCGCCAAGGTTAACTTGTCTACCCTCAGCGCGCGCGCCAACGGATGTCTTGCAATCGGCTCGATGTATCTGCGTTTTCCTAAAATGAGACCGGCCTGCGGGCCGCCCAAAAGTTTATCTCCGCTCGCCGTTATCACACTTGCCCCCGCCTTCACGCTATCGAGCACCGTGCTTTTGCCCTTCACAAGGCTCAATAGCGCTCCGCTGCCTTGGTCATCCATCACCGGTATGCCGCGGCTATCTCCTAAAGCCACCAGATCCTCTAAGGGAACCGTCTCTGTAAACCCGATGATGGCAAAATTGGATGGACGGCACCGTAAAATAAGCCCTGTGCGCTCGCTGACGGCCTGCACGTAGTCTGATAGTCGGGTGCGATTTGTGGTGCCTACCTCCACCAACACGGCGCCAGAGGCCTGTACGATGTCGGGCATGCGAAAACCTCCGCCTATTTCCACAAGCTCGCCACGCGATAGAACCACCTCTCGTCCCATAGCAAGCGCGGTCACTGCGAGAAAAACCGCCCCGGCGCAGTTGTTTACGACATAGGCATCCTCAGCACCTGTCAGCTCGCATAGCAGAGAGCGCACATGGTCTTGGCGCGAACCCCGGTGCCCGCTCGCTCTGTCTATTTCCAACGTGCAGTGTCCCCTTGCCACCGTCAACAGCGCCTCAACGGCCTCGTCAGCCAGCCGAGCGCGTCCTAGCCCCGTATGGAGGATCACGCCTGTCGCGTTGATAGCCTTGCATAGCGAGGGTCGCATGCGATGCTGCGCCTCCTCGATCACCTCCTGCACGATGTCGGCATCGTTCGGTGCAGGACGCTCTGGCTGGGCCTGCAATGCCTCTCGCCACCTCTGCAGCACATGCCGGATGACCTGCACCAGCACTGTCTGCGGCACGTTTTCGCCTAGCTGACGTATCTCAGGGCTTGCTAAAAGACGGCTAACCGAGGGAAGAGAACGGAGCTTGTGCGAAACGACATTAGATACCACCGTGTGAGCCTCATTCACCGAATCGTGTTTCTTGACCGTCATTTTGGTATAACTTTACCCGACAAAGTGAATTTCTCAGAGGTTAATGATCATGTCCGACCCCCAGTCTTCTCAACCAACCGAAGCCGTTCGTCGTCGCGTGCAAGAGCTGCGCGAGCAGATAGAGCGAGCGAACTATCGCTACTATGTGCTCGACGACCCCGAGATAACCGATGCGGAATATGATGCACTGCTGCAGGAACTGAAGGATCTGGAGGAACGTTACCCGGAACTGGCAACCCCCGATTCCCCCACACGTCGTGTTGGCGCCGAGCCGGCAGTAACAACCTTTGCTCCATTTCCTCACCGCGCCCCCATGCTCTCTCTCGATAACGCCTTCTCCTATGAGGAGCTACGCGCCTGGGAAGATCGTAACCGTCGTTTTCTCGGCGCCCCGCCAGACCTGCGCTTCGAGTATGTTTGTGAGCTGAAAATAGATGGACTCTCCATCTCTTTAATCTACGAAAATGGAGAGTTCGTTAAGGGCGGCACCCGTGGCAACGGGTATGTCGGCGAAGATGTTACGCTCAACTTGCTTACCATCCCATCGCTGCCCAAAAAGCTTCGTCCGGCCCCCAAAAAATCCGAGCAGAAAAGCATATCCGCAGCCCACACGCAGCCTACGCTAGACTTCGCTGCCGATTCGCAACAGGCCGCCTTCCCTACCTTCATCGAGATACGAGGAGAGGTCTTTCTAACGCATCAGGAGTTCCAGCGCATCAACGAGGAGCTGGAAGAACGAGGAGAGCGAACCTTTGCCAACTGCAGGAACGCAGCCGCCGGATCGGTGCGTCAAAAAGACCCTCGCGTCACCGCATCCCGAAGACTCGACCTCCTGGTCTATGCGGTGGGGCACTACGAGGGCTGGGAGTTTCAAAGCCAGTACGAGCTGCTTCAGACCTATCGGGAATGGGGGCTGCCAACAAACCCCAATATTCGCCTTTGCTCCACCCTAGAGGAGGCCATTACCTTTTGCGAAGAGTGGGCCACCCGTAAAGAAGAGCTTCCCTACGATATTGATGGCGTGGTTATTAAGGTTAACTCGTTTGCCCTCCAGCGCGAGCTAGGCCAGGTGAGTCGCTCGCCACGATGGGCTATCGCCTACAAATATCCGGCGATTCAGGCCCGCACAAAGGTTTTGGCTATCGAAGTACAGGTAGGCAGAACCGGTGCGTTAACCCCGGTCGCTCATCTGGAACCCGTTCCCCTAGCCGGCGTCATTGTGGCTCGTGCCACTCTGCATAACGAAGACGAGATTCGTCGCAAGGACGTGCGCATCGGCGATATGGTCATCATTCAACGGGCCGGTGAGGTGATTCCAGAGATCGTGGAGGTCGTTACGAGCGAACGCGATGGGGATGAGATCGTCTTCCAAATGCCCACCCACTGCCCCGTTTGCGGCACTCCCGTCGAACGTCCTCAAGGGGAGGCCATCGCTCGCTGCCCCAACCCCCTTTGCCCTGCACGCGTACAACAAACCATAGAGCACTTCGTTTCCCGCAACGCCATGAACATCGAGGGGCTCGGAGAAAAGCACATCGCACAGCTCATTCAGAAAGGGCTCATTAAAGACCCTGCAGACCTCTACTATCTCACAAAAGAGCAGCTTCTTCCTCTGGAACGCATGGGTGAGAAACTGGCCGAAAAGATTTTGGCCAACATCGCCCTTAGCCGCCAACGCCCCTTAGCCAACCTTATCTACGCCCTAGGCATACGCCACGTGGGCGAACATGTGGCCGCTGTGCTGGCAGACCACTTTGGCTCTCTTGAACGCCTTCAAAAGGCCTCGGTGGAAGAGCTAGCCCAAATCTACGAGATCGGGCCCGCCACAGCGGAAAGCATCGCCGCCTGGTTTGCCGACCCACAAAACCAGCAGATGCTCGAAAAGCTGAAGAGAGCTGGAGTACAACCGTTGACGCAGTCTACCGCCCCTGTCTCCGACGCGCTGAAAGGAAAGACCTTTGTCTTTACGGGCGCCCTCGCCCACATGACCCGCGAAGAGGCAGAGGCCGCCGTGCGTCGCTTAGGAGGTCGCGCTGCCAGCAGCGTTAGTCGCCAGACCTCTTATGTGGTCGTTGGCGAAAACCCTGGAAGCAAACTTGCCAAAGCACAGCAACTCGGCATTCCTATCCTTACGGAAGAGGAGTTTCTAGAGATGCTGGAGGCGACCTAGCAGCCCTTCTAGAACCGTCCTTCGAGCGACTTATGCTGGCATTCTTTAGCTACCCCTTGACAAAGTAGGCCAAGCATTGTAAACTTCAGCCTAACTCAATGCCCAATGAGGTGCTGAAAAAAGAGAACCATGCATCTTTCTGCCATTACCGATGAAATATCGCAAGATTTCGAGCATGCGCTCGATGTCCTTTTAGAGTACGGCGCCGAAGGCGCTGAGCTGCGCGGGCTGTGGAACGTCAATATCGCCGATCTCAGCGACGAGCAGGCCAAAAAGGCCAAACAGGCGCTTCAGGCTCGCGGGCTTAAAGTCGCCGCGCTTGCAACGCCTTTTTTTAAATGCGATCTCGAACCGGCCGAAAGCGCGGAGGCCGCAGGTCCCCTTCATCTTGCCCCTCCCCGCGATCTCGCCCAGCAGATGCAGCTTCTCGAACGATGTGCCCGATTAGCCCACTTTTTCGAAACCCCCTATCTGCGTGTTTTTACCTTTTGGAAACGTGGCCCCTACACCGTCGAGATCGAAGATCGCATCGTGAACGCCTTTGAACAGCCGCTTGAGTTAGCTCAGCGCGAGGGCTTAACGTTGGTGTTAGAAAACGAGCATGCCTGCTACGTTGGCACCGGTGCCGAGGCAGCTCATCTAGCCGCGCGAATAGATCACCCTCATTTTCGGGTATGTTGGGACCCTGGCAACGCCTTTGCTGCCGGCGAACGGCCCTATCCCGATGGCTACGAGGCGGTGCGTCCCTGGATGGCTCACATGCACGTAAAGGATGCCCGTATGGTCTCCACAGAGCACCACGGCCTCCAACCGCGTTGGTGCGTTATGGGGCAGGGAGAAATTGACTATGCCGGCCAGTTTGAGGCGCTTCGCCGGGACAACTATCAGGGCTTCGTCTCCCTAGAAACCCATTTTGTCCCCGAAACCGGAACCGGTCCCGACGGAAAAGACACTCCAGAAGACGGCTCCCGTGCCTGCTTGGAATATCTGCGCCGCTATTTCCACGTATCCTAAAAAAGACTCAGGACAGGTTTTGGGTAGGCTACCTGTTAGTTGAGAAATTCTAGCTTCTTGGTGCTCTTGGAGGACACAAACCTTTTATGAAAATCTTCTCTCTTACCAACTTTCGAAGGCTAACAAAAAATACAAACTGGTGTTGCGCCCTCTTCTTCGCTATTTTATTGGGCTTCGGCTTTGCCTGGAACCAGCTCGTTGGGGTGGGGCGAGGTGGCGGACCTACTGCCACAAATAGCCTTGACCGCACCGTGCTCAAAATTGACGGCATTCCGGTCTCCCAACTCGAATACGAACGTGCAGCCCAAGCATTGGGCCAAACGGCCGCTCCAGGCCCTCCCTTCGTGCAGGCTCAAGTGGCCGCCATTGCCCAGTTGGTGCAGAATACAGCGCTACAGGAGCTGGCAAAAAAATACCATGTGCAGGTGACCTCTACCGATGTTGACCGGTACATTGATCAACTGCGTGTGCAGGCCGGCCAGCAAAAAGCCTCCGACTCGGCTTGGGAAAACTTTTTGGAACAGAATATGGGCACAACGCTTGCCGACCTGCGCCGCCAGCTCGCTAAAAGCCCTCAGCTTCTGGCTCAGGCCCTCATTAACTATTTCAAACGACACCAGCATATTACCCTGCAGGATGCACAGAACCAGTATGCCCAGGTGAACCTCCTTACCGTCTTTGTGCCGATTGGTAACTCGCCGCTCTCTCCAGCAAAACCTGGACAAAAGCCGCTGACGGATGCAGAGGCTCAAAAGTTGGCCAATGAACTGCTGGCGAAAGCCAAAGCCGGTGCCGACCAGAAAGCCCTCGCAAAAACCGACCCACGTGTGCGGGTGGTGCAAACGGGCTTTCGTTCGGAGTACTCCCAAGTCCCCGGCATGATGGGCGACAATAGTCCTTTCGGCGTGTTGGGCTACGGCAAAGACTTCGATGCCGCGGTGCATGCTACACCGGTCAACGGCTTTACCCCTGTGATAAAGACCAACGGCCTGTTTTCTGGCTACATTTTTGCCAAGGTACTAGCGCGAAAAACCGTGTTACCTAAAAACTTCAATGCCAGCCAGGCAGTCGCCGATCTGCAGACGCAAAAGGCCCAGCAGGAACTCCAAACTGAGCTATTGCAGCTTATCAATAACGCGAAGATTCAAGTGGTAGACCCCGACAAACAGCCCTACGTGGACGCCTACTTGCTGCAACAACTGCAACAAAAGCAACTTATGGCGCAACTCGGCCAACCCACCTCAGGCCCAGCTCCCACCAAGGCGGAGCTAGACGCGCTGCAACAGAAAGAGAATGCCGATTTTGAAGCGCTCTTAAAGCGCAACCCTAACGATCCCACGGCCGCCCTCATGGTGGCCCAAGACATCGAACAGAACAAGCTTTACGCGAAGGGGGTTACCCCAGCGCAACAGCAGGCCTATCGGCAACAGCTTATCCAACTTTACCAAACCGCCTTAAACAACTACGAAGATCGCGATCTGCGCTTTAAGCTGGCTGATCTCTACGCCGCACAAAAAGATTTTACCGATGCGCGAAAACAGTACGAGCTCATCGCAAAATATCTAGCGGAAGATCCTCCCTACAACTCAACAACCGATCAGCAGTACATCGGTTATTATCAACGCCTTGCCAACGCATTCTCGGCTCTTGGGCTGCCCGAGGAGGCCAAAAAGATGCAGCAGCAGCTAGCTCAGATACAACAGCAGTTGGCGAGGGATACGGTGAAAGAGGCTGCAGCTAACAAGTCCGCTTCTCCCCTACAAAGCAGCGTCACCCTGCCTCCCGGAGGTAAAGCAAGCGTGCCTCTCAGCACGAAGTCTGAGGCGTCTAAACCCTGAGAACAGAGGCAACGCTACGTGTGAACCTCTGGTAGGCGGTTTTTAGCGACAGGTCATTAAGGGCTGCGCCAACCTCCACAAGAAGCGCAAGATGGCGCTCTCGGCGCAGCCTTTTCTCGTCCCTAACAACAAACACAAGGCCTTTCTATCCCCTTATTCCGGCTCCGACTTGGCACCAGTTAGGCGCTGATCCAGAGGCTTAGTCGCCCTCTTGGGCATGCGTAGGTGGGTCGGTAGAAAAGGACGCTCAAAAACATAGTGGAACAGATAAGCTATTCCGACGATCAACGGCACACCGCCTAGTAAGAGCCAGAACCATCCTGCCACCCGACCGCACCACGACACAAATGCAAAGAAAATAGTCGCCACAAGCGGGTAGTGAACCAGATATAGGCTGTAGGAGAAGCTCCCCAAGCTCACGAGCGGTTTCGAACTGAGGAGATGTAGAAACAGGTTCCGACGGTTTTGCTGCAAGCTTCTCACTGTGCCCCCAATGAAGCACGCGGTGGCCATGCCGGTTAGCAGGTTATGCGTATTGTGGATCGCATCTGAAGGCTCTATGACGGTCGCACTTAAGAGGTGCGTGTGAGCGCGAAGTCGTACCCCAAAAGCACACAAAAAAATAACAATGTCAATACATACCATGGAATCCTATAGCAGAGCTTTTGATAGGACGCTTGTTGAAAGTTGATGAGGGCTGCCGCCATCCCAAAGACGAAACAGGTCAAAAGCCACGGCGCTGTCCAAGGATAGACCGGCAAACCGCTTTGGAGGATCCCGTAGCTGAAAGCGATGGTGATAAGGAGAGGAGCCAGAATACTGAAGCGCCGCCATAACGGAAGCAATACAAAAGGAAAAAGGAAATAGATCTGCCACTCCAGCGCCACACTCCACATCGGCGGATCTATGTTATAGCCGTGGGCAGAGAGGTTATGCACCAGGAGGAGATGAGTAAGAATGCCAGCTTTAGAAAGGACAGGGAAGGCCGTATCCCAATCAGAAGCAAAGGGAGGGCGTTGGAGCGTAGGATCGAAAACAATCAGAGCGAGTATGAGTAAGAGACTGGCGTAGTAGGGTGGCAGGATGCGCGTGCTCTTCGCTTAAAGTAGTCCCATACGCCTTTAGGCATATGGCCATCCTGCGTTCTGGCAATAGGCAGCATGAGAACGTAGCCGGAAAGAACAATGAACACCACAGCCTGATGGCCGAAAGGAAAAAATGCGCGTAGAGCTTCATCAGGCGTGCCCAAAAGCGCGAGTATGAAGAGGAGGGAGCAAAGAGCGAGACGTGGTGCAAAACCACATACAGAGCTGCAAGCCCCCGAAGACCATCTAGGAACTCTAGCCGCACAGTCCCCTTTGTTTCCACGGGCGTGCCTATGGTACGCTCATGTCGGCCCCAAAACCCCTGCCCCCTCTTTCCCAACTTTCCTCTGCGAGCTCAGCGCACGCTTATGGTTCAATCCTGTTTCAATCCTCAACGACTTCGTAGCGCCGGTGCCGACGATAGCTCCATACCCCTCCAGTCACCAGCAGACCCAATCCGAGCAGAGAGCTTAGCTCAGGTGTTGACGCGTTTGATGCAACAGTTACAGAAAAGTTCTGAGTTACCGAACTGCTAACCCCATTATCGGTAAAGTTTATCGTATAGCTTCCTGTGTAGACGGTACCAGGTACATAGTTAGCAGGAACCGTCACATCAAACAGATCGCCGGTCCAGCTATCTCCCGACTGGCCGGATGGGTTAAGAGTGAGTGGCGTGTTGGCAAAGTTGTCGGTAAAATTACTTGCAGCGTTCGGGTCCGTGTAAGTAAAAGAATCACTATCTAGACTGATGCTGTTGTTGGGATCGGTATTGGTAAGGGTCGCAAAAAACTGGAATGTTGTTCCCACCGGCACGTGAGGGGATGAGTTTGCTAAGGTAAAGTTCAGCTGTGCCTTGCTAACATTCCCGCCCAACAGCCAAAGCCCTCCGGCTACCACTGTCGTAGCGAGGGCAGAACGCACGGTGACAGGAAATCGTCGCATGATCCTTCTCCTTTTTGGTAATAGGGCTTACCTGTCGAGTAGCTGCGAGTTAGGTTCTCGATTCATTATAGTGCAATTACCGTGCCAAATAGGCGCTTCAACGGCTTTTTTTGGAAAAAAATTTTTTGAAATAGTTTCTTGCTGGAAGGAACAGCTATCGCTTTGGCAATGGAGATGTTACATTCTCCATGTTCGCCCAGTCCGTGCCCACCTTCGCGTCCACCTTAAGAGGTACTTTCAGCGGATAAGCCTCCTGCATCAAAGGAACGATCTCAGCAACACAGGCCTCTATTTCCTCTTCCTTCACTTCAAACAGCAGCTCGTCGTGTACCTGTAGCAAGAGAGCACAATCCTCACGCGCGTTTAGGTGATGGTAGACCCGAATCATGGCTAATTTCATGATATCGGCCGCAGTGCCTTGGATGGGCATGTTAATGGCCGCTCGCTCCGCCGCTTGACGAATCTGATGGTTACCGCTATGCAGATCGGGCAGATAGCGCCGGCGACCAAAAAGCGTCTGCACCCAACCTTGCCGATGAGCTAGCTCTTTTATCTCCTCAATGTAGCGCTTTACTCCAGGAAGTCGAGCGAAATAGGCCTGGATCCACTCATGCGCCACACCTGTCTCTACGCCCAAAGTGGCGGCAAGGGAGAAGGCGCTCTGACCGTAGATCACGGCGAAGTTGATGGTCTTAGCAAGCCGCCGCTGCTCCGGCGTTACCTGGGCTACCTCTACTCCGAAAACAGTGGCAGCTGTTGCCGCGTGAATGTCTTCATCGTTCAAAAAGGCCTGAATCAACGTGGGATCATCGGAAACGTGGGCAAGCACCCGTAGCTCGATCTGAGAGTAGTCGCATGAAAGCAGCTTATAACCGTTGGGCGCAATGAAAGCGCGCCGAATTTGGCGCCCTACCTCCGAACGGATCGGGATGTTTTGCAGGTTCGGGTCGGAAGAGCTAAGCCGCCCTGTGCTCGTTATCGTCTGGTTAAGGCTGGTATGAACCCGATGGGTATCGGGACGCACAAGACGCACCAAGGCATCCGCATAGGTAGCCTTTAATTTGGCCATCTCTCGATACTCTAATATCTTTCGGGCGATCTCATAGCGTGGGGCGAGCTGTTCCAGCAGATCGGCGCCGGTGGAGTAGCCCGTTTTTGTCTTCTTACCACGCGGCAACTGCAGCTTATTGAAGAGCACCTCCTGGAGCTGCTTTGGCGAGCCGATATTGAACTCCATGCCGGCCAACTCATAGATTTCAGCAGCGATTTTTGCAATCTGTTCTGCCATCTTTTGGCTTAGAACGGAAAGATAGTCAACGTCTACCAAAAGGCCATGCTGCTCAATGGCGGCTAGAACCGGCACGAGAGGCATCTCTATTTCATAGAACACCTTGGTCATGCCGTTGGTCTCCAGTTGTCTTTCCAGCGGCTGTTCCAAAGCTAAAATCGCCCCAGCCTCCACCATCAGGCGTTCCGCCGGTGCGAAAGCGTCCTCCAGTTCGAGTCGGCGGCGTAAATAGGTTTCCGCGATGTCCATTAGCGGATAGGCGCTTCGCCCCGCATCCAATAGATAGGCCGCGATCTGGACATCGAAGTCAAATGGCAGGGGACGAACGCCATGGCGTTGCAGCACGATGAGCACCTGCTTTGCCTGATAGACCAGCCGCCGTATCCCCGAGGCGTTAAACAGAGGCTCCAACTCTTGTAGGGAGGCCACATAGCCCCCCTCTTGATCGCTAGCCCCGCCCTCTCCAAAAGACCAAAGCCCTCCGATGGCTTCCGGTTCTTGGATAGCTACATAGTAGCTGCTCGGCTTAAAACCACCGTTCTCCCCCTCCGTCTCCTCAACAGCGAAAGCCACTCCACGCAGTTTGGCGTCGAGTGGGGCATCTCCTTCTAGCTCAAGTCGGATGGCAACACGCCCTTTCGTCTTTACCACCTCCAGGGCGTGTTTTAACGCTGCAGCGTCCCTTATGGGACGATAGGCCACATCGAACCGCTCTTCCGGTGCCTCTTCTTCGCGTGCTGCGAGAGGTGAACTGGGCTGTGGAATTCGCGCCAACAGCGACCGAAACTCCAGATCGCGAAAGATAGCGCGTACTCGCTGCCAATCCGCCTCACTTGGCGAATAGGGCACGATTTCGACTTCCAGAGGAACATCGCAAACGATGGTGGCCAGGCGCTTTGAAAAGAGCGCTTGCTCTTTGGCCTCTTTTAACGCTTGCTGAATGCGGGGCGGCGTTACCTGGTCGAGATGCTCCAATAGGTTTTCGAGCGTTCCAAACTGCTGGAGCAGTTTAGCCGCCGTCTTCTCTCCGATCCCAGGCACCCCCGGAATGTTGTCGGAGGCATCGCCGGTGAGGGCTTTAAAATCGGGTATCTGCTCGGGCCATACCCCATACCGGTCATAGACAGCCTGACGATCGTAGGCCTTCCTCTCCGAAACCCCCCTTTGGGTGATCTCTACAATAACACGATGGTCGTCTACAAGCTGTAGTTGATCCGAGTCGCCGGTAATCACAATCACCTGATAACCTTCTGCCTTGCCTTTGTGCGCCAAGGTGCCGATGATGTCGTCGGCCTCATAGCCGGCAAGTTCCACACAGGGAATGCCAAAAGCGCTTACCAACTGCCTGGCAACCGGCATCTGCTCTTTCAGCTCCGGCGCGGCGGAGGGACGATGAGCTTTGTAATCTATGAACTCCTGTTCGCGAAAGGTGGGAGCATGGGCATCCCAGCACACCATAATGGCGTCCGGCTTATCCGATTGCAGCACCGACAGCAGCATATTGGCGAGACCGTAGAGCGCGCCGGTCGGTCGCTTATCGCTTGTCGTAAGCGCTTGACCTGCAAAAAAAGCCCGAAACAAGAGGCTATAGCCATCTATAAGGATCAGTTTTCGCTTCACACCGTTTTCACTTTCCATCGTTTCTCCTATCTAGGCGCCCTGTCCTTTCACTCACTCTGCACTAGGCGAGCGGAGCCCGTGATGTTGGCGATAAGACTATCCGGCGAATCGGCATGGGGCCAGGCGAAAGCATGACGATAGGCCGCTTGTTGACACCGTCGAAGCTGATCGAAATTGATGATGTCGAGCGTCAGCAGGTTTTCATACTCAAAAGGCAGCCGTACATTGTGCAGGCCGGGATTGTCGGTACAGATGGCAATATCCACCCCGGCCCTCTCACAGCGCTCGAACACCTCGCGCAACGCCTCTAAGGACTGCATGGTGCCCGTGCGAAGGTAGGAGGTGGGACAGACTTCAAGGCACTGCCCTCGCGCGGCAATAGCTTCCAAAAGCTCCGGTTGCCGCAAAGGAATCTGGATGCCGTGTCCGATGCGGTCTACATACGGCAACAACTCTGGATAGAGTCCATTGGGCGTCTCAAAAAGGTGACAGGTGGTTTTCAAGCCGAAAGAGCGTGCGTAGGAGAACAGGTCTATCCACTCCTGCAAACGCCCTGCGTAGAGGGTATCCGGCCCGGCCAGGTCAACCCCGCATACGCATTCCGGTTCAGACGCCGCTAAATCCACAATTGCCCGATTAATGGAGTAGGGTAAGCGGCTATGCATGCACAGAATTTGCCGCAAGATCAGCGGATATTCGGAGGATTCTGCGGCCAACTGCACCGTGCGCACGACTTCACGCATCTGCAAAAGTCGTTGCGTCTCCGAAAACGCGGGGTCAGTTCGATAAAACGGCGTGTAACGCAGCTCCATGTAGAGAATGCCCTCAAAAACGTAGGCTCCTCGCACAAGCTTTGAGATAAAATAGGGCAGATTCTCCAGCGTCTGTACCTGCTCTACCATCGTGTGAAGCTCAAGAAACTCGGTGAGCGTGGCGCGTGGGCGCGTTACGAAACGCTCAAAACTTTCGTAGTCGGGGTAGCGCGCAGCAAGAGGGTGGTTGTGCCGATGAAGAAAGCGCCAAAAGATGCGCGGTACGACGGCACCTCCTAAATGACGATGAAGTTCGGCATAAAGCGGCATCGTTGGCCGGAGAACATCCTTTCTATTTCAAGCGATGGAGACGCCATTTTCGCCTATTTTACCTTAATTTATCTGTACGAAACGGGAAGTTGCCCTCTTCGTCAGTCGTCTGTTCACTACGGCCTCTCTCTACCGTCTATTTAGAAAAACCGGTAGAAGATGGAGCAGCGCTTACAACAATTAAAGGCAAACGATAGGGCGCTCACCTATGTCGTTTTGTTCACACGCAGCTCTCGAAACCGCTGGAGATCGGCGGGAAGCAGGAAATCCGCAGAGGCTTCTATAAAAATAGTGACAGTTTTTAGCCAGAAAGGATGACAGCGAGGACATGTTTCGAGTAGCACTTGTTGGCGCTGGTGGCATGGCCAGCATGCACGCAAACTGTTACGCCAATATCCCAAACGCTACGCTTGTGGGCGTAATGGATATTCGGGCAGAGGCCGCACAAGCGCTTGCTGCCAAGCATGGAGCCAAAGCCTTTACCGACTTCGATGCGATGCTAAAGGAGCTTAAACCCGATGTGGTGGACATCTGTTGCCCCACGCCTTGGCATTGTGAGTACGTAGAGGCCGCCTGCCAACAAGCGCAAACATTAGGCATTCGTGGCCTCTCCACAGAAAAGCCCATGGGGCGCACCCTAGAAGAGTGCGATCGGATGATCGCCGCCTCTAAAGCGGCAGGCATCCCGCTTTTTGTGGCGCAGGTCGTTCGATTCTTCCCAGAATTCTCTCTGGCCAAACGTCTGATTGACACCGGTGCCGTGGGAACCCCTGCGTGCGTCCGAACACGGCGTGGAGGCCCTATGCCACACGCATGGAACGACTGGTACGGCGATTTTGCTCTCAGCGGTGGGTGCGTGCTCGACCTGATTATTCACGATTTCGACTGGCTACGATGGACGTTCGGTGAGGTGGAACGAGTCTATGCCCGTGGATTGGGCGGTTCTCAACTGCCCGATAGAGACTACGCCCTGGTAACCCTTCGTTTCAAAAACGGATGCATCGGCCATGTGGAGGGGACATGGGCAGACCCAGGTGGCTTTAAAGTGGCCTTCGAAATAGCCGGCGACGCCGGCCTGCTGGAGTATAATCACAACCAACCCGCCGGTGTGCCGCTACGTATCGCCTTAGAGGGCGGCGATGGGCCCCGAGCTGGCGTTGCTGTGCCCGAAAGCCCTGTCGCTGTAAACCCCTACCAAGCAGAGCTAGCGCATTTCCTCGACTGCCTCGAAAAGGGCGTTCCGCCCTCCGTAACCGCAGAGGATGGGAAAGAGGCTGTGCGGATCGCCCTAGCTGCCCTCGAATCCATTCAGACCGACAAACCCATCTTTCTCGCCTAAATCACCTACGACGCAACCGCTTATCCGCTGCACAGGGAGGAGCCCCGTTCGCACGTTTCTTGCGCCGGGGCTCTTTTACATCATGCACTTTTAGTGCAGAAAATGGCGGATCCCCGTGAAGACCATGGCGATGCCATAGCGGTTACAAACATCTATGGTATCCTGGTCCTTTTTGCTGCCCCCCGGTTGAATAATGGCCGTGATGCCTGCCTCCGCAGCCGTTTCTGGCCCGTCGGGGAAGGGAAAGAATGCATCTGAGGCCATCACGGCACCCTTCGCTTTCTCTCCGGCCTGTGCCACCGCCAAACGCACGGATTGAACCCGATTCATCTGGCCGGCGCCAACCCCAATAACCTGACGGTCTTTTGTGAAGACAATGGCGTTGCTCTTAACGTGGCGCACAACCCGCCAGGCGAAAAGCAGCTCTTGTATCTCCTCCTCTGTAGGTGCACGCTCGGTAACCACCTTCAGATCGGCACGAGAAACCACAAGATGATCGGGCGTTTGGGCTAATATGCCGCCCGTCACACGTTTGAAGTCAAGCCCGGTACCTGCTGCCTTTTCACGCCAGCCTCGCAGATCGCCAACTTCCAAAAGGCGAAGATCAGTGCCCCATCCTTTTCGTTCTGTGAGAATGGGAATAGCCTCTGGCGTATATCCGGGGGCGATGATCGCCTCAAAGAAGGTGTTCTTACCTGTGATCGCCTCGGCAGCCTCTTCATCTACCGGACGTGTCAGAGCCAAAATGCCCCCAAAAGCGGAAACAGGGTCGCCCTCACGTGCTCTGCGAAAGGCCTCAGCGGCAGTTCTACCCAACGCCACGCCGCAAGGGTTGGCGTGTTTGATGATGACGGCGGCCGCCTCTGGCTCTTCGCTAAACTCCTTTGCTGTCTCCAAAGCGGCGTTCAGATCGTAGATGTTGTTAAACGAAAGCTCCTTGCCATGCAACTGCTTCGCATTGGCAATGCAAGGCTCCGTGATGCCATCGGCCACATAGAAAGCGGCTTTCTGATGGGGGTTTTCGCCATAGCGGCATTTTTGTGCTTGCCGATAGGATAGGGCAAAGATCTCTGGCAGCTCCTCCTCCACCTGAAAGCGGGCACTAAGCCAAGCGCTGATAAGGGAATCGTAGCGCGCCGTATGCGTGAAAGCGCGTGCGGCCAGTTTTTGGCGTGTGGCCAAAGTGGTCTCTCCACCGTGAGCTTTCATCTCCTCAAGTACCCACGTATAGTCACGTGGATCGGTAACCACTGTCACCGCCGCATGATTCTTCGCTGCCGAGCGGATCATGGCCGGCCCCCCGATGTCAATGTTCTCAATGGCCTCTTCCAGCGAGACGTCCGGCTTAGAAATCACCGCGGCAAAGGGATAGAGATTCACGCATACCAGGTCTATCGGTTGGATGCCCTGTTCGGCGATGGCCTTCATATGCTCCGGTTTTGCGCGGTCGGCCAATAGCCCGCCATGTACCGCTGGATGGAGCGTTTTTATTCGTCCTTCCAACATTTCAGGAAAGTGGGTAATCTCGCTGATGTTGGTTACTGGTAGGCCGGCTTCCCTCAGCGCTGCAGCGGTACCACCGGTAGAGATCAGCTCATAGCCTAGCTCATAAAGCCCTTTGGCAAAAGACACCAACCCATTTTTGTCGGATACACTAAGCAAAGCTCTACGTAACGGTTGTGAATGAGCCGTCATTTTTGTTCTTCTTCCCTTCCACGTTGGCACTATTTTGTCGCTGCCTACCCGTTTCAATACTCACCAACTCCGTGGAGCCGGTGCCACAGTCCAATCTCCCTCAAACTAGGGGCAGCTTACAAATTTTCAGGGAGTCATCGCCTTGGATTATACCTTCTCCTCTCTAATTTCTAATTTTTGGTTGGCACGCCAGATCCCTGCGCTGTCCATCCAACTTGGTATTCAGCCGTTGCACAAGGCTAACTGCCTGCTCAGCTGCCGCTCTAGTAAAAACATGCGAGGTGACGTCTACGTACGCAATGGCGCCCACAACCGCATCGTTGTGCCCTGTTAGAGGGATCGAGTAGCACGTCAGTGGTGCAGATGTTGCCTGCCCCTGCTTTTTATAAGTTCCACCTAAAATGTGGGAAAATAGAGAGGAGCGTAGACTTCTAGTCTGCAAATATAGATGCCTAGATAGAGCTTTTGAGAGGGGGAAGAGAATGGCAGCCAGTATTGCCGCCCAAATGTACACACTTCGCGAGTTCACCCGCACCCGCCACGGCTTGGAAGAGAGCCTTAAAAAACTCCACGACATCGGTTATCAAGCGGTACAGCTCTCTGCCGTGGGCGCCATGGAAGGTGAGAATCCAGAGGTCACTGCGCAAGAGGCGCGGGAACTCTTAGATCGTTTCCAACTGCGCTGCGTCGCCACGCATCGGCCATGGCCACGCCTAGCGGAACGTACTGAAGAAGAGATCGCCTTCCATAAAACCCTAGGCTGTAATTATGTTGCCATTGGCGGGCTGCCGGAGCGTTACGCTGAGCGCAAGGCAGAAGGGTATCGTCAGTTTCTTAAAGATTCCGCGCCTATCATCGCCAAGTTAAAAGAGGCCGGCATTCGATTCGGCTACCACAACCATGCCCACGAGTTCCAGCGGATCGGCCCCGGTCGGCGCACCCTGTTTGACATCTTTATTCAAGAGGGCAGTCCCGATTTCACCCTCGAGGTGGATGTCTATTGGGCTGTGCACGCCGGTGTAAACCCCGTGCGGATTTTTGAACAGTGCCCTGGACGGGTGCCAGTTATCCACGTAAAAGATAAAGAGGTGGTTCCTGAAGGCCCGGTAATGGCCGCGGTTGGCGAGGGAAATCTGGATTGGGATTCGATTCTACCGGCGGCGGTGCAGGCTGGCGTTGAAGTTTATGCTGTGGAGCAAGATGTCTGTCGCCGCGATCCGTTCGACTGTTTACGCTCCAGTCTTCAGTTCTTAGCCGGCTATCGGCTCTAGCGGCTCGAAACGGTCACCAGGCTTTAGGCGTACCCCCCGCGCCCAAGCCGCTGCATCCATTCGCCGCCCGCTCTCAGGCTGTACTTCCAAAAGGGCCAGAGCGGTGTCGTCACCGGCTGCCACTACAACCCCTGGAGGCGACTTTTGAAATGCGACGATCGTGCCATGCGGCGCTTCATACGACTGCTCCAAAGGCGCCGCACGCCAAAGTTTGACTCGTTTCCCCTGAATCGACGCAACAGCACCCGGCGTAGGGTTCATTGCGCGAATGCGATTGACAATGGCCTGTGCGCTCTCATGCCATCGCACAATGGCATCTTCCGGTTTAATGGGGGGCGCATAGCTCGCTTCGGCCTCATTCTGTTTTCGACGCCCAATAGTCCCCTGCTGCAGCCCTTCCAGCGTCGCGATCAGTAGGCGCGCCCCGATATCGGCCAACTTCTTCGTGAGGGTGCCGGTGGTATCCTCAGGGTCAATAGGACAGGCTTCCGCCAACAGAATATCGCCCGTGTCTAGCGTAGGCTCCATCCACATCGTCGTGACGCCCGTCACGCTCTCTCCGGCCATAATCGCTCGCTGAATGGGAGCTGCACCGCGATATTTGGGCAGTAACGAGCCATGAACGTTGATAGGCCCGAGCGGTGGCAACCGCAGCAGCGCTTCAGGAATGATCTGCCCGAAGGCGGCGAGCGCCAGAACATCGGGGGCCAGTTGGCGCATCGTCTCAATGAACGATTCGGAGCGCACCCGACGCGGTTGCATTACCGGCAGTCCCAACCGAAGAGCCGCCTGTTTCACCGGTGAAGGCATCGGATGCAAGCCCCTTCCTTTGGGCTTATCCGGCTGAGTCACAACGGCCAGTACCTCGTGCCCTGCCGATACAAGCGCCTCCAGGGATGGAACGGCGAACTCCGCCGTTCCAAAGAAGATCACTCGAAGTTTCTCAGGCAAACTTAAGGCCTCTCTTCTTCCTACATACCTTGGCAAAGCCCATCTATTGGGCGCTACGACCGTGAATCGGTGGCTCCAGCCACCTCTAATTCAGATTCCTCCTCGATTACCCAAACCAACGTCTCCGGGTCGGCACGGTCTATAAACAGGATGCCGTCCAGATGGTCTACCTCATGTTGAATAACACGCGCCTCTAGATCCGATACCTTTTTAACCACCGGACGGCCTCGCTCATCAAACCCCTTCACCTTCACCTCTTTCGCCCGCGCCACAATGCCACGCAGCCCCGGAATGGAGAGGCATCCCTCTGGAGGCTCAACCTGTTCACCGGACCTATGGACGATTTTGGGGTTGATCAGAACCTGCAATCCCTCCCCAACGTCGTAGACCAAAATGCGCTGCGACACTCCAACCTGGGGCGCTGCCAATCCAAGCCCATCCGCATCGCGCATGATGGTTTCCATGCGCTTGATCAACTCCTGTGTCTCCTTGGTAAAGCGCACAACCGGCTTAGCAACCATTCGCAACACTGGGTCTCCCAATTTCACGATCTCCGGGTGCTTTTGCCAAAACTCCTCTAACTCCGGCGGCGGCTTAAGACGATCATCCAGACGCCCCAATGCCTCTTGGTTCTCCTCCATCACTCAACTCTCCCCAATACGTTCTTATCAACCGGCATTTTAAGATTTTAGCTTTGTGGAAAATTAGAACATACACATAATCATTATACTGAGCCTAGTAGGCCAAACGCAACCGTATCGCCACGAACTTGCTTCAACGCACTAAAATCCTACTGCCTCCCCATCGCAGCGAGGGTCGGAAGCACCAAGCAAAGCCCCTGTCTGATCGTCGCATGCGATGAGCTGACAGGCGCTTCCGTGAGCCCACGGGCCAATGGGCGCCACTTCATGACCTCGACGCCGCAGCGCCTCAATCACGGTCATATCCACTCTGCTTTCGATCTGTAGAAGGTTTGCCGGCCCGTTTTCAGGAACAGAAGGGCCATGCGCCCAGCGGGGAGCCTCCAATGCCTGCTGCGGATTCATGCCAAAATCCAGCAAGTTACAGATCACCTGTAAACTCGTCTGAACCTGCCAGTCGGCCCCGGGCGTTCCGCCCACATAGGTCACGCGCTCTCCACTCGGCGTCGGCCGGGTAATAAGCCAGGCGTTGAGGGTGTGCAACGGTCTTTTGCCCGGCTGAAGGAAGTTGGGGCTTTTGGAGTCGAGAGAAAAACCGCTAAGCCGATTGTTGAGCAAGATGCCAGTGTCCTCCACCACTAGGCCGGAACCATATCCCCAAAACACGCTTTGAATAAAGCTAACGGCATTGCCGTCGGCATCCATCACACAAAAATAGGTCGTATCATGAGCCAATTCGGAGTGGCTTTGCGGAACAGAAGCCCTTTCCATACGTATCTCACCACGTCGTTGGGCTGCATATTCCTTATCAAGCAGCTTCTCCACAGAAACCGATACAAAATCGGGATCGCCTAAGAAGCGCGCTCTATCGGCAAAAGCCAACTTCTTCGCCTCTACCATCACATGGATGGCATCAGCGCTCAGAGGCCCCATCTGAGAGAGGTCAAAACCCTCTACAAGGTTTAACTCCTCAAGCAAGAGCAGTCCCTGTGAGACGGGTGGCTGACCGTGAACGGTGTGACCGCGGTAGCTCGTGCTTATCGGCTCCCCAATCCAAGTGCGGTGGTTTGCCAGATCTTCATAGCTCAACAGCCCTCCTTGAGCTTGGCAAAAACGCACTATCGCCTCGGCCAACGCCCCCTCGTAAAACGCTTCCCGCCCCGTGTCGGCAATAAGAGCGAGCGTTTTTGCCAAAGCGGGCTGCCGTATGGTTTGGCCTGCTTGAGGAGGATGGTCTTGGCCGGTAAGCGCCCGTAACGTTGCGGGAAACTCTTGCCATAGCGCCTGCGAGTCGCGAAAAACACGGGCCGTACGAAAACCTACTGGGTAGCCCTGATCGGCATAAGAGATGGCAGGCTCCAACACTTTGGAAAGCGACAAACGTCCCCATCGCTGATGAAACTCATGCCATACATCCACCAAGCCGGGCACCGCTACCGAACGTATGCCGCGCGTGGGAATGGCCCGTCCAAAGTGCTCAGCCGTCGCTGCCTGCGGAGCCTTTCCGCTTCCGTTAAAGGCGTAGGTTTTGCTCGTGGCAGCCTCATAAACGATGAGAAAAGCGTCGCCTCCGAGATGGCTAGCATGGGGCTCCGTTACACACAGCACAGCCGATGTTGCGATAGCCGCATCGGCAAAAGAGCCACCGTCCATTAACATCTTCAACCCTGCTGCCGCTGCCAACGGCTGTGAGGCGGCCACCAGCCCCCGTTTGGCCACAACAATCCCGCGATGTTGCTCCATTTTTATCTCCTGCTCTTGCTAGGCAAGGCCCCATATTAAGCTTCGCCTTAACTATTCTACTCGAGCCGATCGCCGCATCTTATACCTCGCAGCGGAGAACAAGGCAGCTGGTAGAAACAACCTGGTGAGGTTCCCTCAGCGCTTTAGGCCTGTTGGGCAATCATGAGACCTGGACGGTGTCTCCTAGGAGCCTGCGACTTGTGCAGAGGATTCTTATCTGGTTGCCAAAAGAACTCTCGGCTCCAAGAGGGTGTCGCGGTGTCTTCGCAAGAGAGACGAAAACCATCCCCCACTTTGCGATACCCTAACGCACGACCGGTGTAAGGGTCACGCGGCCATTTCGATGAATCCGGTCTACCCGGCAGTCTACCCCTAACGCAGCGCAAGGCAAGTAGTTCCAGAGCCGAACGAGTTAGCAGCGCTTGGGCAATGACATCGGCCCGTACCTTGGCGATATCGGCATAGAAGGCGTGTGGCACATCACATTGCGAGCTTGTTGCAGCAGAAAGGTCTATTCCCTCTCGATCAAGCGCTCTGAGCTTGTTAACAACTTGCCAGTAGGGCTTAGCTTCCAGCGGTAACGCGCCATTAAGGCGAGCCAGCACTTGAGTCGCATCGTCTTTGAACTGTCCTTTTGTTGTCTTGGCCTCACGCAACAAAAGCCTTCGCTCCCCCTTCAAAGCACTTATGAAATCTGGAAGGACATAGCCCTGCCGATAACATGCAAAGGCTTCTCTTACAAACTCTCCGTTTTTGCCCTCTACGGTCAGAAGGAAACGCATGTTTTCAAGGGCGAGCTGTTCGATGGCGGCCTGCGTTAGGCAAGCGTTTAGGCAGGGACTGGCTCCCGCCCTCTTGGCCAAACGAAAGAGAAGGTTTTCGTAGTGAAGCGCCTCGCCTATTTTTCCTTTTCTCACGGCAACTCGACTGGCAGCTACTAAGAGCACGGCACTTCCACGAAATATAACCGATGCCGGCGAGGTGAGATCAAAAGGATACCGCTCTGCAAAAGGAACCGAGGCGCTTTTCCCCGTGGCGAGCTGCTCAGCGTGACAGACCAAATTGGCATGCAACCTCAGCGTTCTCTCCGCCTGACAGAACGCAACTTCACTGGGCACTGCGGTCTGGCAAAAAGCACTCAAGAAACCGAGCTCTCCATTCGCCGACAATGCGCGTATCTGCGCCACCACATCGGCTCCAACCGGTGCACGAGAGATGACCTGCATGGGTGACGTGCAGGTGGCCCAACTAAGGGAACTCATTGTGCAGAAGAGGCATGCCATCGTGAGCATGCGGCGTGATCTCCCAATCAACAACACCTTGCTTTCTCCTTTCCTCATCGAACCAAACCGCTTGCCAACACTTGAGCAGCGGCAATTTCAAACAATAAGACGGAATACTATTCACGGCGTTTCATTTTTTGCATTGTGGTTTCTGCACCACTCCTTTCATAAGGCCTACGTTGACGCCATTGCTCGATTGAAGCTATAATGCGATCGTTATCTGCTAGGAGGCTGGCAAGATGGACATCTTTGAAAAGATCAATCACTCTTTTGCACAATGGTATGAGGGACTTTTTGGTGGAAACGATGATGTGCGCCCCCGTGATATTCTTCGCATGATCCTCACCGAACTCGAGGAGAACCGAAAAGAGGGCTTCGACACACGCACCTATGTGCCCAATCAATACATTCTTGAACTCTGCCCAGAAGATGAAGAGGAGAAGGAGTATCTTCTCTCGTTTCTCGATAAAGCGGAGCTTGAAGAGGCCATTCGGCGCTATTGTCGGCAAAACCGATATCATATTCGAGGGGAGCTGGAATTCGTGCTGAAAGTTCTCACGCCAGAAGAGGTCGAGGAGCGCCATCCCCCTAAAATATCCATTCGTAGCCGCTACAGCGCTCGCATCGGTACCCCATCTGTCCCGATGACGCCCCCAGCAGAAGAAGATCGCACGGTTGCCGCTGTGGGTCGCTCGGGAGAGGAGAGCCAAACCGTTGCCGGGATGGCAACAGCCTACCTTCAAATCCAAACGCCGGGGAAATCGGTCTTTCGTTACCCCCTGCTGCGCAGCGCCATCTACATTGGGCGTTCGTCGCGCGTTGGAAACGACCTCGTATTAGAAGAAGACCCCATGGTCTCTAAACGCCACCTGCGCATTGAGCGCGAGAAGGATGGACGTTTTACTCTTTATGACCTTGGCAGCACCAACGGAACTTGGGTCAACGGGCATCGTGTAGAAAGCCATCTGCTGCAACCTGGCGACGATATTCTTATTGGAAGCACCCACCTAGTGTTTGAACAGGAGACCAAGCCCGGAACGACCGGCTTGCAGAAATCGAGAGCCCCGGAACCCAAAGCAGTCATCGGCCAATTCGGAGGAGCCGCAGCAACGGTGGACGCCGTTCAAACCTCCTCGGCAACGAAGGCTCAGCTACTGCTTCTAGAGGGCGATAAGGTACGCGATAGTTTTGTACTCGGCTCGGAGACCTACATAGGACGCGGCATTACCAACGACATCGTGCTACCCTATCGAAACGTGGCTATTCGGCACGCGCGTATCTTCCTTCACGAGGGCCGCTATCGCGTTGAGTCGCAGGAGGGTGCCCCCGTAAAACTGAACGATATACTTCTCCAACCCGGCGAGGCCGCCGTTTTGCATAGCGGAGACCGTATTCAACTAGGAGACGTGCTTCTCAGCTTCGAGATCGGAAGCGAACTATGATCATTTTGGGGTTACTGCGTTTCGCACTCCTAATCGTCTTTCTCTTTTTTGGACTTCTGATCGTTCGTTTACTCCGCCGAAGCCACGACTAGGGGAGAAATACAACGTGCAGACAGTTGCTGAGCCGATTCCTATCCGCATAGGCTGTCGTACCGACGTCGGCCATAAACGCGAGCACAACGAAGACAGTTTCGCCGTTGTTGATCGGGCCGCTCTTAACGGGCTACTCGATTGTGTTCTGCTTGTTGCCGACGGCATGGGCGGAATGGGTGGGGGCGACGTGGCCTCTCGAATTACCGCACATACGGTGCCAGAGACCATCCATCAGCTTTTGCAAACCAGCCCTCATGAAGAGCTGGTAAGCCTTCTCCTGCAGGCCTTTCAGGCTGCTAACCAAGAGGTTTTCACACGGCGCGCCGATCGCATCGAGCAGCGCAGCATGGGCACCACTTGCGTCTGTGCACTCATTCGCAACGGCACTTTGGCCATCGCTCACGTCGGCGATAGCCGTGCCTACCTCCTCCGCCATGGGCGCCTAAGCCTGCTTACAGCAGACCACTCGGCCGTATGGGAAGAGATACAGGCGGGACGCATGACTCGCGAGGAGGCTGAGGCGAATCGGTATCGCCACGTCATTACCCGCGCCATCGGGATTGCACCCGACGTCGAGGTGGACACCTCTTTACACTCCCTTGAGGTGGGCGACGTGCTTCTCCTCTGTTCCGATGGCCTTACCACCGAAGTGACCGAGCGAGAGATCGCCCAAATTCTCGTCTCCTCCACCGACCCCCAAGAGGCCTGCAATCGCCTGATCGAATCCGCGCTGAACCACGGCGGCTCCGACAATGTCACCGCACTTGTGGCGCGCTATGGCCCCATGCGTCCTCTTCTGCCACCTGAAGAGGAGACCCCCACCGACAACACCGCCAACTGGCGCTATGCTCTTACGCAGGAAACGGTTGCCGATTCAAAGACCGTTTCCAAAGTTGCTAGAGGTTGGGTCGTTGGCACGCTTTTGCTGCTTTTGATCGCCCTTGGCGAAGCCGCCTGGATATACCATCTTTTCGTCAAGTTGCAACATGCAAGGCCTTCTCAGCCTGTGGTACTCCTTCAGCCACCGTCCAAACCTGCCGTGTTCGAGCCCCTAAGCTACGCTACCGTAGCAACAAAACAGCTTGATATGCCGCTGCGCAACGATGTTCTCCAAATCATGCCCAATGGTGACCTTTTGGTGGCGACGCTTCAGGGCAAGTTGATGGACTTTAATCCACAGACGCATCTGCTACGCCCTGTCCCAGTCAATGCACAGATCCCCTCTTCGCCAGAGACATCCGCAAAGAAAACGAAACCCACAGCCCAGTTTTACCTTACTTTAGATCAGGCGGGAAATCGCTATCAGATTCGACCGGATCTACGCTGTATCGAGAAATTCACACCAGAAGGCACGCGCGTCGCCACCAATATCGGCAAGGGAGCGCTCGTCGCCCCCACCTGTTTAGCTGTAGCGCCTTCAGGAACGATCTATGTCATTGACAACGGGCGACTAAAATCTATTCAGGCCTACCCTGCGCGCCCTCAAAGCTCCGAACTATCTACCTCACAAGCGAGATAAAACGATGCCTTTGGGAATGCTTGGCAAATACGAGCGCCTCGATATTCTAGGCCATGGGGCCTCCGGAATCGTCTATCTTGCTCGCGACACCCTTTTAAACCGACAAGTGGCCTTAAAGGAAATAGATGCGGAAGCTGGCGATGTAAGGCGCTTCCTTGAAGAGGCGCGACTGCTAGACCGACTTCATCACCCTAACATTGTGCGCGTGCACAGTATTGATCGTATTGAGGGACACCTCGTCATTGACATGGAGTACGTGCGAGGGAAAAACCTAGCCCAGATTCTACGTGAGGAGGGTTCCCTGCCTCTTGGTCAGGCGCTCGACATTGCCATCCAGGTGCTCGATGCCCTCGATTATGCGCATAGCCTCCAAACTGTCCATCGCGACATCAAACCGGCCAACATTCTGGTAGGTCGCGACGGCGTGGTGAAACTAGTGGATTTTGGGCTTGCAGAGATCCTAGCCACCAATGCCTATGCCGGTGGCGCCGGCACCTATGCCTATATGGCTCCGGAAGACTTTTCATCCGAAGACCGTTCTGACCATCGCTCGGACCTCTGGGCTGTGGGGGTAACTCTCTACGAGATGCTGGCAGGAGAGCGCCCTTTTAAAGTACGACAAACCCGTGATCCCTTCGCTTGGAAACGCGTCTTAGAGACAGAGAGCCCAACTCCTGTAACGGAATACCTACCGCGGGCGATTGTGGATGGCAATGGCGTTGGCCTTAAGCTAGAACGCATTTTTGAGCGTGCGTTGGCTCGCAATAAGCAGGAGCGCTACGCCACGGCGCGTGCGTTCCGTGATGACCTCGTCGCTCTACGTGCTAGCTTGGCGCCTGAGCTAGCCGAGGTGCGTCTACAGCCCCCTCCGGCCTATCCCACGTCCACCACACCAAATGGTATGGCACCTCCCCAACAGCCCCCCCTACCAATGCGGGGGCCTCAACCAATGCCGGGGACCGTCGTTGCTGAGGTTGTGCCGGAACCCTCGGTACCCAAAACCCTTTTCCGAAGACGTCCACGCCCCGTCCTGTTCGTTGCCGACCCACAGGAGGTGGATTTTGGTGAATTGCGAAAAGGAGAAAAGCGCACTCTGCGTGTACGGGTGCTTTCTAAAGGAGTTCAGGGGCCTGTACAGGGATGCGTGGTTCACGCCCCGGAGTGGATAGAGATAAGCCCCATGCACTTTCAACATCCTCGACAAACGCTCCAAATTGTTGCCGATAGTAGAAGAGTCTGGGAAACGGGCGCCTTTGAAGATCGCATTATGGTGGAAAGCAGTGCCGGTCAACTCCAGATTCCTGTGTTCTTGCGTGTACTGCCCGCACGCCCTACGTTTCGCCAAGTAGCTTTCTGGTTTTTGCCACTTTGGCTGCTTTGCCTTTCGCCACTCGCTATGGTGGGTGTCCACCTCTATCAAGAGCCTACCGCTTTCTCCTTTTTACTTCCTGGTCTTTGCATCTCTGGCCTGCTTGCACTCAGTCTCCTTATCACAGCCTGCGCTGCCGACCTCGGAAGGAACGAGCGAGTTGCCTGTCTCGTCTTTATCTGTCTTATGCTCTTCTTCATGGGAGGAACCGCCTCCCTGTGGAGGGAGCATGCGTTAACGCCCTCTCTTCATCAGGCGCTTGTTGATGGAGTGGCACAAAGTGCCGTCCCAGCCTTCCTCCTCGGTGCTATGCTGCTTCTGCAATCGCTCCATTTCCGTAAGTGGAAGCTGTGGGCGGTGGTAATGGCCTGCTTGGGGCTACTGCTCGACGGCATGCTGCTTCGCATTTTGTGGCCATCTACCTAGCTTTGTTGAGATGGTAAGACAGCTTCCTTTAGAGGAGGGAACAAAATTGCCTTGAATCGCTTCCAATATGTATGCTAGACTAAAGAGGTTGTCTTTTCCCTTACTCAACCCAATATTCTCTCGACGAGGAGGTTTTTCGCCCATGATTTCCCGCTCTCAGCTAAGCAAAGCTATCGCCTTTGCTACCCTAGCAAGCGTTCCTCTGTTTGCCAAAGCGGATGTACCCTCGCTCCCCAATACGCCGTTCTCTCCTATCACTCAAGTTTCAACGTTCGATCCCTTTTCCAAACCCGCCCCTTGTCAGGTTGGGCCTATCATTGGAGGCCATTTCGTCCCTCTTAACCTACGATTAGGAGCAGAGCTCTCTCCGCGCACCAAATTCGACGGCGGTGTAGACCTCGACGTGCCCGGGGTTCATTTCGGAAGAGGTTCTAGTGCTCGCATTGATTTCGATGCGATCGTCTCGGCGAATTTTGGCGGGGTTTCCACCCTTTTTCCGCTCACCTTTGATCTGATCTATCACCCGGCCTTCGTCGGCATCCATAACCCCTATCTTGGGTTTGGCATCGGCCCTTACTTTGGTGAGCGCACGCGATTTGGTGGAAAAATCGTCTTTGGCGCCAACTTTACACGGGATCAAGGGCTGGAAGGCGCCGTTCATTTCGCCGGCTACGGCCCCGCACTTTTCACGCTTCAAGTCCGTTTTCCGCTTTAACCCAAGCACCGACCCTCTTTGGATTTAGACAAAGAGGGTCGGTACCGCTACCGTTTTCCGTATGGGTAAGCTTTTGTGCTATAATAGCTCGGCATTGAGGTTGTCTTCTAAAAATTTTAGGTCGTTTGGCAGCCTTATGCCGATTCCAATTTGAAGTTGTCGCCTCCGGATCCCCTCAGGAGGAGGGAAAAGGGAGGAACGAAACCGCCCCGCGCGGCTTCGACTCCCGTGGGGCTGGAGGTCGAGAAACGTATGAACAATCTTGTTATTGTGGGCGCGCAGTGGGGCGACGAAGCTAAGGGGAAACTGATAGACTATTTGGCCCAAGAGGCGCGCATGGTGGTTCGTTATGGGGGTGGCAACAACGCCGGCCACTCGGTGAAGGTTGGTGATGAGGAGTATCGTTTTCATCTTATTCCCGCAGGCATCCTTCATCCGCACCTTCAATGTGTGATCGCAGCAGGCACCGTTATAGACCCGGCCATCCTTGCCGAAGAGATCGCCCACCTCAAACAGCGTGGCGTCGAGTTGCATAACCTCTACCTCTCTGCAGCCGCCCATGTTATTCTCCCTTATCATCGTCTGCTCGATGAACTCGAAGAGAGCCGACGGGGTGAAGCGAAAATCGGAACAACCGGCCGTGGCATCGGCCCGGCCTACGCCGACAAGGCCGCCCGCATTGGCATTCGCCTCTGCGACTTCATCCATCCAAACCGCTTTAGAGAACGCCTTGCAGACGTGCTTGCGCTTAAAAACGCCATCTTAACCTCTGTCTACCAGCACCCCCCGCTGAACGCCGAAACGCTCTTCGAGGAGTATGCTGTTTACGCCGAACAGATAAAACCCTACGTCTGCGATACAACTCCGCTCATTCATGCCGCGGCCGTGCAAGGCGGTGTGCTTTTTGAGGGCGCCCAGGGGAGCTTGTTGGATATAGACTTAGGCACCTACCCCTATGTCACCTCGTCACACCCTATTGCGGGCGGTGCCTGTCTCGGCACTGGCGTGGGGCCGACCCTCATTCACGGCGTTATCGGCGTTGCCAAAGCGTACACTACCCGCGTTGGAGCCGGCCTTTTTCCCACCGAACTGCACGACGCCACCGGCCAATATATTCGAGAAAAAGGTCATGAATATGGCACTACCACCGGTCGCCCGCGAAGATGCGGATGGCTCGATGTCCCCGTCCTTCGTTACTCTGCCCAGATCAACGGTCTTACATGCCTTGCACTGGGTCACCTCGACGTGCTCTCTGGGCTCGATGAGGTTAAAATCTGCTATGCCTATGCCGACGGCCACGGTCGTCCCTTAGAACTACCTTCCGTTGATATTTTTATGGAAAACACCGTGACTCCCCTCTATGAAACGCTTCCAGGATGGCATGAAGACATCGCCTACGTCCGCGACGTGAAAGACCTGCCTTCTACCGTCCTTCGATATATCCAGAGGGTGGAAGAGCTTACTCGGTTGCCCATTGCCATGCTCTCGGTAGGGCCAGAACGAAGCCAAACTATTGCCCTTAAACCCGAGCTCCTGCACGCGCATCGGGCTTAAATTTACAAAAGAAAGCCAATGTCGCGCAGCGCCCAAGTGTCTATCGGTTTTGGGCACTGACAATGGATGCGGTTGACAGCCTTGCGTTGATTGAGTGAGAGGATGCAGCTGGCTAAGAACTTGGTACCTGTTCGGGCCAATGCTGCCGATGTGTTCGAGGCCTTTTGTCAAAAAGCATGCTGCATAGTATAATGGTAGTTGTTCCGTGAGGGCTTTTGGTCTGAGCATAGTGAACTCGCTGCCGCTGAAACGCAACTTGCTGCCAAAGCTCGAAGCTCGCTCTCGTTAGGTCCTTCTTGCGAAAGCAAGATAGCGGCCAGAATGCAGCCTTATGAAGTGCCTGTTATGCCTAGGCTCAGCGGCAAAGAATAGGATTTGAAAACCTGCTAGGGATACGGGGCAAGAAAGCCTCCACGGTCTGCCTGTGGGGGCTCACCAGAGGGAATAAGCGCCTATTCGACGCCCATGTTGGTTAAAGGCCATTCCCTCCGCAAACTATGCGGCGGAACAGAGATTAGGAGACAACTGAATGACCCACGACGAACTCCGGCAGGAAGCCGATACTCCTATCGTTCAAGAGGAGACGCTTCCTACAGAGGGTCCGTCTCATGTGGATGCGCCGCCCGCAACGCGCCGCCGCACCCGAAGGCGCACGGGGTCTGTCGCAGCATCTACATCGGAACCCGCATCTGAGACAAGTTTAACTGCAACAAACAATGAAAACTCGGAAAACATAAAGGGTAGCACACCGCAGGACACAGAGAAGATCGAGACGGCAGAGGAACCGGCCACAAAAGCCTCCTCTACGAAACGCAGAACACGCCAACGCAAAAAGAACACGGAAGCGCCAGCTGCTGCAAGTGCTGCCGATGTTACGGCGGAAGTGGTGCCGGTGGATGAAGCGCTCTCGGATGTTGAAGCAACAAGCAGCGGCGCTACAACGGCTGAGGTTGTTCGTCTGCCCGAAGCGCCGCAAGCGGAGCCTTCCTCCACAGAACAGCCCAAGCCGGCATCCAAACCGCGGCGCACGTCACGACGCAAACAAGCAGAGGTGGTTCCAGAATCGCCCCCCCTCCCCCCTTCAACGGATTCTCAGGAGAGCGTTGGGCCTACAGGGGAATCACCCTTAGAAACGCCTTCCCTGGAGATCGTCTCACAAACCCCACCGCCCCAGGAAGAGTTGCCGACGGCTGAAGAAGCTAGCACCACGTCACCTGTCGCCCTTCCTTCTCTTTCGCCAAAGCAGCCCGAGGCTCCCGAGACGGTAGAGACCAAGACCACGCGGCGAGGCACAAAAAGGTCTGTCGGTAAGACCACCGACACGGGCACGACTTATCCAAGAGAGCGATCGCCTCGTACCACGCGAAGACGTCCCGAACCCACACCGATTCTGCCGGAAACGACGCCCGCCACAGAATTCCCTCCCATAGATATTGCCGTCGGTGCGCACATTGTCGAGCGCGACGGCATGCCCGTGATCCTGATCAATGGTTGGGCCTATCCTCCCACTATCTTTTTTGGGAATCTGAGCGAGGAAAGATGCGAGGCCAAGGTGCTTCAAGAGATTCGCCAAGCGGCCAAGTCGGGCATTCATCTTCATTCCACTTTGATCGAACTTCCTTGTCCGCTCTCCGAAGCGAGCGAAATACTGGAGATCATCGACTCGCGCTTACGCTCTATTCTCGAAGCCGACCCTGAAGGCTTCGTCATGCCGCGGCTCGTGTTCTATCCGGCTCCCGGTTGGCGACGCGAATACCCTCTGGAAATGAGCACCTACGCCGATGGCACCACCGGCGATCCCTCCATCACAAGCCAACGATTCTGGCAAGAGTGCGAACGCTCTCTGCAAACCCTCATCGAGCACCTGCGCCTGCAACCTTGGGGAGAGCGCGTCTTTGGCTATCACCTCGAAAGAGGGGAGTGGTTTCAGCCGGCCGATCTCGGATTCGACCGCTCGATGGCTAACCGCGACGCGTTTCGAGACTGGCTTCGTGAGCGCTACCAAGGGAGCCTTATCGCCCTTCGTGCGGCCTGGTTCGACGGCGACGTGCAGTTCCATACAGCAGAAATACCTGCCCTTCCTACCAAGCCCGACCCAATGCGCGCCTTCTTTGAAACACGCCGAGAGCGCCATCTCATTGACTTTATGGAGTTCACCTCCGAGACCACCGCACGACGCATCATCTCCCTGGCGCGTGCCGTGAAACGCGCTACAGCATACCGCGCTCTGGTATCCGTATGTTACGGCTACACATTTGAGTTCACCCACGGATACAGTGGGCATCTTGCTCTCGATAGGCTGTTGGCTGAGCGCTGCATAGACCTGATCTGCGGCCCTCCTTCTTATCGAGATAGAAAGCCAGGCGGAGCCGCCTCCTTTCCGGCCCCAGTCGACTCCATGTGGCTTCACGGCAAACTGTGGCTCTCCGAAGACGATACCAAAACCCACCTGGCCGTCCCTAATAAAACACCCGACGATTTTAACCCGCGTCTCACCGACGCACGCCAAACCGAACAGGCTCAACTGCGCACCATTGGCCGTGCCTTCGTTCACCGTACGGCCGTAGGCTGGATGGACCTCTGGGGTGAAGGCTGGCTCGACGATGAGGCCATCTGGAAACGCTTGAAGCTCTTCGCCAGTATCGTCTCCGCTCCCGGTATCCCTCGTAAAGACCCCGAGGTGGTTGTCCTCATTGATGAAAAGAGCCTGCTTCATATCCAACGTGGGGAGGGATTCTTCCGTCGTTTCACCATAGAGATGCGGGATGTGGTGCAGCGCTGTGGCGTTGAATACGGCCTCTACTTGCAAAGCGACGTCACCTCTCCGAACTTTCCAACCGATGGTAAACTCTACATTTTTCTCAACCCCTTCCGACTCACAACAGAGCAGCGAGCGGCCATTCGTGAGAAGTTGCACTCCGGCAAAAAAACTCTCGTTTGGCTCTACGCACCGGGCACATGCGAGGCAAAACCGCGCGCCTCAAGCGGCATGGAGGAGACCGCCTTCGACGTGGTGGGCCTTCGCTTGCGCCTGCAACCTTGGAGCTCTGAAATGGGCTCGCGCGTTGTGCAAACCTCCCACCCCATCACGGAACGCCTTACCGACCTCGAATTCGGCTACCGAGAACGCTTAAATCCCTCTTTTTACGTGGACGATCCCGACGCCATCGTGCTGGCCGAATACATCGAAACCGGCTTGCCCTCCGTGGCGGTAAAACAGCTTGGCGACTGGAAGTCCGTCTTTATTGGCGAGACCGTGCTGCCGTTGGAACTACTGCGGGGGATTTGCCGCTTTGCCGGAGTCCATCTGTGGGTTTCTGAGGGCGAACACATCGTGGAGGCTGGCTCCGGCTGGATCGTTCTTCATGCGACACAAGATGGCCGATGTGTCCTCCGCCTGCCAGCCCCGACAGCGCTTTATGACCTCGCTCAATGCCGCCTGCTCTCCCAGGAGACCGCTGAGTATGCCCTGCATCTGCGCCAAGGCACGACCTATCTCTTCCTTGCGGCCTCTTACCATCAGATGGAGCGCATTGGCCTGCCTCATCTAGACGAGCCGGTGCAAAGCACGGCTTCTCCCCCGCTACTGCCCGCAGAACTGCCTAAAACCGATCTCGACCCAAGCGTGGTGGCCGAGGCCCTAGAGACCCTGCAGGCGGTGCTCGCCCCCACTCGCGAGGAGCTAGGGTTAGCAGAGACGCCTGTGGCGAACGGCACTGAAGAGGGACCCGCCGACACAGGAGAACCGCTCTCTGCCGGCAGACGACGCCGCAGACGGCGTGGAGGACGCGGACGCGGCAAACAGCAGAACGGAACAACAGAACGAAACAACGCGAATAACAACCATCCTTCTAAGGATAACCATGAGTGAACCCTAAACTCTCTAACAAACAGCTCATCGCCTTTAAGATCGGAGCACGTGCACACAAGTTCCTCTTGGAGGGCTGCCCCCTAGAAGGATATGACTACCTCTTCGCATGCCTCCAAGAGGCGAAAACCACTGATGCAGACCTCTACGCCCTCCTCTGTAAGGAACTTGAGAAGTACGAAAAACGTATTGCGGCCATAACAGATCAAAGTGAGCCTTAGGTCTCTCGTCGCCTAGCTCACACTTCCTTTTTAAAATGACCTAAGTGAGGTGTCTTCGTATGAAAGTCGCTCGGCTCTTTGGATGGTTCGGAGTGGTGTTAGGCTGTTTGGGCATGTCGGCAGCCGCTCAGGAACCGAATAACACATCGGCAAACCCCTACAGTGGGCTACGTCCCGAAGTTGCCACGCTGTTGCAGCAAGCCACCGCTGCCTACCAGCATATGAACTCCTACCGTCATACCGCGGAACTGATTCAACGGGATGCCCAAGGCCAAATCGTTGTAGACCGCGCCTATACGTTGGCCATGGTCCGCCCCAACAAATACTGCTATCGCTCGGAAAGCAACTCCACGAATACCGTCGTCTCCGATGGGCAGTACATCGTAAACTATGATGGTAGTGATAAAACTTATACACGCCTTAGAGCGCCAGCCTCCCTCACTCAGATCGACTTCGTAAACGATGTCAACTTCGATGGCGTGGCCTCCTACCTCATTAGTCTCATGCTTCAAGGCAATCCGCTGGTTGATCCAGAGTTGCGTGCTGGATTTCAAGCCGCCTCGGCTCCCACCACTGTAACTGATAATGGCAAGACCTATCAGGTTCTCTCTATCAACCTGTCCGACCAAGATGTGCCCGTCTCGCTCTACTTTGACCCCACAACGCACCTTCTCCATAAATCGGTTCAAAAAGGGGCGGATAAAAGCGAACTAGCCGAGATCATCGAGAACGTGAAGATCGATCAACCCGTGCCCGCCGATCTTTTTCAGTTTGCCATTCCTGCGGGCGCCCACTGGATTACGCTAGCGCCCCAACGCAATTCACATCTCCTTGTTGCCCTCAGCGAGAAGGAGAAAAGGAGCACTCTGCAACAGCAGATCTTACGCTCTTTTTGAAAGGAGACCCTTATGAAAACTTACCATCGCCTCTTCGTCGGCCTCATTGGCGCTCTCTGCAGCCTTGCTCCCCTACGCGCAGCCAAGGCCGATAGCGCCCTTCAAAATGTAAGGCCCGATGTGGCCGCTGTGCTGAAAGCGGCCACATCGGCTTACGACAAGCTCCAGGCTTATGAACACACCGAAACCTGGACTCTCCACTCCGGAGACCAGAAAACGACCTCCGCAGTTACCAAACTCGCCTTTAAACGCCCCAATCGCTTCTATATACAAACCTCTTCTGACGGCGATCTCCTCGTCTCAGATGGACAGAATCTCTATATCTATCGGAAGGCCGTTCAGGAGTACACCAAAGACGCTGCCCCCATCTCCCTAGCCAAATCTGACGATCTGCTCGGTGCCCTGCCTGGCAACCGTTTTGTAAGCGTGCTTGTGGTGCTTATCGTGCAGCATAACCTCGATAAAGCCTCCAGCTTTCTCTCTTTGGCAACGCTGGCCCCACCGACGAGCTACCACGGACAGCGCTGCGACGATGTGGTCGTCAAAGCGGGGAACACGGCCATTCATCTCTACTTCAATAAACAGACGCATCTCTTAGCCGGTGCCTACTTAAAACACGACACCGAATCGGTTACGGAAGAGCTGAGCGATGTTCATACAAACGGTGCCGTTCCCAACGATCTCTTCACCTTTACCCCACCAAGTGACGCAAAGCTGGTTGCCGACCTCGATGATCCTGAAGAGCTGGCGCTACAGCAAAAGTACGTGGGAAAACCGGCCGTGGACTTTAGCCTTCAAGACACAAAAGGCAAAACATGGGACATCGCCGAGCTCAAAGGCAAGGTGGTGATTGTGGATTTTTGGGCGAGTTGGTGTGGGCCATGCCAGATGGTGATGCCCACCATTGAGAAAATTTATGAGAAGTACTCCGATAAGGATGTTGTGGTGCTGGCCGTTAATACATGGGATGATCCCGACGCCTGCGCCTCCTTTTTAAAGAAGCACCCCGAATACAAGATGAACGTGCTGCTGGACCCGGCAGGAAAAAATGCCGCTGATTCCGTGGCCACAAAGCTCTATGGTGTGCAAGGCATTCCGACCACCCTCTTTATTGACAAAGAGGGAATCGTGCGTACCTACGCCATTGGCGCCCATCCACCGGAGTTTTATATGGATCAACTCAAAAAACTCGGTATCGCAACCGACTAGAGAGCGTTCGTCTGCCGCTCAGCCCTGCCCAAGATCGCGCCAGGGCTGAGCGTATGGACGCACAGAGAGTGCGGAGGACATGCTCTGTGGAACTCTACGACGCCATCCTACCCGCTGATGGACGGATTGATAACGCTTTTGCGGCAAAAGTAGGCACGACCATCAAAGCGCTCATCCCCTGGCAAGGGCAGACGCTTCTGAGCCATACCCTTTCTGCCTTACAAGGCATCCAGCAAGTGCGGCGTATTGTGGTCATCGGCAACGCGGAAGTTGCCTGCGAAGCTCGGTGCAGAGGTGCCGATGCCGTTATCCCGCCCGCGCGATCGGCTCCAGAAAATATCGCGTTGGGTATTCGATGGCTGAACGGACAGCCCGATGGCCCCACCGAGAAACTGCTTCTGCTGACCACCGACCTGCCTTTTCTCTCTGCGGAGGTGCTCAACTCCTTTCTTCATGAATGCCCTATCAATGCAGACCTCGTGGTGCCCGTCCTGCGTCGTGAGGTGTTTGAGGCCCGTTTCCCTAACTCACCGGCGATATTCGTCCGTCTAAAGGACGGCTATTGGACAACCGGCTGCGTTTTTTGTGTCTCCACGTCGGTCTATCTACGCCTGCTTCCTTTGTTAGAATCTCTCTTTCACTCCCGTAAGAGCCAGTGGAAAACGGCTCTCCGCGTAGGGCCCGTTGTCGCCTGGCGCTTCTTCACCCATCAACTTACGGTTCCCGAAATCGTGCAGCGGGCCGAACGGCTCCTCCAATGCCGAGCTTTTGCGCACACAAAAGCTCCTCCGGAGGTCGCTTACGATATAGACGACCTTCAAGATTACGACAAGGCCTTCAACTACCTCACAAGGGGAGCGAACATGTAATGGCCTCCAATACCCGCGATCCTGGCCCACCGCAAAGCTTTTTGACCCCGTCTCAAATCTTTTGGTACAGTCTGGCCAATTTTGGCTATGGTACCTTCTTCTCTCTGAACAACGCCCTCATTGCCCCTTTTCTAAGCAACTTCACCAAAAATGCCATTCTTATGGGGCTCATGGGCAGCACCCACTCCTTTGAGGGCGCGATCATTCAGCCCCTTGTAGGCACTGCAAGCGACCGTTTGCGCCACCCGTTCGGCAAACGACGCCCCTTTATCCTGCTGTTTACGCCGTTGTCTGCCCTATTTCTCGCCCTTACCCCGGCAGCAACCCATCTACCCTCCTCTATTCGCCTTAGCTTGCTTGTATTGCTAATCTTTTTGTCTACTGTCCTCTTCAATATCGCCTACGATCCCTATCAAGCGCTCATGCCTGACATCACTCCGGAACCGCAGCGGGGACGCGTTACCGCCATCTGGAGCCTGTTTGGGTTGTTTGGTCAAGCGACCATCCTCCTCATGCCGGGGGACTATACTACCAAATTCCTGCTGTCCGCAGCTCTTATGATCGTCCTAGCAGTTCTCACCTGCATGATGATACCAGAACCCTCTCCACTCGATGCACCGGAAGGAGATATCGAAACGCCTTCCTTCAAACAGCAGCTTGTTCGGGCCCTTCGAGGGCTTCGCGTGTTACGTCAGGCACGGTTAGGTCTCCTCGGATTTTTCTTTGCCGGTCTCGGCATCGGTGCCGTGCTGCCGCTACTCACCGAGTTCGTCATACATATCACCCACTGCACGGCCAATCAGGCCGCTCAAATGTTTCTTATTCTTATGGCCTCTACAGCCCTTGCCGTTGTTCCAGCCGGTCAAATCGCCGACCGAGTTCTTACACCTAAAAAGACCCTCCTCGTCGGCTTCTCGCTCATCTTCATCGCTTGCCTTTGCGGCTTGCGAGTCACCACCCTTACCCAAATCGCCTGGGTTATGGGGTTGGCCGGCATCGGTAATGCGGCCCTTAGCGCTTCAAGCTATCCTCTGCTGGCCGACATCGTGCCTCCAGAAGAGGTAGGTTTCTACGTGGGGCTGCAGTCCACCGCGGCCTCTTTGGCACAACCGCTCACCATTGTTATTACAGGTGCCCTTGTGAACCACGGTAGTTATCGGGTAATTTTTCTCGTCTGCGCGCTTTGCATTCTCGCCGCCTTGCTGAGCATTGCTCTCCTAAGACCATCGGCAGCAAAGCAGGAGATCCAACAGCATCGCGCCCTAGCCGAGCTTAAGTTATCAGACATCTAGATGCAACAACGAATTCTAAGTGCTATCGTCGGTATTGCCCTTTTTCTGTTTTTCTGTTTCCACAGCCTCACCCTTATGCTGTGTGGGATAGTGCTCGTCGCGCTTCTCTGCGCTTACGAATGGACGACTGCCTACAGCCATCAACTGGTGCCAGAACGGTTATCGCCATCTGCAAATGCGCTCCAGGCCAGCTTGCCCTTCCTCGGTGCCATCTACCCAGTGGGGCTTTACCTTCGGCTCTTACGCGGCGATATATCACCTCTCTATCCGGCTATTCTCGTGGCATTGCCCATCCCCGTGTTCGCCTTTCTCACGCTCCGTGCAGCACGCACCGGTATAGCGCTCGGCTCGCTACGGCGCTTCTACGGACTTGTTGGGGCCATCTACATTGGCTTACCTATTAGTAGCCTGGTTATTCTCCGAAGCTTTCTCACCATTCCCTCCGCTAAACCTCCTCTAGCTCACACCCCTTTAGGTGCCTGGCTGGTTCTGTTCACCGCTATCTGTGTTTGGACGGCCGACAGCCTTGCCTTTTTCATAGGAAGGCGCTTGGGACAACATAAACTCGCTCCCACCCTCTCTCCCGGTAAAACATGGGAAGGGGTTCTAGGCGGTCTTTTCGGCTCCCTTGTGGTTGGAGCCGTTGTTATGCGGTCTCTTGGCCTTCCGTTGTGGGATGGGCTTATTTTAGGAGCCATAGCAGGAGTTGTAGGCCCTTGGGGTGATCTGTGGGAGTCGGCCGTGAAGCGCGAGTTAGGATTAAAGGATTTTGGCCACCTTATGCCCGGTCACGGTGGTTTTCTCGATCGTTTCGACAGCCTCCTCTTTGTGCTGCCCCTTGCCTGCCTCTTTTGGGTGCTTCTATCCTCGCTGCTTGCTCGCTGAATGGCGCCCTCGCACCGTTGCTACCCCATAGACCTAAGCTCATGTCCTCGACACCGATGGATCACGGCAGACTGCACGCCAATTTAGTCCATCAAGTAAAAAAAAGAGCCTTCCCTACCGTGCGGTAGGGAAGGCCAAACCACTGTGGACAGCAGAGCTAGTTGGTGTTTTCTGATGGAGCGGGTTGTTCGAGCTGATGCTCGATGGCCGCCACGACTTCGGGCTTAGCGGGGCTCAGGCCTGCTGGAAACCGTGCCACGATCTCCCCACTGCGACTAATAAGGAACTTCGCAAAGTTCCACTCGATGGGCCCACCGAACTTCGGATCGGTCTCCTTGTCGGTTAGGAATTTGTAGAGCGGTGCCTGGGTGTCTCCTTTTACATCTATCTTAGAGAACATAGGAAAGGTAACATGATATTTGCTCGTGCAGAACTGTTTAATCTGTTGGTTATCACCAGGCTCCTGATGCCCGAAGTCATTGGAGGGGAAGCCAAGAATCACGAAGCCCTTATCCTTGTACTTCTCATAAAGCTGCTCGAGAGCGGCATACTGTGGGGTATTGCCGCAAAGCGAAGCGGTGTTTACAATGAGAATGACCTTTCCAACATAGCGGGCAAGGTTTACGTTGTTGCCATCAATATCTTTCATCACAAACCGAAGCACTGGCGGCACGTCCACATGTACGTTAGGGTAGTCGGCCACTGTAGGCTTGGCATCGGGCCCCATCGCATCAGGCGAAACGCCAGCTAGCTTTGCCTCGTACTCGTTGTCGAAGTCGGCGAAAGAGTGGTTATGTGTGGCATAGTAAAGACCTCGGAAGTTGCGCGGCCCCCCGGGCACCACGTGGCAATAGACACAGGGTTTGTTCTCTTTCTTTGCAAAGGCCGGGGTCGCATGAGCTTGAGAGCCTAACCCCAACAGCAGTAGCCCTACACATAGCGCTGGCAGCCAGCGTAAAGTACGGATCATTCACTTCCTCCTTAGGTTGTTATGAGTTTCACGAACGATGTTTATTTGATTTAGACAGGCGATTATCCTTGCAAGTTACAACCAGCTTACTAGAGCTGAAGGAGACGCGCGGTGAAGTTGCTTGCTCGCCGAAGAACAGCGGGCATCCTTGAACCGTGTTCTGAAGCTTACAACCACCTTTTTAGGCCTGTAGAAACGATGTCGGCCAAGGAATGCGCCGTGCCAGCAAGCACAAACCCCACAAGAAAGGCCAGACTTTCCCGCGGATGTGTACGCATGATCTGCCCTAACGAGTGCGCCTCCATCTGTGTGACAGAGGCGGGATCCACGTGCATCCCGCACTGATTCCATAGCCATACGCCCACCCAAGAGAGCAAAAAGAACATGACGCCTAAATAGAGCGCTCGAATAATGCCTCCCACAATAAGCCCATGTGAAACCCAGGAACGGTGTGGCACCAACACCCGGTAGGGCCACCAGATAAACCGCAGCGGCCCCCAACGCCGATACTCTCTGGAGTTGGTATCTAAATCTCCGGCGCAGGCGAGCCCAGCGAAAAGATAGGCCCCACTGAAGCAGCAGAGCGGCACCAGCGACGCTGGGTGCACTTTGGCCACATAGAGCACGTCGAAGGCGGCCAAAGTGGAGACGGTGATAAGATCATGAACGCGCGCTCCAGGCATCTCTCCTCATAGATGAAGAAAATTTCGACACATGTGGCCTTTTCTCCTGCCTGTGAAGACCTAGGGCTCAACAGCCCTCTATTTTACAGGAGATGGCACTTTCCCGCAAAAATTATGACACCGAAACCTTGGTTTGATCGTCCATAATATTGGATAGTTGGATCAGGGATCTCCAACGATCCAACTATCGAAAAGAGAGACTAAAAAGAAAGGAGGCGCCAGGGTTATGCTTACCAATGAAAAGCCCAACGTGCCAACGCCTGAAAGCCTGGAACAGACTCAAAGTGAGGAGAAGGGCCGTGGAGCTCATGGCCAGGTCATCAAGTCGGAGGAAGAACTTGAACAGACTCACCGCGAGTTTGAACGGCTGATGGCTCGCACACAGAAGAGGGCTTATAACATGGCCTACCGCATGACGGGGAATCGAGATGATGCCGAGGACCTAACTCAGGAGGCCTATCTGCGCGCCTACCGTTCCTTCGATACCTACAATCGGCAGATGCCTTTTGAACGCTGGTTCTACCGCATCCTTTCTAACCTCTTCATAGATGTGCTGCGCCGTCAGCCCAAGCAGAAAACGCTGTCGCTTGATCAGCCCACAAGCGACGAAGAGGGCGAGGAGAACCTCTTGCTGCAGATACCCGACCCGAAAGGTGGGCCGGAGGACATCGTGATGCGCGAGGTAATGGATGAACGCCTGCAAGAGGCACTTGCCAAGCTGCCCGAATCGTTCCGTCAGGCCGTTTGGCTTTGCGATGTGGAAGGATATTCCTACGAGGAGATAGCACGCATTATGAACTCCTCTATTGGAACGGTACGTTCGCGCATCCACAGAGGACGCACGCTCCTGCGCAAATACTTAGAAGCCTCTCCTGAGGCCTCTAAATCGCACAAAACGTCCTCATTGCCGCCCATGCAGGCAAAACCTGCATAAACCTTAACTCAAAAAACACGTAAATCATACACCCCTTCCTACCGCGATGTAGAAAGGGGCTTTTTATTTGGCACGGGATCTAAGCCTAACGAGAGCCCGTGCGCGCGGCTCGTCGCTCCTCTGCCGCCTTGCAGGTGCGTAGCCATACACGCTGAGGCGGCTCTTCATATCCCTTCCAAGCATAGGGATCTATGCCGGCTACCGGTACAATGCAGCGCCTATCCGCAGTCGCCACTGTCTCGCCCTCGCGCAAAGACCAAGGCAGAAATGACCATGCGTTGCAGTAGTGATTGACCAAAACGCGACGGTAGATGTTACTTCGATTCTTTAGCGAGCGATGTAACAGATAGCCGTTAAAGAACACCACCGTCCCCGTCTTTACCTCCACCGGGATCTGCTCGTTTTCATCGAACCCGTAGCTTTCCGGCGCAAAATCAAACTCATCGGCATTATTGTGTGCGCGCTGCGGATAGAGATAGCCGGTTTTGTGCGAACCGGGGATAACCCACAAACAGCCGTTCTCTATGGTGGCATCATCCAAGGCGATCCAGGCTCCGATGAGAGAGCGATCACGGGTGGGAATATAGATTTCGTCTTGATGCCATGCCTGTCCTTGAAACTGAGGGGGCTTCACAAAGAGCATGGACTGCATGCATTTTACGCTTCCGTCCCACCATGGCAGGTGTGCAGCGGTGATCTGCGATAGAACACCACAGATGGAAGGATGCTTCACATACTTCAGCATCACCGGGCTAATGTAGTGAGGCTGATGAATGCACAGTATGCCCTCTAAAACCTCTTGGTCGCTCCAGTCCGAAGGAGCCGGCTCTATCCCTTCACAAGGGTAGGCTCCACGAGCGATCGCCACGATATCTGCCCGAAGTTCTTCAACTTCTGCCTCCGACACCAACCCTTCAACAACGAGAAAGCCCTCTTCCACAAACTGCCGAACCCGCGCTTCATCGAGTAGCTTTGGAACCTCTATCCTCTCCGTTATGCTGTCACTCGCCATAAAGAGCCTCCTATACGAAATCGCTCAACTCTATTATAACCAGGTTCCTGAGAGATTTGGATGTGTGGAGAGATCATGCACAAGGTGCCGCATTGGCTCCAATACGATACTTCCCCCAACCCAGGGCCTATCTTCAGGCTGCGAGGCATTGACAATGCCTGAGCCATCACCGATAAAAGGAACGATCGCCTGCAGGATTGCCAAGCATGTCCCTACGCTCGGCTTGGGAACCAAGGGAGCATTCAACAAATAAGCAGGAATCTTGAAGGTTCATCACGAATTTTGTTTGAAGTATTTCTGTCCATTGAGGAGGAGCCTCTTGCACCGATCAAGACTTGCGATGGTTCTTTGTTTCGCCGTGTTTGTCATCGGCGGTCTTTTGGAGGATACGTGCCCTGCGCGTGCTCAAAATCAAGCGGAGCGTACTCTTGCCTCCTTCTTCGATATCGGAGGCTATTTTTTCCTCGATCACAAGCTTGTGAATGCCATTGGCAGCCCCAAGTTCTACTCCGAAGGCAACTTCTTCAGCGCTCCCGCCCGGATCGGAAGCTACGAGGTGGCCGGTGGCGTGGAGTTCCTTAGCGCAAACGACCATTTCTTTCCTTTCAGCGGTGGCAATAGTGTTAGCTTTGTTGGCCCCTGTGTGCGATTCTCTACGCCCCTGCGCAACAATCATCTGCGCTTTCTCCTCACACTCGGCGCCTATGCCACCACGCTGAACGCTGGTAGCGTCGGCGTAGATACCACCACCTTTGCTCCGGGAGGAGCCATCGAGGCCGATTATCGCTTTGCGCGTTACTTTACTTTTTCGGCCGGTTTTCGCATCGGCAGTTCGATTCACGGCTACAATACCAGCGGATTCATCATCGGGCTGCGCTTCTTCTAAACAAAACATCCGGTAGCCCTTCGGCGGAGATATTGCCATGCACGAAATCGTAGACCTCCGTAGCGATACGGTTTCACGCCCTACCCCCGCAATGCGTGAGGCCATGGCGCAGGCAGAGGTAGGAGATGATGTGTTTGACGACGATCCCACCGTCCATCAACTGCAACAGCTTGCCGCCCAAATCACCGGAAAAGAGGCGGCCCTGTTTATGCCCTCCGGTACCATGAGCAACACCGTGGCCATCTGCGTGCATACACAGCCTGGCGACGAGATTCTGCTCGACACCGAGGCTCACTCCATGCTTTACGAGGTAGGTGCACCCGCTCGAATAGCTCATGTCCTAACCCGCACTTTCCCAAGCAAAGAGGGCGTGCCTTGCTTGGAAACGATCGAACGATCTCTACATGTTGCCTCCCTTCATAGCCCGCGTACCGCGCTTGTGATACTGGAAAACACCCATAATCGTGCCGGCGGGTACCCCATCCCCCTGGAAGTGCATCAACGTATCTACGCGCTTTGTCAAGCACAGCATGTACGAGTCCATATAGATGGCGCGCGCATCTTTAACGCCTCTATTGCCACGAACACTCCCGTAGCCCAATTTGCGGCGTGCGCCGATAGCCTTACCTTCTGCCTCTCCAAGGGCCTGGGATGCCCCATTGGCTCCGTACTCTGCGGCTCTTACGAGTTCATCCAACAAGCCAAACGCGTGCGTAAAATGCTTGGAGGCGGCATGCGACAGGTAGGCATTCTCGCAGCAGCAGGAATTTACGCTTTAAAAAACCATATCGAGCGCCTTGCCGAAGACCACCGCCGCGCCCGTCAGCTCGCTCAAAACATCGCCGACGCTCAAGGCATTTTGGTCGAAAGCCCGAACCCACCCACCAATATGGTCTATTTTCAAACCCAGGCGCCCGCAGAAGCTTTTGTGGAACGACTTCAGACCGACTATCGTGTGCTCTGTCACGCCACCGGCCCCCATCGCATTCGTTTGGTAACACATCTCGATGTGGATGATGACGACGTTGCCCATGCCGCACAGGCTATTTGCGCCGTTGCCAAAGCGTTGTACTGAGGAACTCTACCGACTTATCCCCTGTTTCTATTAAAAAGCAGGAAGATTGCAAATAAGCGTAGAATAGTTTCGCGACCTACTTCTTAAGGAGGTTTTATGGCACGCATCGTTAGCGGCGGGTTGCGCAGGGATGGAGAGGCCTATTCTAGCCGAATGGGGCTTGCCGAATTTGTCATTCTCATCTGCCTTATCGGCGCGATTGCTTGGGGAGTAAACTACTATTTCAACGTCTATCGTAAGTCGCCAGCCTATGCGCTCAAAGTCTTTCTCGGCGCGATAGAGGCCGGTCGTTCAGACGAACAGTACGACATGCTCAGCGACTATGATAAGATGTACTACCCCACCGAGAAGCAATATGAGAACAGCTGCCCGCTGGCCCACGGTTACACTGAGCGCTTGCCAAATTTCGACCTAGCCCCTCCCAAACCTGCCTCGCCCCCAAACACCGTTCAGATTGACGCGACCCTGTACGTCACTAGCAGCATGGCACATGAGGCCCTTTACCAAGCTGGAAAAACTCATACGGTGCACGTGCTGTTTCGCCTTATTCAAGATAGAAATGGACACTGGAAAGTTTGGCTTCAGAAGTCCGACCTGACTAACCTTTTGCAGATTACGCCCAACCCACCCGGAAGCAATTTCTAGCCAAATAGGAGACTGCTTATGATCAATTGCCCTCATTGTAACCAACCTGTTGATGAACAGACGAACTTCTACTGCCCTAGCTGCCGTAAACCGTTGCGCTCGCTAAGCGGAGAACTGTTAACACCGCCTTCAACTCCGACTCCATCGCCCTCAGTGCCAGGCCCTACCCCATCTGGCCCGAATCCAGCACAACCGATGCCCACTACGCCAGCTGCCCGCCCCGCCATGGCATCAACCACCTATCGCATCCAACACAAGCAAGAAAAGGAGAGCAAGCTCGCCGGTTATGTTATTGCACTCTGCCTTCTTGCCCTCCTTGTGGCGCTGGGCGCCGGAGGCTACCTATGGTGGATGCACGCGCGCTCAAACCCAGAAGACACGGCCAAACGCTTCGTAGCCGCAATCAGCAGCGAAGATATGGAAACCGTCTACAACCTCTCTATACTGCCTGATGCTATAAGATCAAAATATCCCGATGCGAAGAGTTTCGCAGACAATTTCAATCGCCAGCGTGCTGCCATGAATAGCGCTGGAGCCGGACAGCTGATGGATATGATCTTTCAGTGGTTTAAAGGGGCGAAGGTAGGGCACGCGATTATCAACGGCGACACGGCCACGGTTCCGATTACCTTACACGTTACTTTTGGGCCTCTTAGCGCCGATAGTCAACAGAATCTCCTCATGCGCTACGATCACGGTATGTGGAAAGTAGACCTTTCGACCATGCAAGCGCCCACCTCCTCTTTGCCGGCAGGGAACAACCTACCTGGAGGTATGTTGGGTGCCGGTGGTAGATTGTAAGAAGGCCTAAACTTAAGCGATGCAATGGCGCCGAGTGGCTGTCGCCCAAATGGCAGACCTTTTGCCGGGTCGGGGGCTTACTGTATCCCTCAACGAGGAACGAGAGTGCACGCTCTTCCTCCACGAAGGTCGGTGCTATGCAGTTGGTAGTCTCTGTCCTCATCAAAATGCTCCACTATGCAACGGATACTTGGAAGAGGGTGAGATACTTGTCTGTCGCCGACACGGCTTCCGTTTTAGCCTGCAAACCGGCGAGTGCCTCACCATCGGCGGGTATGGGATACCGACCTATCCCGTGGAGATCGAAGAGGCTAGTGGCACGATTTTCGTCAGCTTCCTCGACGATCTATCTTAACGATGAGGTCTGGATGGGGTTTCGCCGGGGATTTGTCGCTCAGGTAGATACTGGCGAACAAACTGATCTTCCACGATGGTGCCATCTTTTAAGAGATCGAGGTAGATAGATTGCTTTTGCATGTCGGAAATATGGAAGGTACCTAGCCAAAACCGCGCCACAACGGTATCGCCGGGCGCATTTGGGGCAGGCGGTTTGTAGAACACCGTACGGGGTGGGTCGTTGTCGCTGGGACGATAGGTAAAGCTGGTGGTATCTGGAAGATAGTTAGGAACAAGTACTTGAAGGTTTGGTGGAAACTTCCCGCCGTGATCTTTCGCATAGAGCTGCAGGCCGGTGCGTATCTCCAAAAGTTTTTGCTCACAAATCGGAGCCGCCCCAATAGATTGAAAGAGACCTTGAAACTGGTGACCAACTTTTTTGGTAGCAAAAATTCCTCCTAAAACCATTAGCAATACGAGCACACCACAGCCGCCCAGCGTCCAAAGCAAACAGTTTGTACCCGTCGAACGACGTGGCGGCCCTACGCTTGGAGGATAAGGATAGGCTGGCGGAATGTTAGAGCTTGAAAGAGGCGGCGGGCTTTCCATGGCTAGCTACTCTCCGCCTGTAGCCAAGTGCATGATCTTCTCTTGGGTGGCCTCCTCGCGACGCAGCTCCCCAACGATACGCCCTTCATGCATCACGAGGATGCGATCGCTCATCCCCAAAATCTCCGGCAGCTCCGAAGAGATCATCAAAATGCCTACGCCCTGCGAGGCCAGTTCGTTCATTAGTTCATAGATTTCACTCTTCGCACGCACGTCTATGCCGCGCGTCGGCTCATCTAAAATCAGCACCTTTGCGCCAGCAAAAAGCCACTTAGCCAACACCACCTTCTGCTGGTTGCCACCAGAGAGGTTTTTTACGGTCTGCTCTATGGTCGGCGTCTTAATACTGAGCTCCTGGCGATATTTCTCGGCAACGCTGCGCTCTTTCCCCAAGCGAATAAAGCCGGCGGCAGAGAGCGCTTGCAAATTGGAAAGCGTATTGTTGGAGCGCACGGCCATTCCTAGCACTAACCCTTGCTGTTTTCTGTCCTCCGTTACCAGCCCGATGCCCGCTCGGATAGCATCGCGCGGCGAACGGATGCGCACCGGTTTTCCATCCACTTCGATCGTGCCGCTATCAATGGGGTCAGCGCCAAAGATAGCGCGTGCCGTCTCAGTGCGCCCCGCTCCAACCAAACCGGCTAAACCCACGATCTCGCCCCGATGCACCTCAAAAGAGATATCATGCAGCACGCCCTTCCGGTTGAGATGGCTCACGCGTAATACCGGAGGGCCGATGGGCACGACAACTTTAGGAATGGCCTCTTTGAGCTCGCGCCCCACCATTAGACGAATGATCTCATCGCGTGTTAGCTCGGCCACCTTCTTGGTCGCCACGTAGTGCCCATCACGTAGGACCGTAGCCCTATCGCAAATCTCGAATATCTCCTCAAGCCGGTGCGAGACATAGATCACGCTAATTCCTTCCGAACGCAACTGCCGAATGAGGTCGAAAAGGGCTTCAATTTCATGTTCGGTCAGGGTAGCCGTAGGCTCATCCATCACTAGTATCTTGGTTTTGCGCCCCAAAGCCTTCGCGATCTCCACCATCTGTTGCTGGGCCACACTCAGCTGATTTACTGGGGTTCGCACGTCGAAACGCGCTCGAATGCGATCCATCAGCTGTTGGGCCTCGCGGTAGAGGGTTTTAAAATCCACAAAGCCCGGCAACATCCCTTGCGGCTCGCGCCCTAAAAAGATGTTCTCCGCCGCGCTGAGATAGGGCACAAGGTTGAACTCCTGATAGATCGTGGAGATTCCGAGGTCCATAGCTTTCTGTGGGTTATCAATAACCACCGGCTTGCCCTCGATATAGATCTCTCCCCGATCCGCCATCGTGACCCCCGATAGGATCTTGATGAGCGTAGATTTCCCTGCCCCGTTCTCTCCTAGCAGCGCATGAACCTCTCCATGCTCCAAAGAGAAGCTTACATCATCAAGGGCCTTCACGCCAGGGTACTGTTTACTGATATGGCGCATCTCCAAAAGAGGCGGACGGCTTTCTAGTACAGCCGCCTGAGATCGTTCCTGAGGATGTGCATCACTCATGCGAAAAGTCCTTTCTTCTGCTTATCCTAATCTTTATTTTGCCGGCAGATTAGCCAGAGCGGTCTCCGCAGGTGGAAACTGCGGCATACATCTTAAAGCAGCCTGATATTGCGCCCGCGCTTCTGCGATGTTCTTCTGCTGCTGAAAAGCTTGCCCAAGATAGGTATACGTCCACGCGCGTTGCATCTGGGAAAGCCCGGGTTGTGCTACAAAGTTTGTGCAGAAAGCGATGATCTGGTCTAACTTCCCTTGCCCTTTCCAGAGCGTAATGAGATTTAACAGCGACTGCGTATCGTTTGGTGATTCTTTCAAGATCTGCTCATACTGTTCCTGTGCTCCTGCTAGATCGCCCGTGCTTTGTAGTTGCTGGGCCAATAGCTGTCGCATCTGGAGCTGCTCGGCCATTGGGATATTTGGCTGTTGCAAGAATTTTTGATAAACAGCGATAGCCGCTTTTTTGTCTCCATTATCGCTCAGCATAGCCGCATACGATTCCTGAATTGAGGCATCGGTGGGCGCCTTTTGAGCAACTTGCGCCATCATATCTAACGCCTCCTTCTTCAATCCATGGCTCTGCAGCGCCTGCATGCAGGCGAGGGCGACCGCATTTTTCGGGTGTGCGCTCACCAATCCCTGGAGATAGGAGATGCCCTCCTGGTGCCGCTTTAGCGCATCGTACTGGTCGAGCAGAGCTGTCAGCAGGGAGGCATTATCCGGCTGCTGTTGGGCTTTGGCTTGAAGCCAGGCAAGACACTCCTCTGGTTTTCCTTCAAGCGCGTAGAGGTGGATCAGATCCGCGTAGGCCTGAGGATTATTTGGTGCGGCGGCGATCTGTTGCTCACGAAGGGCAACGGCCTCAGGATAGCGCTTTAAGCGAGTCAGCACCGTTGCCTCTTTATCCAACACCCACACGAGGGTGGGATTGACCTTATAAAGCTGCTGATAGACGCCCAAAGCCTGCTCGTCTTGCCCACTCTGCTCTAGCGTTTGGGCTAAATCACTTAACAGTTCGATGCTCTTTGGGAAGCGCTTCTGCAGAGATTGGTATAGAGCGATCGCCTTATCATACATTTTATGGCTTCGGTAGACATCGGCTGCTTCCAGCGAGTCAGGTAGAGGGTCTTTGGCGCGTTGTGATGCCTTGATCAGCGCATCCACTGCCTGTTCCACTTTACCCTGCCGTTCGTAGATGTGTCCGAGCTCCACATAGGGCTTTTCATTGAGGGGCAGAAGCGCGGCAAGTTGGTTCAGTACCTGGATGGCCTTATCGGGTTGATTCTCTTTTTCATAGATCGAGGCCATTTCCAGGTAAGGCTCTTCATGTGGGTTTGTATGGTTACGCGCAGCATTGGTGCGATCCTCTTCAGCCGCCTGTTGCAAATAGCGCAGGGCATCGGCTAACTTATTCTGCTTTTGCGCAATATCGGCTAGTCCCTGTAAGGCCGAAAGTCTCCAGGAGGCAACGTTGGCCGCAGTGGCCACATTCGGTACGTTGGGAGCGCTTTTGGACTGCGGCTTTAGCGAGAGAACTTTGTTATAGATGGCCTGAGACGCCGCCAACTGGTTGGCCTGCAGCAGATCGTGCGCCTGCGAAAGCATGTCGGCTCCATCCTCAGGGTTCAACGCCACCAACGCGGCCCGCTGGTCGGCAGCCTCTTGCCAACGCCCGCGCAACTCTAGAACCTGGGCGTATTGGATATGCCCAATGGGGTCTTTCGGATTGTGTTGCACAAAATCGTGCCAAATTGCGAGGGCATCATCAGGTTTCCCCTGCATAAAGGCTACATCCGCAATGCCGAAGGCAGCGCTGCTATCGGAGGGGTCCTCCGCATAGCGCTTTTTATAGATGGCCAAGGCATCCTCATAGCGCCCTACATTGCGATAGAGCACAGCAAGCTGATACTGCAGACGCAGATTATTGGGGTCGAGGGCGATCGCCTCTTTATAGTGCCTTTCGGCCTGTGCGATAAGCTCCTGACGCTGGGCCACATTGGCCGTATCAAAAACCATCTGCGCTTCCACCTGTGCGAGGTTAGCAAGCAGCTTGATAAGCAACGGATCCCTCTTCGACTTCTCTTTGTCTAAAACGGAAGCGGCGAGAAGAAACTGGTTCCGAGCGGCTGGGTAGTTTTTCAAGCCCGCATAGAGCAAGCCGAAGTTGAAGTGGCCAGGCACATCGTTGGGATAGAGCCTTAGCAACTCCACGTAGGCTTTCTCGGCTTCCTGCACCATACCGATCTGCTGCGCAAGCAGTGCGCGGTTGAAGAGCGCTTCATGGTTGCGCGGGTCTAAGGCAAGAATTTGATCGTAAGTCGCGATAGCATCTTTCAGGTCACGCCCCGTTTGACGAATGGAGGCTAACAAGAATAGGGCCGACAGGTTTTTCGGCGCCTTCTCACAAACAAGTTTGGCTTGTGTTTCCGCCTCTCGCAAGTTGCCGGAGGCGTAGAGAGCAAAAGCGTAGTTATAGCGCGCGTCCAAGTCGTTTGGTGTCAACTGGAGGGCGGTATGTAGCTGCTGTCGGGCTGTTGGATAATCCTTACGTCCTAGTGCAACTATACCAAGGGTCTCATGAGCGAGGGCTGCAATGGGCGCCGGCGGTTTCAAATGAAGGGCATGGAGAGCGAGTTGCTGCGCTTTAGCCCAATCGCGTTTGGCCGCTGCAATACGAGCAAGACGCGCCCACGCCTCACTATCTGTGGGAATCACCTTCACGATCTGAAGAAGCGTCGTTTCGATTCCTTGGAGGTCTTTACGCTGGGCGTAGATATTATAGATTTGGGCCAGAGCGAGCAGCTGAGTTTGAGGTGGCTGGTGCTGGGCACGCGCTAGTTGAAGGAACTCACGATAGGCCACTAAAGCCTCATCGAGTTTTCCCTCCTGCTGAAGCATCCCGGCCTGATGATACAGCTCGGCAAGGCGCTTCATCTGGGCGGAAAGCGGCGGGGTTGCGTGGGCTGTGCCACCAAGGGAAGGGGAAGTGCCAGAACCTTGCGCCATCGCCATGGAAGACGCTATCAGTAAGCAGAGCACACCACATCCAACCGTCCAACCGCGCACACTCCAAACTCCTTTTTGGAACGATTTCTCTATCACCTTTGGCACTATAGGCAGTTTCCTTTACGCAGGGAGAGAACGCCTTAGTTTCTCCGTGCAGAAAGTATACCCTCATGGTAGTGAAGCGTACTTCGATGGACGAGCTGTGATTTGGCGAAACTCATGGGGCCTCTTATTACCGAGACGTCTAGGGCGCTTCTGTCATCGTTTTAGACCAAAAATACTAAAATAGGTCCATTTTGAAGATGGAATCGAGCGATCTGACGACCATTTGACATATTATGGAATATTTAGTATAATAGTCAAAGATCCAGAACATAGGAACTCTTCCACATGGTGCGCAAAAACGCGCTCTCACCGTCCGCTAAACATATCGCGGACACCCTGGAAAATCGTATACGTACCGGCGTGTACCTTTCCGGCCAATGGCTGCCGGCAGAACGCGAGATCGCTCAGGAGTTCGGCGTTAGCCGCATCGTCGTACGCGCTGCTATCCATGAACTCGAACAACGTCAGCTTCTCGTGCGCTCGGCCAAATGCCGGCCTATTATTCAAACCCCTGCCTCAGTAATAACCCCTTCATCCAACGCTGCCACACGGCGTTTCAATATCGGCCTTTGGCTTTGGCCTACCCCCGGCGATCCAGCCTATGCCATGATCGTGCGGGGTATCCGTAAGTCACTTGATGAGGCCCACTTTCGTCTGATTACGGAAACCCCGGTCGAGTCGGATTGGCCCTCCATCCGTCGCGCAGAACGGCTTTTTCTTCAGCGCATGCGCGAAGATCGGGACATCGCCGGCATCATCCTCTGGTACCTTGGAGGCACCGAAAATATCCGTGCTCTTGAGCGGGTTCGCGAGGCCGGCATTCCCATGGTGTTCATTGACCGCCGTCCTCCAGAGGGCTTCGATGCCGACTATGTTGGCGTAGATAACATCCACGCTGCCGAGAACATCGTGCGCCATCTCCTTTCACGAGGCCAGTCGGGTTATCGCCCATGTCTCCAACCTTGACACGGCCTCCACTGTGGAAGAGCGCCTTCGAGGTTATCGCCGTGCACTCGAACTCGCTGGTATCCCCTATTGCCCGGAACTGGTCTGTAGAGACCCTGGTTCCCCAGAAGACAACCCCTCAGAAGGGCTTCTTCCCCTCATTCGCTCGCTCCTTCAACGCCCTGATCCACCCACGGCCTTTTTTGCCGTTAACGATCACGTTGCCCAGAGAACCCAATCTGTCCTACGAAAACTTGGTGTCTGCGTCCCCGATGATGTCGCTTTGGCCGGATTCGATGGGACGGAACGGTGGAGCCCTCATGGTTGCACCCTCACCACCGCCAATCAGCCCTTTGAGAGCATGGGCACTCGCGCCGTTGAGGTGCTGCTGCGTCGAATGAAGGTAGGCTCAGATGGAACCTGGCAACACGTATTACTTGAAGCGCCGATCGCGATCTATCACTCAACCTCCACGATCCCTAAAAAACGTCGCCTTAATATTCCTAGCGATAAGGAAAGGACCGAATAAGCATGAAAACAAAACTATCAAGAATGGGTTTTACTCTTATTGAACTTCTCGTCGTTATTGCTATTATAGCAATATTAGCGGCCATTCTCTTCCCTGTTTTCGCTCAGGCCCGCGAGAAGGCACGCCAGATCACCTGCCTCTCCAACATGAAGCAGATCACACTTGGTATTCTCCAATACGAAGAAGATTACGATGAGACGATGGTTCCTGCCCACAACTGCGATCTCAGCCTCACGAGCCGCGTCTCTTTCTTCTGCGGAGGTAGCATCGCCGCCCGCCTCGACTGGCCGCAAACTATCGAACCCTACGTGAAATCACCGCTCAACCGAGGTAACTCTGTTTTTTATTGCCCCGATCTCGAAGCAGACTTCTACCACCAGTGGTCCGCCAACCCCACGAATACAAGCGATCAGTGGTCATCCTACTTCGTTACCTATGCTATGAATCTGGACTATCTGCAGCCAGATCCCGGCTGTGATCCCCATCAAGTATTGCCAACGGCTAGCCAGGTTTGGGGGTTTCCGGTTAACATCGCCCGCATAGAAGAGCCGGCCAACACGGTGCTAATAACCGATGCGAAACCGGATGTCATCCTCTCAGGGCCGGCAACCGGCGCTTTCTACCCTAGCGATCTCGTTGACTCTCCGGCCGACTATGGGGCTAACTCGCTAGCTTGTGGGCTTGATGCCTGGGGAGCCTGCGACTTCGGCGATGGGGAAGCCTGTGGTCTTGGTGGCCCTAATGGGGCGCAGATCACAGATACCAATATGTTCGACCCCCGCCATAGCCAAGGGGGTAACGTGGCTTTCTGCGATGGACACACCAAATGGCTTACCCCAGGTGCCCTTGCCGCCGGAACCAACTGGTACCGTGGCATCCCCGACGGCAATGTGCAGATTACCGATCTGAGTCAGTATCTGTGGTCGCTCAATAAAGAAGGAACCGACATGTGATGCGTTCCTTTCAAAGGAGAATGGCTATGCAATTAGAAAGAAGAGAGACCAACAGATTTGTGCAGAAGTGGCGCCTCGGCCTTTTTCCATTGCTTCTGCTGCTTGTAAGCGGCTGTTCACACAACCCAACGCTTACGGCAGCTCCGCCTCCCAGCCCAGAGGCTGTAAAACCACCGGCGGTACAACATACGTACCCCCACATGAAACCTCCTCCTTTAACGGGCAAAGGGGGGGCAGGAGGCGGAATCAACTATTAAAGAACAGAACCTCTTGCTTCATCATCTCACTCCGAGAGCCTAAATGCAATACGTTCCCTCCCTCTACCAATTGGTAGTGGGAGGCTTTTTTTCATCACAGACCGCTTAACCTGTTTACGTATCCACTTGACAGATAGCCCTGCCTCTTGTTATAATAAGAAATGCCCTTGAGGTGAACGGTGGTGCTCCGTAAACCGAAATCCCATGGGCGAGTGGTGGAATGGTAGACACGCCGGATTTAGGTTCCGGTGCCGAAAGGCGTAGGGGTTCAACTCCCCTCTTGCCCATTGGCTCTACGCTTAGCGGTTCGTGTGCGGGAGTAGCTCAGTGGTAGAGCGCTTCCTTGCCAAGGAAGAGGTCGCGAGTTCGAAACTCGTCTCCCGCTCTTGCCCCTCATGCGTTGCGTGAGGGGCATTTGCATTTTTCGTGTAAACAACGCGGCATAGGAGAGAGGCTATGAATGAGGAAGAACGCTTTCTTTTCGACCTGAGAGGTTACCTGGTTTTGCCACAAGTCCTAGATGCCGAAACCGTGCGCCAAATGAACGCCTGGATAGATGCCCAGGCCGAGCGCGACCCGCAATGGCGAGGCCAAACAGCTAATAAGCATATCGAAAACCCCATCACATGGCATCCGCTGTTTCAAAACCTGATGGACCATCCACGTGTGCTTCCCATCCTTCGGGAGATTCTAGGAGAGCGCTTTCGCCTTGACCACGACTACGCTATCTTTCTCGAGCCAGGCCATAAAGGCCTCAAACTCCACGGCCCGCATACGGTTCCCTTCGATCCCTGTCACTACTATCGCTGCGATAATGGCCAGATTCGTTGCGGTCTGACCGTGGTCTCTTGGTCACTGACCGATGTCCCTCCAGGCGCCGGTGGTTTCGCCGTCGTCGCCGGTAGTCATAAGAGCAATTTCCCCTGCCCACCGGATATTAAAGCTCTACAGCGCCCCTCCCCCATCGTCGAACAGATCCCCTGTAAAGCAGGAGACTGCGTGATCTTCACAGAAGCGCTTCTGCACGGAACCCTCCCATGGAAAGGGCCGGGAACTCGACGTACCCTGTTCTACAAATATGCTCCTTGCATGCTTGCTTGGAGTCAGCAAACCTACAGAGCCCCTGAACAGGTACCCTTTCCCCCACACTTTTGGGAAAACCTCACCCCACGCCAAAAACTTCTCCTCGCCCCTGCTTCTGCCATAGATTTCCATCCGCCCATTGAGGCCTAGTCCTTACTGAGCCCCACAAAACGGAACTTCACAAGATGCCCGTCTCCGGGTTAAGATCGCTTTCTACAAAACGTGTAGGACGCAAAGCGTGCACATCCAATGTGCGTGTCTGGCCAAAAAGTATCATCTCCGCCACAAGCTGACCTAAAATGGGCGCGTGCATTACCCCATGGCCGGACGATCCGTTTACAAGATAAAATCCTTTTAAACGTGGGGCCTCCCCCAACACCACGTGCTTGTCTGGAGACATCTCGTACAAACCGCAATAACAAGCCTCTCTATCTAGGACAACGGATCTTAATACCGGCACACGCCGATCCATCTTCGTTCTGAGGCCCTCTAACCATCTCTCATAGAATGAGACATCGTAGGGATAGCGACCTGGCGTCTCTGCCGGCCACAGCAGAAGAACACGGCCATCCCTCACCCGCAAGTGAAACCCGTCCTCCACATCTATTGTCATCGGCATTGTGTCGGGCAAAACGGGCTGCTCTACACTCACAGCTACCTGACGCCTTGCAGGCCAAACCGGAAGAGCCACACCTGCCAACGCCGCCACCTCACCTGCCCATGCGCCAGCTGCGTTCACCACAGTGCGTGTCTCAATAGTCTCACGCTGGGTACGAACGGCGCGTACCCTTTGCCCGCCGTCACTTTGTATCTCAATAACCTGCCGCTCGCATAACAGAGAGGCCCCGCTCCTGACCGCAGAACGCAAATAGCCTTCGTGAATCTGCAGGGGACGTGTGAAACCGTCGGTTGGACAAAACGTGCCTCCAACGATATCCTCTGTGCTTACCCAAGGATTGATCGCATGTATCTCCTCCACACTTACCTCGCGCACCTCGGAAAGACCCGCCGCTCGCTGCACGTTCATCGCTTGACGGAGCGCTTCCATCTGTTCCGGCCGTCGTGCTAAAAAAAGATACCCGTAAGGACGATAGCCCGAATCGATGCCGGTTTCCTCCTGGAAGGAGCGCAACTTCTCTCGCGACAACAATGAAAGCTTGACATTGATGGCCGTGCTGAACTGTGCACGATAGCCACCTGTTGCGTAACGGGTAGAACCTAACCCAGGACGCTCCTGCGCCTCCACCAGAAGCACCTTTCCCACCTTCTGTGTAGCCAGATGGTGCGCCACGCTCGCACCGATCACGCCGGCACCAATGATTACCACATCTGCAGTCTCTGCCATGCCATCGCCTCTACGTTTTTAGGCATTATACCGATTTCTTTTTCCTGCCATGAAGAGGGTATCCTGAATAGGCATTCTAAACTATTTATCGAGGAACCATGACTCCCCAAGAAACGATTCGAGCATTAGCAGCGCATGTAAAAGCGGCCGTCTATCCTAACCTCGGCACCTGGCGCGCCCGAAAGGTGACAGGGACAGCATCCAGCGGCGACGCCACGTTCGATATAGATGACATCGCAGAAGCTGCCGTCGAGCAGTTTCTGCATGAGCACAACGTCAATGTAGCCTACTACTCCGAGGATAGGGGCCTTGTACATCCTTTTCCCGATCGCAGCCCTGAAGGCATCCTCATCATCGACCCCATCGATGGAACACGCAGCGCCATCGCGGGTTTAGAGGCTTGCGTGGTCTCCGTGGCCTGGGCCGACTATTGCGAAGCCCCTACCCTCTCCGACGTGCGCTATGCCGCCATCGCTGAGATAAAGGGAAGCTATCTCTTTTCTGCCGAGCGTGGTGGAGGCGCCTGCATTCTTAACGAAGCTGGCCAACAGGTGCTTCCAACACTTTCTCCCACCACCGAAGTCGCCAACATGGCATGGACGCTGGAGGTGGTAGGCGCCCCCCTCGATCTCGTCTTCCGCGCCGTCTCCGACATGGCTAGCCAGACTACCCTAAAGGGCGGGTTCTTTATTCTCAACAGCAGCGCTTACGAGCTAACACGCCTCCTTACAGGCCAACTGGCTGGTGTGGTAGATGTTCGCAATCGGCTCCTAAAGGACTTTCCACAAACGCGCGAGGCGTTCGTCCGTTATGGAGGGGGGCGCCCATTGTCGCTCTATGGCTACGATGTGGCTGCAGCCGCTCTCATCGCACAAGAGGCCGGCTGCGTTCTTTCGGACGCGTGGGGACGTAGCCTTGCCGATTGGAAGCTTTTAGATACCACCGAAGCCAACTTCGGTTCGCTGATCGCCGCATCCAACCCCACGCTTCATACCCGCCTGCTGGAGGCTGTAGAGGAGGGCTTTGCGCGACTACGTAGAGAAGGCCTAAACCGATGAGCCCGCTGAAGTGGAAGGCAGCATTTATCACATTTATTGCCGTATTTGCCATCAGCTTTGGCGAAGCCATGCTCTCACGAGGGATGAAACAGATCGGCGATGGCACACTATGGCATCAGGTCGGTGCTGTTCTGCATAACCACTGGGTTATCATAGGCACCACCTTCATGGCTGCCTACTTTTTCCTTTACATGTGGGCGCTCAAAATAGCTCCGTTCAGCTTCGTCCTACCTATAACCGCTCTCTCCTATCCTCTAGGAGGACTTTTGGCGACCACCTTTCTTAAAGAGCACGTCGGGCCGCTGAAATGGCTAGGCTATGTTGCCATTGTTATTGGAGTGATCCTTGTAGGCCTGGGGGAGGCAAGCGGGAAATGAAAGAAGCGATCGTGCTTGCAAGACTCCTCCTCGATGCCGGTCTCCTAGGCTATCTAGCCTATGCCTGCCTTACCGTTGTGGCTGCATGGCAATGGCGCCATAGTGCCATTCCTCCAAACCAACCCCTTGCACTTGGCATATCCGTTCTCAAACCGGTATGTGGTGTAGACCCCTATGCCGAAGAGAATTTCCGCAGTTTCATCGAGCAGGACTATCCCCTAGACCGCTTCCAAGTCCTCTTTACCGCTTTCGATCCCGATGATCCAGCCTTAGCCGTCGCCGTTGACCTCAAAAAACGCTACCCACACCATAACATACAGGTTGTTTTCAGTAGCTCTAACAAGCCGGAGGGTAACAACCGTAAAGTCGCTAACCTTCTTGCTCTGCTGCCTTTTGCCGAACATGAGCTGCTTGTTATCGCGGATAGTGACATGCGCGTCGGCCCTGACTATCTGCGCGCTATCTCCGCCCATTTCTTAACTGCAAATTCCCAACAGAGCGTTGGGCTAGTGACCTGTCCCTATCGGGGCGCCCTAGCACACTCCTTTGCCGCCCAGCTAGAGGCGCTTGGAATCGGTGCCGACTTCATCCCCAGTGCCCTTGTTAGCCGAATGCTAGAGGGCGTCGGTTTCGCTTTCGGTTCGACCATTGCCATCCCCAAAACTGTGCTCGAACGCATCGGTGGCCTGCAGCCGTTGCTCAACGAAATAGCCGATGACTTTCTGCTCGGCCAAAAAGTGCGCCAAGCTGGTTACAAAGTGGTGATCGCTAACTACATGGTGGACGATGTTTTAGGTGCCATCGCCTTTAAAGAGATGTGGTCGCGCCGGCTCCGCTGGGCCCGCACGGTGCGCGCTTGTCGTCCAATGGGTTATGCCGGCTCCCTTATCACCCACGGCTTCGCACTTTCGCTGCTATGGGCATTGATACAGCCTTCCCTAAGGGAAATCGCGGTTATCGTTCCCAGCGTTTTGTTGGTGCGCCTGCTTACCGTCTTTATGGTGTCTTTCTTAACCGACGATCCGGCCCCTCGAAAAAGATGGTATCTCTTGCCAGTAAGCGATCTTATTAGCTTTGCCATCTATGTAACCAGTTGGTGCGGCAACCGTGTGCAGTGGCGTGGAGAGCGTTTTCGCTTGCAAGCAGGAGGAAAGCTTGAACGTATCTAACTAAATTCGTTGTTAGTTCGCGTCGCAAAAGATTGTTGTGCAGTGATTCCCTCTGGAGGAGAGAGATGCCGAATGAAATGCCGGCGTCGTCCGATGCGGCACGCCTTTATCAGAAGCAACTTGAGGCCGTGCAAGAGATATGCGCTGCGCTCGCAGCGAAAAACGATGTAGAGGAGTTGCTGCGCGAAACGTTGCGAGTATCGCTCGATACGGTTGAGGCCGATGCGGGCTCTCTTTTACTTTACGAACCGGAACGCCGGCGCCTCGTTTTTCGCCACGTAATAGGGAAGGAGCAGCTTGTAGGCCAAGAGATTGACCCAGAGACCGATATGGAGGGAAGAGCCGCGCTTGTCTTTCGCACCGGTCAGGCCCAACTCACCAACACCACCCAAGAACACTACAACCCAGCTTTCGATGTCGTGACCGGCTACCATACACAAACCCTGCTGACAGTGCCGCTGAAAACGCTAGGTAGCCCTCCTATCGGTGTACTTCAGGTACTCAATAAATGCGAAGGGGAGTTCACGCAGGAGGATGTGAACCTGCTGAAGATAGTAGCGAGTTTGGCCGCCACCGTCATTGCCAACGCCCGTCTCGCGAAAGAAGCGGAGCTGGCCGCCGTCACACGCGCCATCGGGGATCTAGGACATGACATCAAAAACGCCCTCACGCCCCTTCAAGGCATCGTTCAAACCACTGTCGAGGCCTTTATTAACCCTATGTTCGCTGAACTCGATCAAATTTATCTAGCGCTACAAGAACAGGCGCCGGCACTGGCACAGCGCCTGCAAAATGCTATGGAGCCGCTGAAGGAGTGGATGTTGGAGGCAGAAAGCTCCATTCAAGATAGTTGCACCGATATCCGCGAGATGGTCTCCGAAATTGCGGACTACGTGAAAGGAACGCAATCGGCCTACTTTGAAGAGTTGTCCATTGGTGATATCATCAAAGAGCGTCTAAAACGCCTCCAGGTCATTGCTAGAAATCGCCAGGTGAGTATCTCTTATGAGGGACTAGAGAACATCCCACCGTTTTGCCTCGACAGGCGTCTTGTGGGACGCGCACTTTACAACCTTGTGCATAATGCCCTAGGCGCTATAGATGCGGCCGTACGTAAGAAACAGATTGAGCTGCGTCCTTTTTTCATATCGTGGTACGTGCGAGGGTTGTTTCCGACGAAAAGGCGCTCCACAAAACCTATTGCCGCATCGAGGTTGAAGACGACGGACCGGGCATGCCGGAACAGGTAAAAAAGTCCCTGTTCACCTCAGCAACTATCTCCACTACCCCAGGAGGAACCGGCATTGGAACTCGTTTTGTCAAAAACGTGGCCGATATTCATGGTGGGCGCGTCGGTGTGGAGAGCGAACTAGGACAAGGAGCCCGATTTTGGCTTGATCTTCCTATGGAACGTCCCTAATTTTGGAGGATGCGCTTACGGAGTTCGTCGGGCTTATAGATCGTGATACGAAAGTCAGTTTCCGTCTTAAGAATCTTGGTTTTACGATAGGCTACCATCACCTGATTAACCCTTTCCCGTGAAGCCCCTACAAGTTGCGCGAGGTCGGTTTGTGTTAAACGAACAGGAATATAGATGCTTCCATCCGGATATTTCTCACCGTAGAGGGCGGCAAATTCGAGCAGTTGATAGGCCACCATGCCATAAATATCGAGCGTGCAATGGGCTCGAATGCGGGCATTGGCCATACGCAACCTTCTCGCAAGTAGCTGAAGCATATTTCTCCCAAAGCTAGGGCTTCTATCGAGCAGATGGTTAAAAAGCGGTTGCGCCATAATGAGCAGTTTGGTGGGCTCACGCGTCAACACATTGGCAGAACGCCCAGAAGCATCTATCAAGCTCATCTCACCAAACACATCGCTGGTGCCTAACAGCGCTAGAAATACCTCACTGCCATCCGATAGATTGAGAAAAACTTTCACCGTTCCTTGCAGAATAAGATAAAGCGCATCGCCGGTATCCCCCTGAAACAGCACGTAGTGACCGGCTGTAAAGCTTCGTATCTGGGCATCGTGAGCCACACGCTCGAGGAGGTCACCCGGCACTCCCTTAAACAAGGAGAGCCTCTCCAGTAATGTTATGTCTATCATCAGCGTCTGCCCTCACAATCCATCCGTTATTTAGCTCAAATATATCGGCCATAACATCTGCAGTCATGTTACTGTTATACCCATCAAATTTGTCAAAGCGGTCTAATCTGCCCACCCTTTGCCTCCCTTCTTTCCACGCTAGCGAGATAGTTGATAGCCTTCAACCGACATTGGCACAGGGCCTGCTACCGAAATCTCGCCAAAAGATACACACAGGCCCTATGATAACCCGCCTCAAAAAACAGCTTTCCTAGAAGACAGAAGAATGTCATATGGAAAGGGAGAGGCCAAAGTCAGGCCCTTATCTCCTCCCATGTACGAGGGGACACAAGGGACTTCGACAAGATTTATTCCAACAGAGAACCATCGGGGAACTTAAAGGAGCAATCGATAAAACCGTCTTGGCCGTCTTTAGGCGCACGGATCCATCCATGCAAGCACTTTCCTTACGAAATCGCCCTTGGATTGTGGCGATTCGGTTGAGCGCGACTTCAACGCCGTCAGCATCCTAAACAGGGTGAGGATACCCTCGCTGCACGTACCCTCCTCCACGCTACAGATGAAAACAGACCAAGAGGGCGGATTCGACATGCTGTTAGAAGAGCTGTCCCTGTCCCGCTTCCTGCTCACCATCCCGCTTAGCGGGATATGGCAGCCCCAAATGTTCACAGGCGGCCTTTGTAACGGCGCGCCCCCGGCTTGTGCGGTTTAAAAAGCCGAGTTGCATGAGGTAAGGCTCGTAGAGGTCTTCGATGGTATCGCGCTCCTCTCCTAGCATGGCAGCCAACGTTTCAAGCCCCACCGGCCCACCGTCAAACTTTTCGACAATGGCCGTTAATAACCTTCTGTCGAACTGATCGAGGCCCAGAGCGTCAATCTCAAGCATCTGCAGGGCACGGATGGCAACCTCCCGCGTTACCACCCCATCTGCCCGCACCTGAGCGTAGTCACGCACCCTCCGCAAAAGCCGATTGGCGATTCTGGGGGTTCCGCGTGCGCGTCGTGCGATCTCCTCGGCTCCCTCCTTCTCAATCGCCACGTTGAGGATGTCGGCGGAACGCAAAACGATGGTTGTAAGCTCCTCCTGCGTGTAAAACTCGAAACTGCAGTGAATGCCGAAGCGGCTTCGCATGGGAGAGGAGATCAGCCCCGCACGTGTCGTGGCACCAACAAGCGTAAACGGCGGAATGTTGAGGGCGATTGTACGTGCCGAAGGCCCTTGTCCTATCACCACATCGAGCCGAAAATCCTCCATTGCCGAATAGAGCACCTCCTCCACCACACGACTCAACCGATGGATTTCGTCAATGAAGAAGACGCTCTGATCCTCTAGCGATGTCAATATCGCGGCCAAATCGCCCGGCTTTTCCAGCGCAGGGCCGGAGGTGGTGTGGATGGGAACCCCCATCTCGTTGGCAATAATATGGCTTAGCGTTGTTTTTCCTAAGCCAGGAGGCCCATACAGCAACACGTGATCGAGCGCCTCACCGCGTTCGCGGGCGGCCTCAATGGCGATGGTTAAGTTCTGTTTGATCTTCTGCTGCCCGATCATCTCACGCAAAAAGCGAGGGCGCAGTGAAAGCTCCGCCGTATCTTCTGGTAGCTCCATTGGGCTAATAAAACGGCTATCCTCTTTCTTACGCAACGTTGTGCCCTCCTATTCGGGCGAGGATGGCCTCCGCCGTTTCTAATCCAGACAGATAGGCCTGATGAATACGGCCCCCCTCCGGGCGGGTTCCATCCCCTGCCACATAGATCAAGGAATCGACCGCAGGCGGATTGATCATCTCAAAAGGCATCATGCCGCGCGGTTGCGAGTAGCGCCAACGCTTCACCTGCACCCACAGCGGACGTTCATAGGTTTCACCAAACAGTCGTTTCAACTCGTTTAGCGTTCTTCCCACTACCATTGCTTCTGCCTCTTCAAAGCAGACCCTGCTCATCGCTGGCCCCCACTGGGCGACCAGTAGGCTCTCCCCATGCGGTGCCCGCTCCGGTGCTTTGAGGTGCTCAAATGCCAACCATAGCAGCGTTTCAGAACGATCTTCTGCCAAAAGCGCATAAGCAGGCGGTTCCGGCAGCCCTGGCCCATACCCCAAAAGCACGGAAAGGCAGGGCACATACTCCACCTCGCGCAGAGCACGCACCCTATCAAGGGTCTGTTGGGTTCCTCGCATCCAGAGCGCGCTTTCCGCCAATAAGCTCGCCGCTTGTGGCAGCGGTGCAGTCAGCACGGCGAAATCGGCACGCATAAGTTCACGTCCCTCCCCATCTTTTAAAACCACCTCTTCCCCCTCTTCTGCCAGCCGAGCCACCGGCGTCTCCAAATGCAGGGCGATCCACTCTTTGGGCAAACGCGCCAGAAGGAGTTTCGCCAAGGTCGTCAGGCCGTAACGGTAGGCGTATTTGGAGATCGCTTCGTGCCTGGGATCGGGCGGCAAGATCTCGCCATTGGCACGCCAAAGCCGCACGGGAGCCACTATCGGCACAAGGTCTGCCGTATCTAACTCCTCTAGCAGTAGGTTCACGAAGGCAGGTTCCGTTGTCTTGATGTTCTGGGCGCCGTGGTCTACAATGCACCCTTCAATGCGCCGCGTAGCCACACGCCCCCCTATCCCACGACTTTTTTCGTAAATATGCACCTGAATCCCTTCGGAACACTGCAGTAAGGCCTGTGCCGCACTTAACCCCGTAATGCCGGCCCCCACAATGGCTACAATCGTCATTTCTGTTTCTACTTCTCTTCTAGGGGGCGATTCGTGCCTGGGATTAGCTGTGCCATTGCATACGAGCGCCTTACCAGCAAAATACGCGCTTTTGCTCGCTGCCCAATGAACCGATACCCATCGTCGAGGTCGAGCATTTGGCCATCGGCCCAGCCAATGCAGTGATTGCCCTCCTTCAGCAAAGAGCGACGAATGCGGCATTCTACCACCTGCGCTCGCTTAATTCCGATGCGGCTCTTCTCAAAAGAGGCGATCTCGCCGGCTTCAATAAGATATTTCTCGATCACTGCCTCCTCTGAAGCCCGGATGTAAAGCGCTTTCTCCAGCTCTCGCTCCATCTCCTCCACCGTCGCTCCGTCTGGCCCGATCAGAAACTCGGCCACGTCGGGATGGCAGGTAATACGAAAAGCCTCTTTCTTTGCATACTTCGGATCGGCCACCATGCGCCGAAGATCTCGTTCCACCTCCAACGAGACGCTCTCTGCCGAGGGCAGATGGCCGCGCCCCTTACAAAGGGGGCACTCTTCGCTTAGAAAGTTCAGCAGGTTATCCGCCGTGCGTTTACGGGTCATCTCCACCAATCCTAAACGGCTCATAGGGGAGACTTTCGTACGAGAGCGATCCTTCTTTAGCGCAGCCTCCAACGCTTTCACCACCGCAGTCCTATCACGCGGGTTGCTCATATCAATAAAATCTATGACGATGATTCCCCCGATGTCACGGAGACGCAGCTGCCGCGCTATCTCCTCAGCAGCCTCTAGGTTGGTTTTAAATATCGTTTCGGCAAGGCTACTTCCCCCTACGTTTTTACTCGTGTTTACGTCAATAACGGTGAGCGCCTCCGTCTCATCAATCACTAAGGAGCCACCGGATTTAAGGTAGACCTTGCGCCTCAGGTTTTTCTCGATCTGCTCCTCAATTTTGTAGTAATCGAAGATAGGCTGTACCCCATCGTAAAGCTGTACACGCCCGATGAGCTTTGGCGAGATGCGCTCCAACAGCGCATTGGCCTTCTCGTACTCCGCTGGGTCATCTATCACCAAGCGCTGCACATCGGAGCTAAAAATGTCGCGAATGGTTTTATAGAGGAGGGTGAGGTCTTGCATCACCAAGGCAGGTGCCTCCACCTCTTGAGCACGCTGCTGTATCTGCTGCCAACTTTGCAACAAAAACTGTAGGTCGGCTTCGAGTTCGGCTTCCGTTTTATCCTCTGCTTCCGTGCGCACGATCAAACCAAAACCAGGACGGCGTAGCCTCTCTCCAATACGCTTTAGCCGTTCTCGCTCTTTAGGGTCTTCGATCTTACGAGACACACCCAGCAATTCGGCACCGGGCATCAGCACCACATAGCGCCCCGGCAGGGTAATGCGGGTGGAGACACGAGCGCCTTTTGTGCTGCGCGGCCCCTTGATCACCTGCACCAAAAGCTCTTGCCCCACCTTAAGCACATCGCTGATGCTCTGCCGTCGCAAAACCGAGCGCCGAAACTGGCGACGCGGTCGCCACCGCACGCGAGGGGTCGCTTCTGGCTCCTCATCGGCTGCCTCCTCTGCGGCCTCAGCGGTCTCTAGCGCCTCCTGGATGATCTCCTCTGTGGCGCTCTGCGCTCTCTCTGCCTCTTCGTCCTCCTCCAAAGCCTCCGCCTCTATGTCTACGTCTAGAGCGTCCGCATCACCGTTTTCGACCTCGGCAAGCCCCATAGGCAGCATGGCCCCTGGCAAATCAGAGGAAGACTCAGCAGCCACCTGCGTATTCTCCCCGGAGAGCGCCCCAGCCTCCTGCCCCATAACGCGATTCGGCAGCACATCGCCCACGTAGAGAAAGGCGTTGCGTTCTAGCCCAATATCTACGAAGGCGGCATCCATGCCAGGCAAAACGTTCATCACACGGCACTTATAGAGGCTACCTACCAAACGCTCGGAGCGCTCTATCTGCAGTTCCATCAGTTTGCCATCTTCTACAACAGCAATGCGTGTTTCTCTTTCCCCCACATTTACGATGATCTCTTTGACCAATCGTCAACTCCTTTCTCCGGCAAAAACACCTGAAATCCTACTACGATTCTAGCATACAAACTTCTATCCCACCCTCCTAGGGGATCGATCAAAATAAGGTCGGCTCCTGCTATTTGCGAGTGTCGCGCATCCATTTGGCTCACATCAAGCAATATGCCGTCGGATATGCAAAGTGCCTGCAACCATAACACTGCGATACTCGATGTGCAACGTGAAATCGCGCAAGTGATTGTTTAATGAGGGAGACTTGGAATAAACCTGCTGTTCTCTCAGCAGTAGCCTAGGGGAGCGGCCATAATTGGCAACGATAATGTTTAAAACCTTTCTAACAATTTAGCCCATTCCGAAAGGTGAAGCAAAACCCGTGAGGGGAAAAGCGAATCCAGAAATAGCCGACACCGAACCTTCCATTGTCCCTCATGTGGAACACAGTAAGCCCGTACTCCCGCCCAAAAGGACAGGACGACCGCAAGGAAGGCAGTTGGGCATGCGGGTATGGGATACCGGAAAAAGCAAATGCCATTCCGTAATGGGACGGATAGGGAGGGATCGAGGAGGTAACCCGACATCATCCCGCCCTAAAGGGAGCAAACTTCCAGTTGGTCTCTCTTTGCACGAGAGTTTGTGGAACCTTTTGGACGGGGGACACGCAAATGACGACCATGCAAGGTTGGTGCGGCCTCTGACCAGACGGTGGATTAGAACGGCACCGCTCGGTCGAAGCGCACCGAACGGTAAGAGGGCTGCAAACGCGCCTTGCAGAGGCCATGCAGCAAGGGCACTGGGGAAGGTGAAGAAATTTTGCGATGGCTGCTAACCTATGCGTTCAGCGGTAAAGTGCTTGCCGTTAGATGAGCTACTGCAAACCAAAATGAAAAAACCGGGCGTAGATGGGGAAACATCTGAGACACTTCGGATGCCAAAGCCAAAGTGGTGCGAAATAGCATGCCGGCTCCCGTCCCAGGAGGCTTTGCAGAGACTTAAGCCGTATGCGGAGAAATCTGCACGTACGGTTCTTAAGGAAGGATGGCGTAGCAGTGTACCGTCCTTACCCAATAGCATGTCAAACCGCAAATTTTGGAGTTTTTTTATGGCTAGAGGGCGGAAACTCTTGACAACGTAGAAACGGTATGTTATAATGTAAGTGTGAACAAGAGAGCAAGCCCGAAATGGGCACAAAGCTTCAAGCTTTGGAAACTCTGTTCACACAATACTCCGAAAGGAGGGAGCGACGATGCGCGCTTCAAAAAGTCGTGGAACGCGGAGCTGTACTCGTCTGGACGAAGAGGGCTTAACACCACCGGACAGTTTTGCCGGGGCACGGTGCTGAGGCCCGACCCGTCCTAGATGTCGCCGGTAAAGGTTCCCTAGAGAACCATATCTTACGGCGAAACGTGCTACGCGACGGCAACGCGCACGGGAAAGTCGGTCCCCTCTAGCAGTTAAATGCCCCATCATCCAAATTTCAAAAACCCTGCAGCAACCACTGCAGGGTTTTTGCTTTCATCCTGAAACCTCACCGCCTCTGGCTCCGTAGTTGTGTTAGATTGCCGCTTGCTTGAAGGAAAAGAATACCGATGAGCCGATGGAACGTGGGTGTATTTGGAATGCGAATGCTCTCCCGCCCTCTACGACGATGGTTGAATGTACCGCAAGGACTGTCGTTGATGCGATCCAAACAGATACCCTGGCGCTATAAGCTGCTCGCCCTAGGACTAGGCGCTCTGATAACCGCTCTGCTCATGGCGCTGGAACTGCCGGTGGAATCGCTGTTAGCTACCCTGCTTATAGGACTGCCTATAGATATCTCTGTGGACGGCCTTGAGGCCATCCTAGGCCCTATTGTATTCGGATCAGCGCTCCTACCCCTCGTACTTCCCCGACAGCAGTTGCAGGAGTAGGTCACCGCACCTCCCCTAGCAGCTCCCTTGCTCTTTTTACAGCAGGTTATTTGCGATGACACGTCGAATACGTCGAGAAAACATAGGAGAGAATATTCTTACTCGTGCGATCGGCTCTGAACAAAGGATTACTTTGTGGCTTTACCATCGCGATGGCGCTTTTATCAGCCAGCAGCGTTGGTGCACAAAACTCGACGCGTTCCGCTAACCTCCCAAAAGTGAAAATCCTCTCTGTAAAGAACGAGGGGTTGCTCTTCACCGACAACAACGCCGGCGTCAGCGGTGTAGATGTGGCTAGCTCGATCCCGGTTGGGAATCGAGCACTATGGCTTTTTGGGGATGTGTTCCTTCTCGGCCCAGTAGAAGCCCCCATCCAAAGCTATGTGGGCAATGTCAGCAATTGTGGACTTTGGGTGCCTCTAGAACATGGGGTGGCCCCGCTTCATCACTACCGTTTCATCTGCGACACCTCAACCCAGCTTGCCCGCCAGCTCATACCGCTAGAACATGGAGAGGCAAACGAGACGCGCCTTTGGCCATCCAGCGGATGGTACGATGCCCACACGCATCGGCTCTACGTCTACTACTCCATCAACAAAGTGGTCGGTTCGGGTGCCTTCGGGTTTAAGGTCGAGGGTTATGGACTCGCCTGTGCCTCTCCTCCCGATCGATCGCTGCAATTTACTCGTCTCCACATAAAATCTCAAAGCTCTCTTTGGTGGCCTCTCGATTCCGGAGCGGCCTTCGGATGTGCCGTTATAGACGACAACGCCGATCCCTACCTCTATATCGTTGGCGTGGACGATCGGCAAGGACACCACTACGGGAAGTTAGCCCGCGTGTTAAAATCGCGCATCGCAGACCTCCAAGCCTATGAGTACTTCGCCGGCTACGGAGAGAGTCCACAGACGCCCCGCTGGAGCAAGCATGTTCAAGACGCGGCCGATGTGGAAGGACTTAAGGACTTCCCCAACGAACTTTCCATCACTTACAACACCTATCTGGGCGCCTATCTCGCCGTCTATTCGGAAGGGGTCTTTTCTCAAAGAGCGCTCCTGTGTGAAGCTTCAAAGCCTTGGGGACCCTATCGCCCCATCGGTGAGATCAGCACACCCCATAGGGCTTTCGAAAACGCTTTCTGCTACGCTTGCAAAGAACACCCAGAACTTGCCGAGCAAAACGGCCGCATCATCTATATAACCTATGTAGACAGCGAGCGCTACTGGCCACAGCTGCTAAGAGTTACGCTGCAAAAGCAAACGAACACACCTTAGGGATCGAGGAGGTTTCCTTATGACTGCCAACGCAATATCAACAGAATGGCGCTCTTACTGGCGCCTCACCCCTGAACAGGTCGCTCAGTACCAACGCGATGGGTATGTGCTGTTCCACCAACCCCTTTTTTCTCAAGAGAAGTTTGCCCGTCTTAAAGCCATTTTCGAGGAGAACCTTGAACGCTACGGGCCCGACAACCTCGACGTAATTCACTTTCGCGATCCGAGACTGCTCGAGTTTCTCTTATCAGATGAAGTGCTAGACCTGGTCGAGCCGGTTGTTGGCCCAAATATTGGGCTTTGGAGTAGCCATTTCATCTGCAAACCGCCCTATACGGGCAAAGCCACTCCGTGGCATGAGGATTCAGCCTACTGGAACGGCCGCGTCTCCACGATGGCCGGCATCTGCACTGTCTGGCTCGCCATAGATGAGGCCACCCCGGAAAACGGCTGCATGCGCGTGATTCCCGGTACCCACAACAACGGTTTCTCTGAATACGAGCCGGTAGATACCGCTCAAAACATCTTTGGATCGCAGATTCGCCCCGAACTGATAGATGAAAGCAAAGCGGTCTACTTTGCCCTACAGCCGGGGGAGTGCAGCCTGCATGAAGCGCGGCTTATTCATGGTGCGCGTGCTAACACATCGCCGAAACGCCGCGCCGGCTACACAATGCGCTATTTCCCCACCTCCAGCAAAGTCTATCCGGAACGCAATCAGGGTCATAAGATATGGTTGGCGCGGGGTGTAGACCTGGCCGGCAACCGCTATGAGAACGCTTAGCGGCAGGCTCTAGCGACGTTTTGGTGTAGAGATGGGTGGGGGCGCGATATAGGCAGGAACGAGCGTTACTGGGCTTTCACCCACCTCTCCTTGCTCTTTGCGCCGCCAAGCAAGCCTACCTATGGTGGAGGCACGAGGGGATTCGAGGCAAAACGCAGCCAACGATAGGCGCTCTGAAAACCAACTCTTCCACTGGCAGAAGATGTCGGCTGCCGCAGGGCCGCAAAGGATCCATGGCTTCTCTTTAAACCCTTCAATCTGTTTTACTAACTCGTTCACGGAGAACGCAGCTGGCTCTACGAGAGCCCTCGGCAAAACGTCAGACACATCGTAGAGCGCCGCATATACTACCCCGGCACGACATGGCAGCACCACTAAAACAACGGTTTCGTGCAGACCCAAATATTCGGCGGCCAACGCCTCAAGCGCGTTAACCCCGAAGAGAGGACGCCCATAGACCTCGGCAAAGACCTTGGCGGTCATCACCCCGATACGTGTGCCAGTGAAGGAACCTGGGCCTATGCCGACGGCAAAGGTACCTATTTCCTCCAAAGTGACATAGGCGTCGTTACAGAGCCCCTCCAGAGTTGCCGGCAGGTTCTCCGATAGATGCATCTCATGACGAAACGTGCGTTCGGCCTGCAGCTGCCCTTCACACAACACGGCAAAGCTGCAGACATCGCCTGAAGTCTCGATGGCCAGAAGCGTCCCCGACGTTCGGCCGGTGCTGGGCTCTTCAGATCTGGCCATGTTGCACGATCCTTTCCAATGTCTCCAGCAAGGCGACAGCTCGCTCGCCTTTCGCCTGCAGATGCAGCAAGCGTAACTCCTGTTCGGGGAGAGGAGCCTCGAAATAGATCTCGAGCCGATCTTCGGGCAACAGCGCGGCGATTCGATCGGCCCACTCCACCGCGAACACGGCAGGGCGTGTAAAATACTCCTCCAACCCTAGGGTGGCCGCAGCGGCGGCATCGTCGAGCCGATAGGCATCTATATGAATCAAAGGAATCGGTCCATGATACTCTTGAATGAGGGCGAACGTCGGGCTAGTTACAGGCTCTTGCAGGTTCATGCCTTCGCCAAGAGCGCGAACGAAAAAGGTTTTTCCCGTCCCCAAAGCTCCGGTAAGCGCCAGCACGTCGCCGACTTGTACCGCCTTCCCCAACGCTTGCCCGCAGCGCCGCATCTGGTTTTGGTCGGAAATAGAGAGGGTTCTCATGACTCCTCCAAAGCACCTTGTATCTCTTCAGCAATACGTTGTGCTGCCTCCACAGGGTTCTGCGCGGTGAGAATGGGACGCCCGATCACTAGATAGCTCGCTCCGCGTCGAACGGCTTCGGCTGGGGTAAGCGTGCGCGCCTGGTCGTCGGCCATCCTCAGAGCCGGTCGCACCCCGGGTGTAATAAAGAGATGGCTGGGATCAGGAAAAGCAGCGCGCAGCGCGACAAGCTCCTGCGGAGAGGCCACGACGCCCCCACAACCGCTCTGGAAGGCAAGACGGGCTAGATGGACAACTAGCTCCTCCATCGGCTCGTCTATTCGTAACTCCTGCTTCAACACCGTTGGCGAGAGGCTGGTAAGCACGGTTACCCCCAACAATAGGGGCGGCTCTCGCTGCGCCTCTTGGGCTGCCTCTAGAGCAGCTTGGTAGGCCGCTTCTAGCATCTTGCTTCCTCCAAATGTGTGCAGTGTGATCGCCCACACCCCCAAACAGGCAAGTTTGCGAACGGCACCCACCACCGTGTTGGGAATGTCGTGAAGCTTCACATCGAGGAATATCTTTTTTGCGCCTGCAGCTTGTAAACGGGGCACAACGCTGGGGCCTTCGGCCATCAGCAGCTCAAGCCCCACTTTGAAAACCCCTACATGCTCGCGAAGACGCTCCACATGCCGAAGAGCTACATCGGCACTTGGTACATCCAGCGCACAGATAATCCGCTCCCTTGGGCTCACGCCTATCCTCCCATGGGCCAAAACTGATCCCAGGCCTGCCAGAAAGAATCGGCGCGCGAGCAGATAAGGCGCGACCCAATGCGCTCCACCCCTTTCTTCCCCAAAAAGTCGTTTGCCCTATCTGGCGTAGCCAGCTCGACCTCAAAGGTAACTGGTGGGTCGAATTTGAGAGGTTTTGGCCAGTCGCGCCGCGTGAGCGCGCTGTAGACTCGCCCCTCGATAAGCGCACAAGCATCGCTCGCCGGCAGATGACGGGCGCTAAAGCGCCCTAGTCCTATCTTTACTGGCGCTTGAACCACCTGAGGCCCTATCAACTCCGTTACCTCTTTACAGGTCGCTGCATCTCCTGACACAAAGACACAAGGGGTGTTGAAGTCGCCACAGATAGCCGCAATAATTCCCGACTCGCCCACCAACGTCCCGTTAATGCGAGCGTTGTACCAGCTTTGCGACGAAACTGTATGGCAGAGAACCCCATCTGGTGTTCCAGCCATCGCATGGGCGCCCACAAACAACGCTGCATCACAACCGGCCTCCAACGGAGCGATATAACGCGCCCATGGATAACCTAATACATACTCGGCACCGCTCTCAAGACGCTCCGGTATCAGGCTCTTAAAGCTCCACGGCCCGCCAGCCCCGTGGCCATCCACCACTACGATTTCCGTAGCTCCAGCCCGTTTGCAACCGCGTACGGCCGCGTTTACCTCTTCCGTATAGAGCCGACGCCCCTCCTCATAGAGAGGTGCTCCGCCGTTTACCTGTTCCCAAACGGAGATGCCGGCAACGCCTTCCATGTCACACCAAAGCATAACTCGCATAGGGCAAACTCCTTTCGTTAGACTGCCTCTGCTTTCAATCTGCCGTCTAAGTTTACCCCAGCCGTAGCAAAGCCAATTTTCACCTTGCTATGCAAGCACCGATAACACAGTTTTTGGGTTCGCGCATCCAAAATCCTTAGCATTTCCGAAACTTTCCCTTCGCATTTGTCGTATTCGTGAAGGAAAAACCTTTGCACAAACCACGATAGGCTCTCCCTTATGCGATAGTTTCTTGGCTTGAGGAACGTCTCGTTCACAGGGCCTTATCTATTCGGAGGAAAAAGGAGTCTCGAAACTTGTTCCTAGCGCGTTTTCATCGCCTACTGCGTCTTTGTTGGTACCTTGTCGGCCTCATGCTTACCTCTCTTGGAGGCTCTGTAGCAATCGCCCAGCAGACGATGCCCGAACCCCCTCTGTCTGCTCCCACTGGCGTCACCCCGCTGCCAACAACACCCCCGCCAACGAATCTGCAAGCGCCTGTTCCCGCACCTATTCGTCCTCTGCCCGAGCCGGCACATCCTCAACTGGTCTCTCCTACCTTACCGCAGGTGGAAGGGCGTGTCCCGCCCCACCCCATCACCCTCCAACAGGCCGTAGCGATCGGGCTAGCTAACAGCCGTGCGCTCGCTTTGGCCGTTGAAGCCCTCCAACAGGCTCACGGACGCACCGTGCAGGCGCGAGATGCTTTTAACCCAACGCTCACCGGCCAATTTACCTTTACCCACCTTGATGCCGGGCAATCCTTCCGACTCGGCCAACAGACCGTTACCATCGTGAACCAAGATCAGCGTCAGCTCCAGGCCGTGGCCTCTCTCCCTATAGACATTACCGGGCTCCTGCGCACGGCCAAAGATCAGGCACAATTTGAAGAGATCGCTGCGCGAATCGCCGTGAACCAAACCCAAAACGACACGGTTCTGGCCATTAAGAACGCCTTCTATAACGTGTTGCGAGCCCAGGCTCTTGTCGTCGTCGCAAAAGAGACCCTACAAAACGACCTCGATCGCCTTGCCGATGCCCAAAAAAAGCTCAAGGCGGGCACCGCAGCCCCTTTCGATGTGTTGAGCGCACAGACCGATGTGGCAAACGCTCAACAACAGCTGATTGCCGCACAAAGTAACGTTAGCCTCGCCATCGCGCAACTGAACAGCGCCCTCGGTATCGCTATAGATACCCCTCTTGAAGTCAGCGACGCTGGCGCCGTTGAAAACCCGCCCAATGTGCCCCCTCCCAGCGCCCTTCAACAGCTGGGCAACTTAGAGGTGCCCCAAAATATGGACACGAGCCAAGCTACTCATAGCTCACTATACCTTGGTAAAGACTACGACGCCCTTGTGCAGGAGGCTCTAAAAACACGTCCTGAAGTGCTCGCCGCCGACGCGCAGTTAGCGGCAGCCCGAAAAGGCATCCTGCTGGCACAAAAAAGCTATCTGCCCTCTGTTGCCGTCTCCGCTCAGGTGACTTACTCTCCAGATGCCGCGGGGTTTGCCCCCAAAACCACATCGGGCGCTTTGGTGCTGTCGGTCTCTATTCCACTCTACGACGGTGGCCAGGCCAGTGCCCAACTCGAACAGGCGCGTGCGCTCGTCGCGCAGGCAGAGACCCAGCGTCGCAACGCCATTGACCAGGTTGAACTCGATGTGCGTAGCGCTTATCTCAACCTGCTTCAAGCTCGCGATAGGGTGGCCGTAGCGAATCAGGCGCTCGCCGAAGCGCGCGAAAGCTATCGTTTAGCCACCGTGCGCTACACCAGTGGCGTCTCGCCCATCCTTGAAGTGAGCAATGCGCAGGCAGCCCTTACCCAAGCAGAACAAAATCAAGTGAATGCTCTCTACGACTACAACAACGCTCGTGCAGCCCTCGATCGCGCCGTAGGTCGCTACTCCTACACCCCACAAAGTGCTGGGTACCAAAATCAACCATCCCCTCACGCGCTTGGCCTGCCGAATCTGCCTACCGGAGGTCCCAAATGAACACGCTCCATAAAGCACAAAAAACCCTCATCCTTTACGTAATCGTTGGTCTGATAGGGCCGCTCCTCACCGGATGCTCGCATTCAAAGCCGACTGCTACACCGGCCACTCCCATGTCCGATACGAAAGCTGCCGTGCTCGTGCAGGTAACGCCCGCCCGCGTCGGTCCCATCGAACAGACAACCATCGTTACCGGAGTTCTCACAGCCCTTAACGACGTCACCGTGGGCGCTAAGGCCGCCGGTAAACTTGTGGCCCTCTACTACCGCGAAGGAGATAGTGTAAAAGCGGGCCAGGTGGTAGCTCAGCAGGATACTAGCGATCTACAGGCGCAACTCGACCAGCAGCTGGCCAATCTCCAAGCGGCCATCGCCCGACTCGACCAGGCTAAAGTGGAATATCACAGCGCGCTTACCAACCTGCAGCTTACTCAATCGCAAACGCAGCATGCCATTGCCCAAGCGCAAGCCGCCCTGAACGCTGCCAAAGAGCAGGCCAAAATCGTGGAGGAAGGAGCACGCTCCGAAGACCGCGAGCAAGCCCGTCAAAAGATGTTAGCGGCAAAAGCCGCCTACGACCAAGCTCGTTCTGATCTACAGCGCTACGAAAGCCTCTACCGTCAAAACGCTATCTCGGCTCAGCAGCTCGATCAGGCTCAAACGGCCGCCGACCAGGCGCAGGCCAACTATATCGCCGCCCAGCAGGCCTACGACGAAATTCAGGCGGGCAATCGCCCCGAAGAGATCAAAAGCGCCCAGTACAACGTGGAGCAGGCCGAGCAAGCCCTCCAAACCGCATTGGCCAACCGTGATCAGATTAAGTTGCGCCAAGAGGATGTAAAAAACGCACAAGCCGCCATTCAGACGGCACAGGCGCAGGTGGACCAAGCCAAAGCTGCGGTTGCCTACGCTCGACAACAGCTTGAAGATACCACCATCACCAGCCCTATCTCCGGTGTGGTTGCAGCGCGCCTTGCAGAGCCAGGAGAACAGCTCGCAGCTGGAAAATCCGTGCTTGAAATCGTCTCTTTGGAAAACATCTACTTCGATGCCCAGCTGCCCGAATCTCAGTTTGAAAAGGTGCACATCGGCCAACCTGTAACCGTCACAGTGGATGCTTTGCCAGGCAAAACGTTTCAAGGGCGGGTTAGTAAACTCTTTCCGGTGGCCTCCGCACAGGCCAGAAGCTTCACCGTGCGTATCTCGTTGCCCAACGACAGCCATCAACTACGCCCTCAGATGTTTGCAAGAGGCACCATTGTGCTCGACGTGCATCCTCACGCAGTGCTTGTGCCTTATCTCTCCGTTCTCAATCCAGCCGACGGCATGGGCACGGTGTTTGTTGTGGAAAACAACGTTGCACACCAACGCAAAGTACAGCTCGGTTTCGTCACTCCAGACAAGATAGAGATTCGCAGTGGCGTTTCTGCCGGCGAGGCGGTGGTAACCCAAGGTCAGACGCAGTTGCAAGACGGTATGAAAGTACAGATCGAATCTCCAAACACATCCTCCTCGAATCCGGAATGAACTTCGTTTGAAGAAGGGGAGTGAGCAGTGCTCACTCCCCTTCTATTTTGACATCTCGACGCTGGTACCACAGCGCCTCCAATTTCCCTAAAACGGCCTATCAGGAAGAGGCGGTTGATCGTCCGGAGGCGGCGGTGGCGGTGGCCCTTGATCGCCAGGAGGAGGTGGCGGCTGTCCGCCCGGCATCTCGAAGTGGAACGTAAAGGGCTTGCCCGTCATCTGCTGCCACTGCGCCAGTTGGTCGGGCGTAAGCAGAGCCAGTACCTTCTTCCCGGCTTCCATACGCTGCTGATAAAGCTTCTGCTCTAGCTGGACAAATTGGGCACCAAAGCCGCCAGGCCTTCCCCTAAAGGGACGTTGTGGAGGTCCACCAGGGCCACCAGGAGGCGGAGGGGCCCCCTGATTGTTTGGTGGTGGGCCAGGAGGTCCGCCTGGAGGACCATTAAAGCGGTTGTTCCCACCGCGGTTGAAGAGAGACGACATGGTTTGTCGCGTGGTCTGCTGATACTGCTGCCATATCTGTTGGATCTCCTGACGCTGCTGATCGTTCAGATTTAACTTCGCCGCCAGCTTATCGTCGGCAAGCGCTAAAGCGGTGCGCCACTGCAGATCGAGCTGCTGCAGACGGCTCTGCTGATCGTCCGTAAGCACCTGGGAGAGCTGTTTTTGCTCCTCGTCCTGCAGCTCTTGCTGTAGCGCGGCCATCGCACTTTGACGCTTCTGGAAAAGCTCTTGACGCTCTTCTGGCGTCATATTGTTAAAGTCGGAGGGATTGGGAGGAGGATTTTGCTGCATCCAATCGCGAATCTTCTGCTGGCGTTGTGCTGCCATATCGCGTAGAATCTGCCCGATCTTCTGCCGTTGGTCTTGGCTCAGCCCCAGCTCCTGTTGCACATCAGGCCTCTGTAACAAAGCCATCGCATTGGACTGACGGGGGTCCATCATAAAACCACCGGGTCCGAAGCGAAAGCCCATCTGTCCTCCAAAGCCGCGCCCCTGTCTTCCTGGAAAGCCTCCTGGGCCTGGCGGCGGCCCGCCTTGTCCAAACCCTTGTGCGCCGCATGCCACCGTGGCCACACTCCATCCTAACCCGAAAGCCACACTGGCAAGGCGCAACCATCGGAAATGGTGTTCTTTCATCGTCTTATCCTCCACAAGTCTCAGGTCGTTTTCAGTAAATGCTTTGAACGCTCCTGAACATTGCATCTATTCAGACGATGCACTGCAAAAAGAGTTATCTTCACTTCTGCCATATGAAGCTGCAGGAGGATGCGGCGGCACACCGAAAGGAATGCGGTAAGGGCCTGTTCTCGAAGGGTATAAAGCGAGGCGCGAGCTATTGGTAGGCCTTTCGCTTCTAGCATATCTACCACACGTGCCGCGCAGGCGCGCTTAGTGGGCTCCGCTTCAAAAAGGCTTAGGTTCTGATCTTTTTCCGCCAACAGGCCCGAAAAGCCGATGGAAACCCGCATCGGTTGGTAGTTAAATCGCGCAGGGGGCAACCGATCTAGTAGTTTGCGCACAATGGGCAACCAGGTGCTCTCCTCGTTCGCATGCAGATGTTTCGTGCTGCGTTGCCGCCAAGAGTACGTCGTCAAATCGTACCGATGCCGATAATCCACCCGTATCTCCACACAGGATGCGCCCAATGCCTCCTCTCTTAACCGTTTAAGCGCCTTTTCACAAAGCCGCAGAAGAATTCGCACCGCACCGCAGCGATCCCGAAACTCCGGAGGTAAAACATGCGAACAGCTCACCGACTTCCGTGGACGCCCCACATACTGCCCGTAATCCACCTCCAATGAGCCACGAAGCATCCAATACCAGCGCACCCCCACCACACTGCCCCAAGCCCGGCGCAGGTGCACAACATCGGCCTCATAGAGGTCGCGCACGCTTCGTATATGATATTGATTTAAGCGTGCGAGCATTCTTTTTGCAATGCCGGGCAGATCGGTCAATTCGAGCGTAAAGAGGACATCTGGCAGATCGGCACTATCGTAGATGGTAAGGCCATCGGGCTTTTGGCGCTCACAGGCCACCTTGGCCAAAAAAGTGTTGGGGCCAATTCCAATGGAACAGCGCATCTGGGCGCCTAGTTGGGCTTTTATGGCTTGTTTTACCTGATGTGCCAAAGCCTCCTCCATCGTGCGCCCCACCACCGTCCGACCGATCCCACATACCATTTCGTCTATGCTAAGCACCTGAATTGAAACGAAATAGGCTTGCAGGAGCTCACAGAGGGCGCGATGATACTGCACATACAGCAAAGGACGCGCCTCGACAACCTCCAGGTCCGGACAAAGACGACGCGCTGCGCTAACTTGGGTGCCGGTGTGAATGCCAAAGGCTTTCGCCTCATAAGAGGCGGCTATAGCGCAAGTCGTGGGCACTTTAAGCGGCACCACAATAAGAGGCCTTCCCCGCAATGCTGGGTTTTCTTGTTGCTCCACAGAGGCGAAAAAAGCGTTCATATCTAGGAAAAACCGTCGGCCCACCGCGTCTTGGCCCTCCCACGCAGATTTTTAGCTCAATTATGGCATAATTTTGTCTACCTGTTTTTGCAATATGCTCCCTTGTTAAGCAAACCATCGGTATGCTTGGACAGGCCATTACCGAATCATATCGTGCAATGAAGACGTCTTGAGGAGGCCGCTACCAACAGAGGGCCAACCATGCTGAACGAGAGAAATTTCTCTTGCTCTATGGGAACCATTCGGGCGATTCTACAATAAGATAATTAAGAAAGGAAAGCGGCCGTCTTTGAGAGAAATTAGCCTGCTCTCTTGACAAGGGGGACGTCTAGATCGCACAATGGGGATGAAACCTAAAAAACGATGACCAAGGAGCCGAAAGAGACAATGAGCATCTGTCCATCACCAGATAAGCTGGATCAGATGGGGAGCAAATATGCGTTAGTGATTATTGCAGCCAAACGAGCCCGTCAACTCAAGGAGGGAGCACGTCGCCTCGTGGAAACGCGCTCCACAAACCCACTTACCATCGCTCTAGAAGAGATAGCGGCGGGTAAAATTGTGCCGCACGAGCCGGAAGAGGTTCTGTTGGCCACCCAAAAAGCCTTGCAGCCGCATGAGCCTTCCGATGCTGATATCATCGGGGCCGGCACCGTTCTGCCCATTGATGAAACTGGGCAAGAGGCCGTTCTGTTGGAAGATGAGGTTCTTCAAGGAGTGGATGCCGAAGCCCAAGAGGAAGACGGCGAGGAGCGCGTCACGGCGGTAGATGTGCGTATTCGAGAAGGTGGGCCGCTGGAGGAAGAGGAAGAGCTTTTGGAAGAGGAGGGATTCGATATCCTTCCCGACATTGATGAGACATGAGAGGCTCTCGCTAGTGCCGATCGAGCTTTCTAGACCCCATGCACTTGCAAAAACAACCAGTTCAAGAGATAACCCAACGGAGTAGAAATGGCAACTGGCGCGCGTGACTATTATGAGGTTTTAGGTGTCTCTCGCGATGCCTCCCAAGAGGAGATTAAGCGAGCCTACCGAAACTTAGCGGCCAAATACCACCCAGACAGAAATAAATCGCCCGACGCGGCCGAGAAGTTCAAAGAGATACAGGCTGCCTACGACGTGCTTAGCGATGAGCAGCGGCGCCGCCAGTACGATCGTTATGGTCACGCGGCATGGGATGAGATGCCAAGTAACGGCTTCTCATCAGGCTTTGGCGCGAACCCGTTTGCCGATATCTTCGACATCTTCTTTGGTGAGTCTCCCACAGCACGCGGCCGCACCGACGTTGCGCGCGGAGACGACCTGCGCGAAGATGTGGAGCTAACCCTGGAGGAGGTGGCAACAGGCGTTACAAAAACGATTCGCTACGCTCGCATGGAGACTTGCGAGGCATGTCAGGGCACGGGTGCGGGAGCCGGAAGTGTGGATACCTGCCCTCAATGTCATGGACGAGGGCAGATTCGCTTCACGCAAACCAGCCTCCTGGGCACCTTCCAGACCATTCAAACCTGCATGCGCTGCCGAGGCACAGGCAAAGTGATTCGCGACCCCTGCCGGCACTGTAACGGCACCGGGCGTGTGCGACGCACTTGCGAGCGCACCGTGAACATCCCTGCCGGAGTAGAAACAGGGGTTCGCCTGCGATTAGTGGGTGAAGGAGATGTTGGCGAGCGCGGAGGCCCTCCCGGCGATCTCTACCTTGTGATCTACGTGCGCGACCATGAGATATTCGAGCGACGTGGTAGCCATATCTACTGTGAGGTACCGGTAAGCATTACAACGGCGACGCTGGGCGGCACCATCGAAGTGCCCGTGCTTGGAGGGAAGGAGACATTAAAACTGGAACCGGGGACCCAGCCGGGTCAAGAGTACGTGCTCCCAGGGAAAGGGCTTCCTGAGCTGAACGGTCGCCGCCGCGGTGACCAGCATGTGATCATCACAGTGCAGATTCCCAAACAACTTACCCCCGAACAGCGAGCGCTGCTGCAACAGCTCGCCGTTACCTTCGGTGAGAAAGCCGAAGATCACGAAAGCCGCAGCATTCTTGCCCGGCTTTTTGGAAAGCATTAACCCAAATTGCGCTGGATAGAGATCGCCATCACATGCCCCGCCGAGACTGAAGAAGCCGTTAACTACGCGCTCCTACAAGTTGGTTGCGGAGGAACCCAGATCGAGGAGGTAGAAGAGGGCGTGCGCCTCATTCGCGGCTTTCTTCCCCTTAACGATGCACTTACGCCGCGTCTGGATGCCCTACAGCAACATCTTCAGCGTTTCCCGGAATTTGGCCTTCCTCCCCTATGCCAGCCGATTGCCCTGCACCCTATAGACGAAGCCGATTGGGAGGAGGCCTGGAAACTACATTTCAAGCCCATGCGCATAGGCAATCGTCTCGTTATTACGCCTCCTTGGGAGGCATTCGATGCCACCCCAGATGAGATCGTCATCCTCCTTGAGCCGGGCATGGCTTTTGGCACGGGGTCGCATCCTACTACACGCCTCTGCCTTCAGGCCCTCGAAACCTACCTACAACCGGGCATGCGTGTCGCCGACATCGGAACCGGCAGCGGCATTCTGGCCATCGCCGCTGGCAAACTCGGTGCAGCCCAAGTCTTCGCCACCGATATAGATAGCTTGCCTCGACAGATCGCCGCCGAAAATGTGGCACGGAACGGACTTGAAACCGTTATCACCATCCATCCCGTTCCTCAATTCTATGAAGTCGCTCATCACTGCCACCTTGTGGTTGCCAACATCGTTGCCAACACCATCATCGAGATCGCACCCGATGTAGCGCGTATCTGCGCCCCCGAAGCCCTGTTCATCACCTCAGGGATCGTGGAAGAGCATGAAAATCTGGTGGGCGAGGCCCTTGAGGCCGCCGGCTTTACGGTGTTCGACACCCGCCACGAGGAGGTCTGGGTATGCCTCGTCGCGCGCTATACGGCTCGCCCCTCCGATGAGGCAACCCTCCAACGTATCGCCAAAATTCTGCCTCCTCTCGCAGAGCTGTGATGCTACCTTTCAGCGCTTAAATCTTTAACGGAGAACATACCATGACCCTATTAGGCCCCGACGGCAAACCTATCCGCCGCGAACCCGAAGTGAGCGAAGAGGTACGCCAGATCATCGAGCAGGCGCGTAACATCGCCGCTCAAGGCGAACCGCTCCTCGCCCTTCAACACCTTGCCTTGGCATATCAACAAGATGTTGCCTCCGATCTCGTTATTGACACCACCATCGAGCTGTTAAAACAGGGCGCTCAACAGAGCGGTATCCAAACCAACGACGAGTTAACTCTCTTTCAGCAGATACGTCAAGATCGCACCAACCCTATCCCCTACTATCAACTGGGCAATCGCTTTTTTCAGCTCCAACGCCCATTCCTCGCACGCCCCTTTCTAGACCGCAGCCGCCAACTGCTTGCTGCTCTTCCCTCCTCCGCCTTCGAGCGTCCCGAACTGCTGCAACTGCGCCAAGCTGCCGACGTGGACTACGCCCAAACCCTCATGGACCTCGGCGATTACGAACAGACCCTCGAGATGTTTCATGCTATCAACGACACCTACGGCGGCTTGCCCATCTGGCTGATCCTCGAAATGGCCGAATGCTACGCGCTTCTCGGGCAGATGGAGGAAGCGGAAGCCACTTATCGCCTGATCACCCCCGAAGCCCTCGCGACCGTCACCGCACAACTGCCCGAAATGGAGAACGTGTACGAGGAGGTGGGCGACCTGCTGGCGCGCGTCCAAGATTTTGAAGACCCACACACCATGGGCCTACGGGAATGGCACTACGTGCAGACACGCGGCATCCTCATAGAAACCAACCCCCAACCCGAAACGCCTGGCGAACGCTTTGTCTTTTTCCAGCCTAGCGAGGAGGATGTGGCCTACGTGGTGGGCATAACGGCCGCCTTTCTAGATGCCCGCGATCTGGCGCCCACAAAACTGCTTTGGCTCGGCGACACATCCGAGCCACTCGCGCGTCTGTTCGCCCAATGGTGGGAGATTGAAGACAAGAACATTCGCCCCTACCAAATCGGCGATAATACCGACAACGAAGAAGAGCTTGCCCTGCTCTGCCTCGCCCACTCCTACGACATCCAGGATGAGGATATCTACCAAGATTTGGCTACCGCCAAGCCGGGGCTGATTCTTTTCGCACTTGACCTTCACTGGACCGAGCGCCAGCCGATCACCCCTGACATCGCCGGTTTTATGACCCAAACCTGTAATCTTCCTTGGGAAACACGCCTCGAAATAAGCCCGGATGGACAATCGGCCACGCCGATCCAAGAGACTCGCGATCCCCAAACTATCGCTCAGGAGATCGGAGATCAGTTTCCTACTACCGAAGAGTGCGAACGCTTTGCTCAAGAGCTGGCTGAAACCTATGCCAACTGCACCGATCTCATCCTCGATCATCGAGACGGCAGCTTGATTCGGCGTCCACTGCCCATCCACTCCCCGATAAAAAGCCCGCGCTTTGGCTTCTAGTTCAAATGGCAATGGGGGTTGTTTAGGTCAAGCAGCGAACGAGGTAAGAGGATGCCTTAACGGAAGGCAATCTGCCCCAGAAAATCAATCGTACGATTGATTTTCTGGGGCCCCTCGTCTTGGCCTTAAGGAGAAGGGACGTTAGCCTTGAAGCACCCCTCACCGCAGCAAGGATGTCGCTAACTGATTATTTGGATGAAGAGATAACCGAGAGCTGCTGAGCATGCACAAGCGCCCGAATGAGCTCGGCAGCCTGAGCCGCATTGAGTTGGTCGAGAGCCTCCGCACCGCAACGCTCTCGTACGACCTCTTCAACCTGAAGCCCCTGTCGCTTACAAAGCGTGCGAATGGCGTTTGCCTGTTCCTCGGAGAGCCGCTCTGAGGCGTCAAAACTCTCTTTGCGTTTGCTAGGGGCGCGATGACCTCGATTTGAACCGGTGCTGCCATCCCCTTCACGCCCGCTAGGAGAGCGCCCCAAAAGATAGCCTCGTTCTGGTGTGCTTTCCATAGAGAGGCTCTCTCCTTCCGCATCTCCAAGCTCCTCGAGGGCCGCAACCCCAATGTTGACGGCGTCGCGCAAAGCGCGAGCCTTCGCGCGCGTCTCAGCAAGTCGCAATAAGCAGGTGCGCATTGCGGGAGCTACGTTAGTTGGATCGGCATCTCCTAAACCGGTAAAAATCCGCTCTTCCCCCTCCTTGCTACCTTCCATTCGCACCACTGCACGCACAATGGCCACGTTTTTATTGGCCTCGGTGGGAATCTGTACCAACTCGGTCTCAATCGCCTTGAGCCCGCGAGCATGCGCAAGGTCTAACAACCCCGCATACAGACAGAAAACCTTCCCTTGCCGTTCCACAATAAATTCGCGTTTCACACTCTCCTCCTCGCTATAAAAGTAGACTAATTTCTACTACTTATTCTCCCTTACAAAAGTTCCCCGATCGGACCCGATTTTAAAAAGGCAGTTTTCTACCAAATGAACCAACTTGGCACGCCAAAAGGTAAAATGAAAAAAGGACTTTTTGAGCTTGATGGGGATAAAAGGCTTTTTTCCATGGAATCGCGCATTCTCGAGTGCAAACTAACCGAAAATAGCGAGCTTTTTCAAGCGTTGGCCTCCGAAACGCGACTGCGTATTCTCCAGCAACTTGCCGACGGCGAGATGAACATCAGCGAGTTGCAGCAGGTGCTCGGCGTGGCGCATCCGAGCGTGTCCAAGCATATTCAGGTTCTGGAACAAGCTGGGCTCATTGTCTGTGAATATCGCCCTGGCGTTCAAGGCATGCAAAAACGCTGTCGCCTGCGCTACGATCGTATTATCTTCTCCTTAGAAAGTGCAAAACAGCCACACGGCCAGATCGAGGAGGTGCAGATGCCGGTAGGGCTTTATACGATCGCCTATCCAAAACCTACCTGTGGCCTTGCCTCTTCGGAAGGTATCATCGGCTTCTTCGACGACCCCCAATCGTTTTTTCTGCCCGAACGTGCTAAGGCGCAGATTCTCTGGATGGCCGACGGCTTCGTGGAGTATGTCTTCCCCAATAATATCCCCACCTCCATGGAGATCTATCGCGTGGAGCTTTCTCTGGAGATCTGCTCCGAATGTCCTGACTATAACAACGACTATCCCTCGGATATCACGCTCTGGATTAACGGCGTAGAGGTAGGCACCTGGACTTCGCCCGGCGACTTCGGTGGCCATCGAGGGCGCCTTAATCCATCCTGGTGGAATGATCGCCTAACCCAACATGGTATGTTGAAAATCTGGTCGCTCGACCAAACCGGCAGCTACGTGGACGGCGTTTTAGTCTCCGAAACCACCATAGATCAGGCGCTGATCCTCCCGCGACAACCCATAACCGTGCGCATCGGCATTAAGCCCGACGCAAAGCACGTAGGGGGATTCAATCTGTTCGGACGCGGCTTTGGCAACTACGAACAAGACCTCCTGCTTCGCATGCACTATCATGAAAAAACCTCGGATTCCGCCGCTCCTTCACGACGCAACCGACGTGAGCTGCAAGAATCCCTGAAAACACCTACATCCCCCGCCCAGGAGAGCACTATCCCCGATGGCCTATCCTCTTAAAACGACGCGCGCTCTCTTGGCTCTTGCGGTGTCTATCCTGTTTTGGCTCGTTACACCCCCCTGTGCCCGACCTGTAGCTGGCGAGAAAAACCCTACGTTACAACTTCCTCCACTCCACTTTAAGACAAGCCACCTCGCCAACGGTCTAAAGGTCATCACCTTAGAAGATCATCATGCACCGGTGGTGACGCTGGAAATCTGGTATCACGTCGGCAGCAAAGAGGAGCCGCCAGGAAAACACGGCTTTGCGCATCTCTTCGAACACCTCATGTTTAAAGGAACCTCTCATCTGAAACCAGGAGATTGGGACCGCTACATCAACGGTGTTGGGGGCGACGACAACGCCGACACCTACTTCGATAGAACGCGCTACTATGAGACGGTGCCATCTAACGCGCTTGACATGGTGCTTTGGATGGAAGCCGACCGCATGGCTAACTTGAGGGTAGACCAAGCGAACATGGTTTCAGAGCGTGCTGTTGTGGAGGAGGAGCATCGCATGGATGTGGAGAACGCTCCTTACGGACGCCAAGAAGAGCTGCTGCTCTCTATGCTCTACCCTCCGAATCACCCCTATGGTCATACCACGATCGGAAGCAAGACCGACCTCGACCACGCAACGCTCCGGGATGTGCAGGCCTTCCACACCGAATACTACCGACCAGATAACGCCACCCTCGTGCTTGTGGGAGATTTCCAAACGCAACAAGCACTTCAGGCCATTCGCAAGTTCTTTGGCACTATTCCTAACCCACCTAGCCCACCGCGACGCTACCCCGTGCCCCGCGTCGTTCAAAAGGCTCCGAAAGAGCAAACGGTTACCGATCCCCTCGCCCCCCTGCCCCTTGTTACCCTGGCATTTCGTATCCCAAAAGCCGACGATCCGGCAACCCCCGTGTTGGAGGTCATTAGCAATCTCCTCTCCAACGGAGATAGCTCGCGCCTCTACCGTGTTTTGGTTCGCCAAACACAGCTAGCTAACAGCGTGAGCGCCTATCCGAACAGCTTACAGATAGGAGGGTGGTTTGAGTGCGATGTTAGCCTAAACGCAGGGGTTTCGCCGCAAAAGGTTATTCGCCTTCTGCAACAAGAGTTTGCTACACTTCGCAGTCAACTTGTGTCGCCTATGGAGCTAGCCAAGGCAAAACGCCAAGCCCTTGTAGCCCGTATCTTCAGCCTCCTCTCCACTGAGGAGAAGGCCGATGCGCTTGGCGAAGCCGATCTGTACTACGGTAACCCTGCCGAAGTAAACCAGGAGATCGCCTCGATTCAAAGGGTGAGCGCAGAGGACATACGACGTGTCGCCCGTCGCTATTTCGCACCGCATCTCTTCAACATCCTGATCATGCTTCCACCTACCGCTTCCTCATCCTCAGCTCGCACGCCCCACCAGGAGGATCGCCCCAAATGAAACTCGTTAAACGTTGTGCCATGTCCTATCGCCTGCTCTCTTTTTTCAAGAGCCTTAGCTCTCTTGCTGCCCTGCTCTTCACGCAGCGACTGCTCTACGCGCAGATCGCGCCGGGCGGGCTTACCTCACCTCCGTCCCCTGCCAATCTGCCTTCCTTTGTTCTGCCCACAGTGCTGCGTTGGAACCTGCCTAACGGGCTGCATGTGGCATTCGCACCTGACCATCGGCAACCGGCTCTCTGGGTAGACCTTGCGGTGCCGGCCGGCTCGGTCTATGATCCTCCACAGAAGGTAGGTTTGGCAGCGATGACGGTGCGCCTGCTGGATAAAGGCACTCAACACCGCACAGCAGCCCAAATCGCCCAACAGATTGACCAGCTTGGCGCCACGTTCTCCACCACCGTAGGGCGTGACTATCTGTTTCTTAGCCTGCAAGGACTTAGCGATGACGCGCGTTCCCTTTTCGATCTGCTCTCCGATGTGGCGCTGCATCCCCAGTTTCCCCCGTCGGAGGTGGCAAAAGAGCGAACCCAGCTCGTAAACGAGATCGCAGCCGAACTCTCCGATGCCTCCACCCTCGCTACCGCAGCGCTGGACCGCCTTGTTTACGGTGCCCATCCCTATGGAGACTACCCAAAAGGCACCCCGGAGACACTCAAAGCCATTCGTCCTGACGACCTCAAACAGTTTCATCAAACGCATTTTGTGCCCAACGGTTCCACGCTGTTTATTGTGGGAGATCTCCCCGTGGCTCTGGCACACAAGCTCGCACAAACCTACTTTGGCAGCTGGCCACCCAGCCAACAGGCTGCAGAGGCGCCCCCCGCCCCAGAATCCTATACCCACAGCTCTTTCGTTGTGATCCATCGCCCAGATGCTGCACAGACGGCCATCAGCATTGGGGTGCTTACGTCGGGCTACACGGCTCCGAACCGTATCGCTGCCGATGTGGCGGCCAGCGTGCTTGGTGGAGGTGAGTTTAATTCGCGATTAAACCGTGCCATTCGTGAGCAGCGCGGCCTTGCCTACTATGCCTACTGCCGCATTACACGCCATCGGTATGCCGGATCCCTGGAGGCTGTAACGCTCACCAAAACCGCCTCCACCGGCGAGGTCGTACGCCTTGCACTCGACCTGATTCGAGGCATTGGGCAACAACCTATTCCTGCAAAAGAGTTGAAGGAGAGCCAGCGTTACCTGATCGGCTCGTTTTTCATTCGAAGTGCTACCCCACGAGGTTTTCTCACAGCCCTTGAACCGGCTCTCTTGTACGGCCAAGGCCCCCAAGAGCTGGCCGATTATGCCTCACAGGTGCAAGCCGTTACACCCCAACAGGCGGAGGAGGCTATGGCACACTTGCCGCTCGCCCATCCTATCGTCGTATTGGTAGGGAACGCACCCGCAATCGTTCCTCAGATCCGCTCGCTTGGCTCCGTAGCGGTGATTCCGGAAAACCAGGTAGACCTGCTCTCCCCAACGCTTCAAAGTGCCGTTGCCTCCGACACAACGCCCTCCTCTCGTGCCGAGGCGAAGGCTCTTTTCCAAGAGGTGTGGCAAGCCCATGGGGGCGATGCGCTCAAATCGCTTCAAACCTTGCAGTTAAAGGGCAAGGGAAGCTTCTCTCCTCCAGGGCTCGCGACAAATAACCCCCTGCCGATCTCGTCCTTCACTTTCACTTTTCAAGCACCCGACCGCATGCGCATGGACCTGCAAACCGATTTTGGCCCGGTCTCCATCGGAGTGCCCGGCGATGCGACTCCCTGGTTCTCTTTGGGAGTTCCGCAGGATGCGCCCGCCATTGTTGTGCAGATCGCCTCAGCCACCAATCTACTGCATCTGCTCCTTGCGGCCAAAGAGGGCAAAGAGACCATTCGTTCTGTGCCCGATTTGAAGACCGATGCCGGCTCTCTGCCCGGATTTGCGTTGACGACCCCGCAAGGGCAAACCGTGCAACTCTATCTTGATCCACAAACCCATCTCGTCCAACGCATTGTCGCTCCAGGAACGGCCGATAACCCCACGATCACGGCCACACTGAAAAACTACCACTCTGTCAACGGCGTGCAGCTACCCCAACAGATCACGGTGACGCAAGACAAAGCGACCCTCATGGAGTTAGACATCACCGATTCCCAAGCAAATGTTAAGGTGGATGACACGATCTTCACCAAGCCCAAAACCGCAAGCAATCCTTGAGGAGAGCGGTCGTAGGAGCGGGTGATAGCAAACCTACGCCGTTTCAATGGCTAGATGATGCTCGTTACAGATGGCCTTGAGGAGGCCGTCTGTGGCCTTATCAAGCAGCTCATAAACAAGTGCGAACTCGCCTGTATAGTAGGGGTCGGGCACCTCTAGCCTCCCTAGTTCCGGTGCGAACTCCATAATAAGCCTTGCCTTCTCTCCGCCCGGCGCCATCTGCCGAATGTAGGTGAGATTGCTGCAGTCCATGGCGAGAATGTAGTCAAAGCGCCGAAGGTCTGAAGCCTCCAACAGGCGCGCACGGTGCTCATAAGCGATACCATGCTGTTGCAGCAGGGCTTGTGTGCCTGGGTGCAGCGGCTCCCCGATAAACCATCCCCCCGTTCCCGCCGAGTCGGCCTCTATTTTATGCGCTAAGCCCGCCCGTTGGACTTTTTGGACAAAAAGCGCCTCTGCCATAGGCGACCTACAGATGTTTCCCAAACAGACAAACAGAACCCGTATCATTCGAAGGAATCCCTCTTTCATAGCGTAAAATTTGACACAGATGCGCTTGCCACTAGTTTTTGGTGAAGGTCTTCTCTATTGGCCTACTTCGGCTTTCGCGAGCGTGGTAGAAACGACAACGACCCCTCTTTTGCAGCCGTCTCCTCCAATAGAGCTTGATAGGGATCACGTCGTGCTAAATCATCGCGTTCGGTAAGCAGAAAACGCTCGATACGACGCTGGAGGCGCAGAAAGCTGCGAAGGACCACCAGCAGAAGCCCTCCAATTAACAAGACGCCGAAGCCAACTATCCAAAGTCGCATGGTCATGAAAGTATTTACCTTTAGATTCTACCCTGTCATAACCTCCTCGTTGCCTCTTTCTTCCGCATCGAGAAAGAGGATGGGAGAGGAGCTGGACAGGTTAGACCCACCTCCTGATATTGGTAGACCCTAAACAGTGAGGACTCACGGCCCCTTCTTTCCTATTCCTACGATGTGAGATGCAGGGTGTATCTCAAGAGTTTGGAGGCCAACCGAATCATTTCGCTCCTATTTAGCTCTTTCGGTTGGTACGCGCCGGTCCGTGGTCTTGACCGCCCGGATGGAAGGGCACAGGAACATACTCCACCGAGGGTCGTCGTTGATGCGCTTGCGGGTAGAGCGCCATGAGCTCGTAAATCTCTTCGGGAATGCCGGTGCGTACCGGAAGGCCCATCTCTTGAGCCTCCGCCACAGTAATCGGGTAGTCGTGTGTCCAGCGCCCCTCACTCAGCGTGCGGGCCAGGGCACGACCACGCTCCTCTCCCAACCGCGGACTTACAAGGCGGTAGACCGTCTCTTCCACTTGTCGGATGGCCTTTTCGGCGATGTCGGCTAAAATGAGCGTGCGATCGTCGCGGTTAGGGTTCGGGGTGCGCAACGCCGCTAAGATGGAGGCAGCCGGATACTCTCCTAGTTGAGGGTCTACGGGACCGAGCACGGCGTTTTCATCCATAATCACCTCATCGGCAGCAAGCGCAATAAGCGTTCCCCCCGACATCGCATAGTGCGGTACAAACACGGTGACCTTTCCCGGATGCTGCGCTAGTGCGTGAGCGATCTGCCCGGCAGCAAGGACAAGCCCTCCAGGAGTATGCAGGATTAGGTCAATGGCCATATCGGGCGGCGTAAGGCGGATAGCGCGAAGAACTCGCTCTGAGTCTTCAATATCAATGAAGCGTAAAATGGGGAATCCCAAAAAGCTCATGGTCTCTTGTCGGTGAATGAGGGTGATGACTTGTGAGTCGCGCTGTTTGCCAAACTGCATCAGGCGCTTCATCCGCTCGTAGGTTAGCATCTGTTGTTGAAACAGCGGTGCAACAGATGAGATGATCAGAAAGAGCCAGAAAAGCTGAAAGATAGGGTCCACGCGTTATACTCCTTTCATAAGAGATGGATAGGTATCTGGCTAATAGGGATAACCGCCCCGATACCGATAGCGAGGTGGTGGTTGTGGGCTGCTTGATAGCCACGGAAGCGCGGCGATCAACCCAAACACAAACCCACCGACATGTCCCCAGTAGGCCACCCCTCCCATATTGTAGAGCGTGGTGGTGAGCGCGGCTACACCGTTAAGATACTGCTCTAAAAACCAAAAACCGATCCAGATGACGGCCGGCAGCTCGATGAACCACGGAAAGATGAAGATCGGAATGAGCGTTAAAACGCGCGCCTTGGGGTAGAACACAAGGTAAGCGGCCATGACCGCGGCAATAGCCCCACTCGCCCCTATCGTCGGTATCTGAGAAGAGGCAGAGGCAACGACCTGTAGAATGCCTGCGGCGATGCCTCCACAAAAATAGAACACAAGAAAGGGAATGGTGCCGAGGCGATCTTCTACATTATCGCCAAATATCCATAGGAACCACATGTTGCCCAAAATATGCAGCCATCCCCCATGCAGAAACATGCAGGTAATAAAGGTGGGCCAGTAGCGTAGCAGCCCACCGGGCTGCATCACATCGGCAGGTATCAATCCGTACCGAAGGACAAACAGCTGGAGCTGGTCAGGCGAAAGCTGCAGCTCGTGCAGAAAGATGGCGAAATTGATGAAAATGAGCGCCCATACCGCCGCAGGAAAACGACGGATGGGTGCGTTATCATGCAGTGGTAGCATGGAATTTCCTCAGAAATAGAATAACCTATTTTGTACAGCGGCTCGATTAGTTGGCTGTAAGATACCCCAGATGCTAGGCGTTTTGTGATAGCTCGGAGGCACTTGGTTCTAGTCGAAACCGGAGAAAGGCCCCCACACCTCCATCCCGCGCGAAATGCTCTTGCTTAGATACTACCTCTACGCGTCCGGCATGGACAAGAGTCTCCTCCACCAGTTCGTCTTCGAGATCGAGCACATCTTCGTTCATCGTCTCACCGCAAAAGACACATCTCCCTAGAGCCGTCCATAGCCCACCACAGTAGCCACATCGGTAGCCTTTACGCTGTACATCCGCATCAAGCACCAAAGTCTCTACCTCGCCAAAATACAGCGAGCGTAGTGTGCCCTCCACACCAACCACTGCGTAGCCATCGGCCTGCCACTCTTCGTAAAGTGTCTCTAACAGTTTCCGTTCGTAGGCCTGTCGCAAATCCGCCTCTACCGCCAAAACGGTGTCCCGTAGCTGCTCGAAAGAAGTATCGGCGGGCAGATCGAGATCGCGCACCCACAAAGCTCGCAGCTCATTAGGTAGGCAATGGCGAAAATCCTCGAAAAGTTTCGAGTCGCCCCCAACGAGAATCTGCGATACCGGCCACTGGCGAAAAATCTCACGCATATTGGCAGCAACATGTTTTAGATGGCGACGAACATACTCTCCTACAAATCGTTCCACCCGTCGCTCCATCAGACCGCACCAACCACCTCCACGCAACCGGCGAGGCCATTCGTCACGCACCGCATGAAGCTCCTCGATCTCTCCAAGCCGACTTCCGAATATGCGCCCTTCGGTGCCGCTGATCAACACGATCCCCGTGCGTGGGTAGTCGTCCACTAAACGCACTGCGGGTAGGATCAACGGATCGTAGTTCCATTCAAAACGTGAAGAAACCGGCCTTGGCAGAGGATAGTGACGCCACCAATTTCTGCCGGCACAGGAAAAGATCGCCAGCCCCATGCATCCGCCACGCGGAATAAAGGCGTCCAAAAACTCGCGACATCGTCTGATGTCTTCACGAGCGGCCTCACGCACCTCATGAGGCAATCGGGGCCACTGCTCTTCTAGGACGATGTTCGCTTCATGAAGCAGCGAATGCCCCCGACTACGAAAGGTTTTTACCTCTTCTTGGGGCTGGGTAGCCACGTAGAGGCTTAATAGCAGATAGGGCGCAGTCTGTAGCTGTATAAGGCTTTGCACATCGCGGTCTACTAACGAGATGCCGGAAGGCGTTTGAACAGTAGCAAGTATCGTTTCCGCCATTCTGTTGTTCCTCCTTTCTCCAGTTTGATTTAGGCACTTTTCGCCTCCGCCAGAGTACGAGCTTGCGCCATCCACTTCTCTTTTGTCCGCGCGCTCGGAGTCTCATGCATACGGAAAAGCTGCCCTGGTAACTTCACCTCCACCCATCCATCCCGCACTAACGCGGAAGCGAGTTGTGCCCTTGCAAACGCTACCCACCTTCGCACCCTATTAGGAGTTGTCTCCAGCAGAGCGGCCACCTCTTTGTAGCTCATCCCTTCCACATCATGATAGAGCAACGCCAGAGCGGGTCCGGTGGGTAACCGGCTCAACTGATGCTCTAGATAACGCTGAAACTCGTGTCGCTCCACGATCTCTTCTGGTAGCGGTCCGGGGGCTGGAAGTAGATCTAGCAGACGGCGACGGGTCTCATCAAAAGCTTCATCTATATCCCGCACCCGCAACGGTTCCTCCAACGAGCGCACCACATAACGATGCTCCACTCGCCTACGTCGTACCTCCTCCTCCACCACTCGATAGGCGATGGCGCAAAGCCATGGATAGAGCCGTGTTTCCGGCAGATGGGAGGATTTAAGCGCGCGGGCGACCGTCTCAATAACCAGGTCTTCCGGTTCCAGCTCACGTGGCCTCAGATCGCCGAGCGCCTCATGGTAGCGCAAGTGTCGTCGAATACATTGGCGCAAACGCGGCAGAAGGGCTTCTAGCCGTTTTTCGAGGCCGCGACGAGATTCGTCGCGGCTCTCATTTGCCTGAATCAGATCGATCTGCTGGCTCATCCTCTTGCCTCCGAGGGATTGGCTTCAACGGTCGCCTCGGCCTCTGTCGTTGGAGTAACTGCCTCCTCCATCTTCTCGATAACGACCTGATCGTGCTCTTTGTCGTAGCGCACCAGTGCCGAATCACCTTCTAGCAACTCTCCCTTTAGGAGCGCTGCCGCAACACGCGTTTCGACTTCAGAGCGGATACGGCGCTTCAGCTCGCGTGCGCCGAACTCCGGTTGATAGCCGACCTCCGCGAGATGTTCGAGCAGCGTATCGTCGAACTGAAGGTTGATTCCCTGCCCACGGGCCGTACGGCGTACACGCTCAAGCTGCAATCGCACGATGTCCTTGATCTGCTCCTGTGTAAGCGCATGAAAGACGATCACCTCATCAATGCGATTAAGGAACTCCGGTCGGAAGTGGCGCCGAAGTATCTCCATTAACGCATTTTTAAGCTGATTATAGTCCTTACGCTGGTGTTCGGGCAGATGGAGATTCTGCTGGATAATATCCGATCCGAGGTTGCTCGTGGCGATGATAATCGTGTTAGTAAAGTCTACCACGCGCCCCTTGCCGTCGGTAAGGCGTCCTTCATCGAACACCTGCAGCAGCACATTGTAGACATCGGGATGCGCCTTTTCGATCTCATCGAGCAAGATGACACTGTAGGGACGGCGCCGTACCCGCTCTGTCAGCTGGCCACCCTCCTCGTAACCTACGTAGCCTGGAGGGGCTCCGATAAGGCGCGCAACCGTATGGCGCTCCATATACTCACTCATATCTATGCGGATAACGGCATCCTCATCACCGAAAACAGCCCATGCTAATGCTTTGGCCAGCTCCGTCTTTCCGACACCAGTGGGCCCTAAGAAGAGGAAGGTAGCAATGGGACGGCCTCCCTCTTTCAGACCAGCTCGAGATAGACGCACGGCGTCGCTTACCGCACGAATGGCCTCCTCCTGTCCAACGACTCTCTCGTGCAGCTTCTCTTCGAGCTTAAGCAGCTTGTTGCGCTCCTCTTCCGTGAGTTCTGCCACCGGAATACCGGTAAGGTTCGAGATGATCTCGGCGATATGCTCTGCGCGTACCTCTACCGAGCCTGAGGCCACAGCCTTCTTCCAACGCTCCGTGCGCTCCGCCAGCTCCTGCTCTTTCTGTTTGATCTTCTCGCCAAGCTCCTGCGCTTTCTCGAACTGTTTGCGAGAGGAGGCGTAATCCTGCTCCCGCCTCAGCTGCTGCAGCTCAGACTCCAGCTCCAATACTTCGGCCGGTCGCGACGTGGAGGCGATGCGCACGCGTGCTGCAGCCTGGTCAATAAGGTCTATGGCTTTATCGGGCAGATAACGCCCGCGAATATAGCGGTCGGAAAGCTCTGCCGCAGCCACAATGGCCTCATCCGTAATACGCACCTTGTGGTGCGCTTCGAAGCGATCGCGTAGCCCACGCAAGATGTTGATGGTCTGCTCTACTGTGGGTTCAGCGATGAATACCGGCTGGAAACGTCGTTCAAGTGCTGCGTCTTTTTCGATATACTTCTGATACTCGTTGAGAGTGGTAGCGCCGATCAGATGCAGTTCGCCTCGCGCGAGCGCCGGTTTAAACACGTTGGCGATATCCACCCCACCCTCACCAGAAGTGGAACCGGCACCAACGATGGTATGGAGCTCATCAATGAAAAGGATGATCTCGTTAGAGTGCGCGGTGATCTCATCGAGCACCTGCTTGATGCGCTCCTCAAACTCGCCGCGGTATTTCGAACCGGCAATAAGGGAGTTTACGTTCAGCTCCACCAAGCGTTTATCGCGCAAAACCTCCGGCACCTCATGGTTGACGATGCGCTGCGCAAGTCCCTCTACGATAGCGGTTTTCCCCACACCAGGCTCACCGATGAGCACCGGATTGTTCTTCTTGCGCCGAGCTAGGATCTCGATGGTGGTTTCGATCTCTTTAGAGCGGCCGATCACGGGGTCGAGCTTGCCTTGGCGAGCCAATTGGGTAAGATCACGCGAATACTTATCGAGATGAGGCGTGTTGCTGGGGGCCTCTACCTTGCCCTCCTCTGCGCCCTGCCCTACAATCTTCACCGTCTGCTGACGGAGCGCTTGTGGGGTTAGACCGTATTTGCGCAGTAGGTCACTTGCGATGCCATCCTGCTCCATCAGAAGCCCTATGAGCAGATGCTCCGGCCCCACATAGCTGTGGCCAAGCTCTTGGGAGGCGATGAAGGCCTGCTCTAAGGCACTTTTAACGCGAGGAGAAACGCCAAGTTCCTTGCCCTCATACGGCTTTTCGTTGCGGGGGGCGTTATGCTCCAAGTATCCCTTTACATCAGCTGGGGAGATGCGGAACTGTTTAAAGATGGCCTGAGCCACCTCATTATCCGCAAGCACGTAGAGCAGATGCTCTGTATCCACCTCGGACTGGCCCCACTCGGCAGCCTTTTCGGCGGCCTCCTGCAACAACTCTTTGGTCTGCTCGCTGAAATAGCGGGAGATGTCCACCGCGTTGCGCTCACCGGAAGACGGTGTAGGCATTCGCCCTCCGAGAGACCAGCCCTCTTCTGGAGAGCGCAAGGAGCTTAGAATGTCTTCGAACTCCTCAAACAGTCCACGACCGAAAAGCGACTCGAAAGGGGAATAGGAGCGTTGTTCGCGCTGCCGAAACCGCATATAGTCGGCTTCACAGAGGTTCATATAGGTTTCACGACCGTCACGTCGAACGCGTACCCGCACCGTGGCCGGTCGAATCCCGCATACATCGCACAGTCTTGTCGCCATTGTTTTCTCCCTCCTATGATGCTGGCAAACAGTCTATCTCTCTGGTAGGAGCGCACGCAGTTACCTAAAGAAAACACCTACTTGTATGCTTTCGAAGCCTACGAGGTTGGCGAGTGTGTGAGATGGAGCGAGAAGCAGCAAACTATCTGAGGTTCTGTATCTTGAAACGGTCCCCTTTTCTTTTCTGCTCGGAAAGACCGTTCCAACACACCTCCATCCTAATTTTACGCAATAAGCCGACCGATAATTCTAAAACGAGGCTGTTTTTAGCTCTATTTTTCTGAACCGGCCTTTGTACCATCTCTTTACAGCATGCGACGCTTTACGTTCCGCTTACAGACCGTTTTAAACTACCGTCATACGATAGAGCAGCTGCGCGAGCAGGAGTTTACCGCCGCTCAAGGGCGGCTTGTGCTCGTTCAAGCCCACTTAGCGCAACTGCGTGCCGAATTCCAGCAAACGCTAGCGCTGCGTCCTGGAGCCCTTCCTGGCGAGCGTTTTGATGCGGCCTCCATTGCCGACAGAGAGCGATACCTCCAAACGCTTCAGACGGCCATCGAAGAGCAGCAGCGCAGGCTGGATGCCGCCCAGATCGTGGTGGAGGAGAAGCGGACGGCCCTTGTAGAAGCGCGTCGTGCCCGTGAGGTGGTCGAACAGCTTTACAACAAGGAGCTGGCCAACTACAAGTTGCAGCTCCTTCAACTGGAACAGAAGATGATGGATGATCTCGCTACTACGCGACACCATCTTCCCCATCCCCTCTCACCGCCAATACACCAGGAGGAGGCTGCCTAAACCATGATGAGCCATTTAGAGGCCACTCTGGCCCGTATCCAGCAGATCGAAAGCCGTTTACAGATGCTTACCAATCCTCCCATAACATCGGCAGCAGCTTCGGCACCAGATCCGAACACCCTTTCGGGCATGATGTCTTCAACGGATTCGCCCCCAACATCAATCGCCCCGTTTCCTTTAACTTTACAGGCCGCTCTTACCAATTCATCCACCACAGCGCCCCATTTCGCCCCCTACATCGAGGGGCTCATCAACAAATATGCGGCTCTTAACGGCCTCTCTCCTAACCTCGTTCGTGCGGTTATCGCCCAAGAATCGGACGGTAACCCAAAAGAGGTGTCCAATAAGGGAGCGATGGGCCTGATGCAGCTTATGCCGGAAGAGGTGCAGGAGTTCGGCGTTACCGATCCTTTTGACCCCGAGCAGAACATTGCTGCCGGAACGCGGCTTTTGGCGGGTCTGCTTCGCAAATTTAACGGTAGTCTGCCTTTAGCTCTTGCGGCCTACAATGCGGGTGCCCACGCGGTACAGAAGTACAACGGCATTCCGCCTTATCCAGAGACACAGAACTATGTGCGACGTATTCTCGGCATGTTGGGTCAACAACCCCCTAGCCCTTAGCAATGAACCCGCTTCAGCGGTTATGGAAGGAGTGAAGTCTGAATGAAGAAGTGGTGGCCGATTCTTGTGTTGTTTAGTCTGCTCTGTCTTGCATTAGGCGCAGCCTTTGGGTTGGCCAAAATAGGCGTGTTGCCGGCGAGAAAGTGGGCCGGTGAAAAGGGCGCTCTTGGCACGGTGGCGCGGCTTTCAGGCTTTCGACCGCTGAAAAAGCCGGTAGCCAAAACGGTAGCCGCGGGGCCACCCCTCACTGCAGAGCAGCTTGCTCAACAGCAGCGGGTTTTGCAGGCGGAGCAACGCGCTTTTGAGCAAGAACGCGCTGCATGGGAGCAGCAGAAGCAGAAGGCGCAGCAGGCGCCTCCGGCCACCCCACTCCCATCGCTCGATCCGGCTCAGATGGCGCGCTTAGCCGAAATCTACAGCAAGATGGATGCCCCAAAAGTGAACCAGATCCTTGATAAGCTTCCTGAGAGCGAGGTCGTGCTGCTTCTGCAGCAGATGGACGAGCGCAAAGTGGCCTCCATTTTAGAGGGTATGGCACCGGCCAAAGCGGCCCGGATTACCGGTGAGTTGGCACACACTCCGCTCCAGTCGGCCTCCAACAGCGGGGTCAACGGCCTATCTTCCCAAAACGAGTAACCTTTGGATTGCAATACGAATCCAACACATACTGTTTGCCTTTAACGCCCTCAAAATCAGTGATGTATCTTACGGCCTCCATACGCTTTCCAACGTGATTCGAGAGGGCGCCGATAATAGATACGACCACACTGCACTGGAACTCATGTTTGCGCCGGGATGCTCAGTTACCTGAGAGATGGTTCGGCGACGGCTCCATAAAACGCAGCTTATTTCCATCGGGGTCTTGCACCGTCATACAGAGAAACCCTAATTCGTCATTGGGAGCCTCACACACAAAAGCTCCCCGCTCCTGAAGCTCCTCATAGAGAGCGGCCACATCTTCTACCACAAAATGGACGAGACCGCCCGGCTCACAATCTCCCTTATGTTGGGTTAAATAGATCTGCATTCCATCACGATGGATGGACATGAATACCGGGAAGTGCGGCTCGAAACGATGCTCCCACTCCACGGAAAAGCCGAGCTTTTCAACATAGTACGCCTTGCTTACCGCATCATCGGTGATGCGAAGCGCGGGAATAACACGTTGTTTGGGTAAGGACATCTCTTCCTCCGAAAGGTTCGCTTAAAGACTTGCTAGCGCTCTTCCAGTGCTGTACAAGTGGCGCTATGGCCACCTGTATATCAACGGTATTATGCAAGCCAATACGCAAATCAACTCTGTAAGCATTTTAGCATAAGACAGAATAGTCTGCAAGATCAGCCGAAGCGTTGCTTTGTGGCCGGGCAGCCGAATATTCCGTAACGTTTCTAAAAGCTAAGCAGGAGAACGTTGCAGATACCACGAATCTTTTATGAGAAAATCCCTTCGACGGAAAGGAGAGAAACCCTGGCCATTCTGCCGGGTAGAGTAGGTAAAGATGAGCGACTATACCCCTCAAAAACATCATAAATTCACTTTCGGGCTTTGGACAGTCGGCAACGTGGGACGCGATCCCTTTGGCAACGCTGTCCGAGAGCCTCTCGCGCCCACCTATATTGTAAAAAAACTGAGCGAGCTAGGCGCCTATGGCGTTAATCTGCACGACAACGACCTGGTGCCCATAGATGCCACAGCAGCCGAGCGCGACCGCATTGTGGCCGAATTCAAAAAGGCTCTCGACGATTATGGCATGCGGGTGCCCATGGCCACCACCAACCTCTTCTATGACCCTGTGTTTAAAGACGGTGCCTTCACCTCCAACGACCCGAAGGTACGCGCTTATGCGCTGCAAAAAACGATGCGCGCCATGGATCTCGGTGCTGAACTGGGCGCCGAGGTCTACGTGTTTTGGGGCGGCCGAGAAGGCGTGGAGACCGACGCGAGCAAAGACCCGCGCGAGGCACTGAAGCGCTATCGGGAGTGCTTGAACTTCTTGGCCGAATACGACATTGAGAAGGGTTACAACTTCAAATTCGCCATAGAGCCGAAACCAAACGAACCGCGTGGTGACATCTATCTTCCGGTGGTGGGAGCGGCACTTGGTTTTATTGCCACCCTCAACCGGCCCGAAAAGTTCGGTCTCAACCCGGAATATGCCCATGAGACCATGGCAGGTCTCAACTTCGTTCACGCCGTTGCCCAGGCCATTGATGCGGGCAAACTATTCCATATAGACTTAAACGGCCAGAAAATCGGGCGTTATGACCAAGACTATCGGTTCGGTGCAGAGGATCTAAAGACCAACTTTTTCTTGGTAAAGCTGTTAGAGGAGAGTGGCTATGAGGGCATGCGCCACTTTGATGCCCACGCCTATCGCACCGAAGACGAAGAGGGAGTGTGGGACTTCGCACGGGGCTGCATGCGAACCTATCTCATTCTTAAAGAGAAAGCGGAACGATTCAACGCGGACCCCGAAATTCAAGGCCTGCTTCATGAGCTGAACACCGATTCGGAGGGCATCGGCGGCCTTATCCGCTCCTACTCACCGAGCAATGCCCAACGCATTATGGAGATGCAGTTCGACCGTGCCGCCCTCGGAAAGCGTGGCTATGCTTACGAGAAGCTCGACCAGCTTACCATGGAGATACTGCTAGGCGTCCGTTAGAGCTAAAGTTAAATGCTAAGGATAAGGCCCTGCTTCCTTTAGAAGCAGGGCCTACCTATTTTTGAAGGCAATAGGCGCTATTCCGAGTCGGACGCCGTTCGCGTGGTGCGACGCCGCACAGTTGTTACGTTCACAGGTTTGGGAGGTTGATTCTGTAACGCCTTCACGAGATCGACTAGACCAAAACCGTTAGGCAACAGCACAAAACGCTTGCCTTCGCGCGCGCAGATGTCGGCCACCCCACGCCACTCTTTGCGGCTATAACGTAGGCTTAGGGCCACGATGTCGGTCTGTTGAATATCATGCTCGAAATGGCTGAGCAGCGTGGAAGGGCGCATCTCAGGCCAGTTCAACTCGGCAAGCTCCAGGGCCTCCTGAATTTGGCGCCGATTCTCCTCCCGTGGCAACCCGCCGATAAGGGTAAGGCGTTTTCCGCGGGTTTCGGCACGTACGGCCTCTAGTTCCTCTGCGGACAGCTCTTGAGCGGAGTTCAGAGTGGACTCTTCGTAGTCCGAGTTAATGCGTCTATCCCACTCCATGCTCGCTTCACGCAGCACTTCGCGCAAGCGGGGATCGCTCTCTAGGAAGGAGACCCAGGGTGCAAGAGCATCGCGCAGGCGCTGATCCAGTGCGGAAACCCCTATGCTTTGGCAACGTAGCAGAGCCTCATGCAGCTGTGCCTCATCCTGTTCCGGATCGGAGCCGAAATTGGGGTCGGAGACAAGTGCCACGAGGTTATCCACCACGGCGGCACGACGCGTGGCAGCCTCTACCGGAATGCGAGCCTGCTCCCAAGCGCTTTCGAGGCGCGATGCCTTATCCACCAGTTCGGCCATAGGCACCCGAGGACGCAAGCTGAATAGATAGCATTGCGATTCGCGTGCCCAAGCGCGTAGGTTGTCAAAGAGAATCTGCTGGTAAGGATCGCGGGCGCCCACCCGGAAGAGCATGCGATTGAACTTTTGTTGCGTGGCCGCTACGGCTTCGGCCAGCGGCTGTAGGTCGGAGACGGTAAGCTGATGATTATGGGCCATCCACCACTCGTAAGCCTCTTGGGCACGCGCCGTCTCCTCCTGACGTTCAGCCAGCTCCGCCCACTGATTGGGCAGGGGGCGTGGCTCCAGATCGTAGTCGAAGGCCACACAGTACTCTTTATCCCCGGCCTCTTCAAGCAGCTGCTGTATCTCCTTACGCAGCTCGGTTACCTCGGTTACCTCGGTGTCGCCAGCCTCCTCCTCCAGTTTCCGCATGCGGAAGGCCATGGCTCGAAGACGCATGACATTGGGAATGTTTAGCTCTCCGTTCTCCTTCTGAAGCGGGAACCGCTCTTTCCAAACTTTAAGGTCCTCACGCATCTGAGCTGCTTCCGCTTCGATCTCTATCAAGGGGCGTGAGGGATGTCGTGGAACACGGGCGGCCACAAAGGCAGAAGAGGCCGGGCGCCCCTCTGTGCGGGCCAACGGTGTAAAGGGACGTGGTGAAAACTCCGCCCGCTCGCGGAAGAGGTTGTTCCCTTGTTCAGACGGCAAAGAGTAGGGTTTTGGCGTGTGAGGCAGCGCCGAGAGCGCCGCTCCATCGGTGACCTGTGAAAGCGCATCGAGCAGCTCTTTCGTAGCCATCTGATATTGCAAAAGCTCGTTGTAGAGATCGTTGTCCTCAACCGCGCGCGCTGTGGCGAGCAGCCGAGTCAGACGATCGTGCGCCGAAAGCAAAAAGTTGGCTCTTTGCTGGGCATACTGAGCCAAACGCGACTGTACCTGAGCGCAGTAGGCCTCAAAGGCCTCAGGAGTGCGCAGAGGTGAGGGCGTCGTCGGCTCGCTTGCATCCTGTGGTTCAGGCGTACGGGCGGTTGCTACGGCCAGCGAAGGCTCCTGGAACTCAACATCGAAGTCAGACATGGATCGGAAACTCCTCAAAAGCGTGAATTAACTGTGCTACGTTATTCAGAAACAAACTTTCAGAAAATAGGTCATACGAACACCATCTTCTATATTCTAGCACGGCTGCGCACAAGATGTAAAGAGAAAATAGCACCGACCCATAAAAACCGGTTTTTTGCTTAGCGAAGCGAGGCAGGAACCCCGCCCACGAAAAGCTAACAACAAGATACCAAAGGTTTGTGCAGTGAGAAACAATACACCTTTTTCAGAAAAAAGCGTTTAGGAGAAACCGATGTCTCAAAAATATCGCTATGCCATTATCGGTACAGGGTTCCCCCATGGTTCGCCAGGGGCTACCGGCTTCGGAATGGCTCACTTCCATTATCCAGCCTTCGCCTCTACCGGAAAAGTAGAGCTAGTGGCCATTGCCGAGCCGAACACATCGGCCGCACAAGCTTTTATAGAGAAGCACCACATCACCCCCAAAATCTACGCGGACTATCGTGCCATGCTAACGCACGAACAGCCCAACATCGTCAGCATCTGCACATGGCCACACCTTCATGCGGAGATGGTTATGGCCGCCGCCGAAGCTGGTGTGCGTGCCATCCACTGCGAGAAACCTATGGCGATCACTTGGGGGGATTGCAAAAAAATGAAGGCCACCGCAGATGCCCACGGCGCTAAACTTACCTTTAACCACCAACGCCGACATCTGCTTGTGTTTCAAGCCGTGCGCGATGCCATAGCACGGGGCGATATTGGTGAGCTGGTGCAGATAGAAGCGCAGTGTCCAAATCTCTTCGACTGGGGCACACACTGGTTGGATATGCTGTTTTTCTATAACCAGGAAACCCCAGCGGAATGGGTGATCGGCCAAATAGATAGCCGCCAAGAGCGACGCATTTTTGGGGCCTATCACGAAGAACAAGGGTTATGCCATTTCAAATGGAAAAACGGGGTGCGAGGCTGGATGGTCACCGGCTATGAAGCAGGCATCGGCTGCACCCACCGCTTGGTGGGTAAAGAGGGGATCATCGAGGTGCTCTCGGAACGCAAATATCGCATTACTGGCAAAACGACATGGGAGGAGAGGGAGTTTGCACAGGAGCCTTTTGATGAACACCGTCGAAGTGCCGCCGATGTTGTTCAGCAGCTCGAAGACTCAACCCACCGTGCACTGCTTTCGGCCGACTTCGCCCTTCAATCCACTGAAGTCATCTTTGCTACCTACTACAGTAGCAAGATTCGAGGGCGCGTCGATCTGCCTCTTGCTTACGAAGGGAACGCCCTGCTCGATATGGTGGAGACCGGTGAGGTGGGGCCTAAGCGGGCACACATGCTGTGAGTTCGGCGTGAAATAGCTCTTCGATAAGCCTCTGAACCTCTTCGATGGTGTTGGCGTGACTTATCCTTTCACGAAAACGTGAGGCATAGGGGAATCCACGAAAATAGAGCGGTAGCTGCCCCCGGAGGTGTCGCACGGCCGGCCCTTCTCCCATACTTTGCGCAAGATCGCGAAGATGAGAGAGGGCGGCCTCGGCCCGCTCTTGAAGCGTAGGAGGGGGCAGCAGCTCACCGGTGCGAAGAAAATGAGCGATATCGCGTAAAATCCAGGGATTGCCTATCGCCGCACGCCCCACCATAACGCCGTCGCAACCCGTCTCTTCCAGCAGGCGTGCCGCCGCCTGTGGAGAGTTCACGTCGCCATTGCCAATAACCGGTATCGAGAGAAGCGCCTTCATTTGACGAATAAGTGCCCAGTCGACTGCCCCCTCGTGCCCTTGAACGGCGAAGCGCGCATGAAGCGTTAGCGCTTGAATGCCAAGCTCCTCAAAACGTTTTGCCAGCTTCGCCGTAGCAAAGTCGCCATACTGCCATCCTGGGCGCGTTTTTACGGTCACCGGTACCGACACGGCCTTTACAACCGCCTCCACTACTCGGCAAGCCGTATCCGGATCACGAATAAGAGCGGCGCCTGCACCCGTCTTGCACACTTTGGGCACCCAACAGCCCATGTTGATATCAAGAATATCGGCCCCCATATCTACCGCAATACGGGCGGCTTCCGCCATGATGGCCGGATCGGCCCCAAATATCTGTACCGCCACTGGGCGCTGATCGGGAGTGATATCGAACATGGTCAGGGTTTTCGCGCTGCCATAATGAAGAGCGGTAGTCGAAATGAACTCCGTGACGACGAGGCCAGGACCCCCGATGCGTTTGGCAAGCCGACGAAAAGCTCCATTCGTTACATCTGCCATAGGCGCCAGAATCACCGGGGGCGAGATCCACAGATTTCCCACCCGAAATCCCTCATATCCTCTCTGTTGCATGAGCGTATGCCTCTCCATCCAAATAGACTTGTACGTTTACAGCACCGCCTATTTCAGCAAGAAGGAGGAACTTTGGCGGGAAATAGGCGCCGATCCGTTGGTCACTGTCCGGCGCTTTGGGGTAGATTTTTATTATTCCTTTTTCATCGTGCCGCACGCCACACCGAAATAGATGCATCTCTGCCAAAATGGTACATACAAACGAGAGTCCTCACTCCAAAAACCGAGGCGAACAGGGAGGTTGTAGAATGCGCGCCATGGTCCTTACGAAACCGGGGCCGGTAGAGGATCTGCCCCTGCAGTTGCAGGAACTGCCTAAGCCGAAACCACACTCCGGAGAGGTTGTCATTCGGGTTGAAGTATGCGGGGTTTGCCGTACAGATCTTCACGTGGTGGAAGGGGAGCTGCCACCTCACAAATTGCCCATTATTCCAGGTCACGAGGTCATAGGCACGATAGAGTACCGCGGTCCCGAAGCCACACGATTTCCAATTGGCGCTCGCGTTGGGGTGGCTTGGCTTCATGCAAGCTGCGGGAAGTGCACCTACTGTAAACGCGGAGACGAAAACCTTTGCGATAGTCCCACATTCACCGGCTACGATGCGGACGGTGGGTATGCAGAATATGTGGTGGCACCGGAAGCGTTTATCTATCCTATCCCTCCAGGAGTCTCCTCGCGTGAGGCTGCCCCCTTTCTCTGCGCCGGCATTATCGGCTATCGTGCCCTGCGACGCAGCAACCTTCGCCCCGGCGAGCCGCTAGGCCTTTACGGGTTTGGGGCGTCAGCTCACATTGTTATTCAGATCGCTCGCTATTGGGACTGCCCAGTCTACGTATGCACTCGTGATGAAAAACATCGAGAGCTGGCCCGCCAGCTAGGAGCCGTTTGGGTAGGCTCAACAGAGGAACGGCCTCCAGTGAAACTGCGCAGCAGCATTCTGTTTGCACCCGCCGGTGAACTGGTTCCTATTGCGCTCTCTGCTCTCGATAAGGGAGGCACTCTCGCGTTAGCCGGTATCTACATGACCCGCATCCCCTCTATGGACTATGAAAAGCACCTCTTCTACGAACGCAATCTGCGCAGCGTCACCGCGAATACCCGCCAGGATGGTAAAGAGCTACTGCACCTTGCCGAGACCGTTCCACTCCACACCCACACCCAAGAGTTTCCTTTGGAGGCCGCCAACGAGGCTTTACAAGCGTTGAAGCAGGATCGTATCAACGGAGCGGCAGTACTCCGCGTGGCCTCTAGTTAAGAAGGCAGGGCATGAGCTATCGTTTCCGGAGCGCGGGCAGGTAGAATCTTTCGTATGAGCCATGTTTTCGCAGCGATAGATATCGGTACCAACTCCATTCGCTTGGCTGTTGTACGCATTGAAGACGATAACCATATTACCACCCTTGCCCAACATCGGGAGATGGTGCGCTTAGGTGAGGGCGAATTCGCCACCCATCGTATGACGCCGGAGGCAATCGCCCGAGGGGCTTTGGTGTGCGCGCGGTTCGCCGATGTGGCGCGCGGCTTTGGCGCCGATGAGATTGTCGCCTTTGCCACTGCCGCGGTACGAGAGGCCGAAAACAGAGAAGAGTTTATCGAGCGGGTACGTCGTGAGGCCGGAATTGAGGTACGCGTGATATCCGGGCCGGAGGAAGCACGCCTGATATGGTTGGGGGTCTCCAGCGGCATCGAGCTAGGCTCCAATCGGGCTTTGCTGATTGACATTGGCGGGGGAAGCACGGAAGTGATCGTGGGCACCTCGGAGGGGTATGAGGTTTTAGAGAGCATGAAGCTGGGTGCTATCCGGCTCTCTAACCTCTTTTTCGACACACCCGACCCGATAAGTCCAGAGCTGTTTGCCAAAGTGCAGGCCCATGTACGAGCCGTTGCAAACCCGGTAGCGCGTCGCGTGCAACAAGCCGGATTCGATATCGTTTTGGGCAGCGCCGGAACCATCAACTGTTTGGGACAGGTGGTGGCGAACTACACCGGCCATGCAGAGGCCTCCCCAAGGCCGACGCCCTCTCCCTCGTTGCGTGGAGGCATTACCTTTCGTACAGCGGACCTGCGTCAGGTAGTGAAGCTGCTCTGCCGTTTGCCTCTTGAGGAACGCCGCCAGGTTCCTGGTATGGATCCCACCCGCGCCGACATCATTCTCGGTGGCGCCGCCATTCTGCTGACTTTTTTGGAACAGGTGGAGGCAGAGCGCATCACCACCAGTGAACGGGGGCTGCGTGAGGGCATTCTTGTGGATCATCTTCTGCGTCAAGAGGGAACGCGCGAGCAGTTTCAAGCGCTTTCAGTACGGCGCCGATCCATCCTTCAGTTGGCGCGAGCCTGCAACTATGAAGCCGATCACGCTCATCACACGGCCTTTCTGGCACTGCGTCTCTTCGACGAACTGCATCAACTCGGCGAGCACACCTACGGCAATACCTCGCGTGAGCTCCTAGAGTACGCGGCTATCTTACACGACATCGGTACCTTTCTCTCTCACTCTAATCACCAGCGCCATGCCTACTACATTATCCGTAACTCCGATCTGCTAGGTTTCGACGACACCGAGATAGATATCATCGCCAACGTGGCGCTCTATCACCGCAAAGGCATCCCTAAAAAGAAGCATCCCAATATGGCCGACCTGAACCGCGAGGAGCGTCGTCGTGTACGCGTTTTGGCCGCCTTACTGCGGGTAGCCGAGGGGCTGGATCGCAGCCATCTCGGCTTGGTGCGCGATATTCGACTTAGACGCGAGGAATCGCCTCGGCGCTTTATACTGACCCTGATCAGCGATGCCGAGTGCGAGCTAGAGGTTTGGGGTGTTCAAAATAACAGCGATCTTTTCGAGTACGTTTTTAAAGCCCCCCTCGTAGCTGAGGTTGTTCACCCCAATTCGATCGAGTTGGCATCTAGCGCCCCAACGAGCGCCTCAGGCGCAGAATCGCCTGGCGCAGTTCCGGATCGATCTCCTGAAGCGTAATGATGCGTTGGCACGCATAAAGAAATGTGGTGTGGTCGCGCCGCCCAAAGGCCGCTCCAATATGGCGGGCGCGTTGCTCGGGCAGCAGTTCCCGACAAAGATACATCGCCACATGGCGTGCCAGCGACACATCCTTGTTGCGATTCGTGCCCACGATCTCGGCGGCATCTACACCAAATTGGTCGGCCACCGCCTGAATGATCGCCTCCGGGGTAAGCCCTCTCGCGGGGATGGGCTTATCAATGAGATACTCTCCAAGCACGTTCTGGGCTAGCTCCACAGTGGGCGGCACCCCCATAACGGACGAGTAGGCCAGAAGACGCGTTAGCGCCCCTTCCAGCGCTCGAATGTTGGATTGGATAGCGCTGCCGATGTAGTGCAACACCTCATCGCTTACCTCAGCCCCTTCCCGCTGCCGACACATCTCTAGAATGGCGATACGTGTTTCCAAATCGGGTGGGCCGATGTCGGCAATAAGGCCGCTCTGGAAGCGGGAACGTAGCCGCTCGTCCATGGTATTGAGATCACGCGGGCTACGTTCGCTAGCGATAACTACTTGCCTCCCACTCTGATACAGCACGTTAAAAGTGTGAAAGAACTCCTCTTTGGTATGCTCCTTACCAGCAATAAACTGAATGTGTCATCCACTAGCCAAACATCTATCTCTCGATATTGACGACGAAACTCATCGGTGGCGTGCTCCTTCAGCGCGTTGATGTAGTGCTGTGCAAAGTATTCGCCGGAAACGTAGGCCACCCGCATTTTGGGGTTCGTGCGTTTGATGGCATGTGCAATGGCATGAAGCAAGTGGGTTTTGCCTAACCCAGACCCTCCATAGAGAAAGAGAGGATTGTAGACGGCACCCGGGCGCTCCGCCACATTCATCGCGCCCGCAAAGGCCAGGCGGTTAGAACGCCCCACCACAAACGTCTCAAAGGTGAATCGCTCGTTGAGAGGCAGGCCCGGAAGCGCCGGCACTGCACCTTTAGAGCCCGATCGGGAACCCGAAGATTTAGGGGTCACGCGTGGCGGTGTGGTAGAGGGCTTTACCGACATAGTAGATGCCGCCTCGGTAGCTCCGGCATCTTCCCCCTCGTCCAAAGGCAGTTTTGGCTGCAAGACCCTCTTCGCATCCGAAGCGTCCTTACGCCCCGATGCCGCACCAGGAATGGACGTTTCACGCGGCATGACCACGATCTTCACCTGCAACCCGCTCGTGTTGAGGTGAAACTCGAGGGCACTCCGAATGGCGTTAGCCGCTCGGCTCTCTAACCACTCTCTCGCAAAAGGATTGGCGACACCAAGGGTCACCACGTTGCCCGTATAGCTTAAAGGGCGTGTGTCGCTCAGAAAACTATTAAACGTTACTGGGCTTACCTTTGTGGAGAGCAGAGCCAGGCAAAGGTCCCATACCTGGAGCAGCGTCTGCGTGCGGTCTTCCTCTCCGAATTCGAGCTCTCCGCTCACTCGCTGCCTCCGTAACCGAGGCCCGCTTCCGGCGGGCATGAAGGGTAGTTAAAGTGATCTATGAAGGAGGGGACGCGACTGTTTGCGCCCACAACGCGCCGATTATAGCAAATTCCAAGCCGTCTCCGCAAGCAGAACAGCGTCTGCTTTTTTGGGATTCAGAGAGATTTTTTTGATAGAATAGATATTAATGAGCTCGCTTTTATGGCCTCAATAAACGATGGTTGCACGGGATAATCTCCTAAGGGAGATTGCCACAATAAACCCTATGGTCAGCTGGAGCGATCGCGCACATCAGCGCTCTCGACCTTTTCTTCAGCGTCATAGGCGAAATTCAAAGGGACTATGCGTTATACTATAGGCATGTCGAGCCGTCAGCCTGAACCGCGCGAAACCATCCGCCCAAAACGTTTTTTTCACCCAACCTATTTCGGCCTAGGCTTGCTCGCCGGCGGCCTCCTTTGGGGAGGTCTTGCCGCCAGCTACGCCTATATCGCCACACACCCGCCTCGCATCCCCGTCCTCCTACCTAAAGACGCGCAAAGCCTCGGGCTAGAGGAGGTCACCTTTCTCTCGCGCGATGGCATTGCCCTAAGTGGTTGGTTTTTACCGGCCAAAGGCAATGCGATCGGTGGGGTCGTCCTCTGCCACGGGCATCTCTTTAATCGCATGGAGATGCTCTATTGGGCACGACTTCTGAGAGAGGCTGGTTTCCACACACTTCTGTTTGATTTCCGCAAATCGGGAAGAAGTGGGGGGCATGTCTGTACGGTCGGTTATCTGGAAACGAACGATCTGCTTGGAGCGGTAGACTACTTTGCCGCCCGTCCAGAGATGCAGGGGCTTCACGTCGGCGTTTACGGGCACTCCATGGGCGGTTCTGTAGCGTTAATGGCCGCGGCGGAAGATACTCGCTTGGCAGCTGTTGTTACCCACGGAGCCTTCGCCACGCTTGAACGTGCCGTCGTTCGACGCGGGCGCCTGCTTTTTGGCCCTCTCGGCACGCTTATTACCCCGCTAGCCATCCGCATTGGCCAACGGTGGATCCCCATCTCTCCTCAAGAGGTTTCGGCGTTAAAGGCCATTGGCAGCATCGCTCCCCGTCCTGTTCTCCTGTTTCACGGGCAACACGATCGCATCGTTCCCGTCAAAGATGCTTACGATCTCTATGCAGCTGCATGTCCTCCACGCACGTTGCATGTGCTGCCGAAATCCGGGCATGTCTGGATCGCTCCAGAAGAGCTGCCCGAGTACGACCATCTGCTAGTACAGTTCTTCAAAACCCATCTCTGAAGGCGTGGAGAAAAGCGATGCCTACGCGCACCAAACAGCCCGGCTCTATCACGGTTATCTGCGGGTGTATGTTCTCAGGAAAAACTGACGAGCTCATTCGGCTTGTACGGCGAGCCCTCTACGCCCGCAAACGGGTACAGGTTTTTAAATCGGCCCTCGATACGCGCACCGATAACACCGTTATCAGCACCCATGACGGCGTACGTTTTCAGGCCATTGCCGTGCCCGATGCCCGTACCCTCGAGGCGCTTCTAGACCCACGCGTCCATGTGGTGGGCATTGAAGAGGTTCAATTCTTCGACGAGGCCATTGTTCCCCTCTGTCAGCGTCTCGCCGATCGAGGCACAGAGGTGATTGTAGCCGGCCTCGATCAGGATTTTCGTGGCATGCCCTTCGGCGTTATGCCCACCCTCCTGGCGCTCGCCGAGAACGTTATCAAGCTGCACGCTATCTGCAAGGTCTGTGGCGGAGAGGCCACCCGCACACAGCGCCTCGTGAACGGACGCCCCGCATCCTGGAACGAACCCACCATTCTTATCGGAGCAGAGGAGACCTACGAGGCGCGCTGCCGCCGTTGCCATCGCGTGCGCAACGCCCCCATCCACAGCGCCCGTGGTACCCACCCTATGCCTCCTACCCGCACCCCAGAAGTTACCGATCCTCGTCAACTCGAAATGTTTATGGAGCCGGAGGTAGACAACGAAGGCTAGCCATAACCACCTAGAGGAGGATGGTCGCCTTCGAGCCATCCTCTTACTTGTTGACAGAAAAGGAGAGAGAAATGCTTGAAAAACAATTTACCCTGGCAGCACGTCATACCAACATCCGTACAGAGGTGGCTGCCGGCTTCACCACTTTTATGACGATGGCCTACATCCTCTTCGTGAACCCCTCCATTCTCTCCAATATTCCGGGCCTAGAGCATAGTGCACCCGCATTGGCAGCCGCAACGGCTCTTACTGCCGCCGTTCCTACCCTGCTTATGGCATTGCTAACAAATACGCCCTATGCCTTAGCGCCTGGCATGGGGCTCAACGGTGTGCTTACCTTCGATGTCTGTTTGCAACATCGCGTACCTTGGCAAACCGCTATGGGCGTCGTGGTGATTGAGGGGGCGATCATCGCGGTGCTTGCGCTTACGCGGGCTCGTGAGGCCATTATGAACGCCATCCCTATGGGATTAAAAAGAGCGATAGCTGTGGGCATCGGTCTGTTCATCACCCTTCTAGGCATGGTGAACGCCGGCCTCGTAAAGGCGAATACCGCCGATGCCCCTCTCACCTACGGCTCGTTTCACCACAAAGAGGTGCTTGTGGCCAGCATTGGGCTGGCTATGACCCTTCTCTTTGTGGCCTTTCGCTGGCGGGCGGCGCTGCTGTTGGGCATTCTCTGCACCACTATCGTTGCCCTTTTCGCAAAAGTAGCCCATCTCCCTCCCGCCCACCAGCTGCTTCAACTGCCTCAGTTCACCACCCTAGGGCGCGCAGATGTGCTTGGCGCTTTGCATCCGGCCCTTTGGTCCACCATTTTGGCCTTTGTCATGAGCGATTTCTTCGATGCCATGGGCACCATCCTTGGCGTAGGGCAACAGGCGAACCTTGTAGATGCGGCAGGACGTCTGCCTCGTCTCCGTGAAATTCTGTTCGTGGATGGGTTTGCCGCCCTCTGGGGTGGCTTCTGTGGTGCATCGAGCGCAACCACCTACATAGAGAGCGCCAGTGGCGTGGCCGTGGGCGGTCGTACCGGCCTGACCTCCCTCGTCGTTGGCTGTCTCTTTCTGCTCGCACTGTTTTTCTCACCCCTAGTCACCATCGTACCAGCACAGGCCACCGCACCGGCTCTTATCATTGTGGGATTTCTTATGCTATCGAGCGTCCGTGACATCGAATTTCATCGGTTGGAGGAGGGTTTTCCGGCATTCATTACCATCGTCACTATCCCATTTACTTACTCCATCGCCCGTGGAATCGGCTTAGGCTTTCTCTCCTACCTGCTCGTTATGCTGGCACAACGACGCTGGCGTGAGATAAACCCCCTTCTGGTGATCGTCTCGGCGCTTTTCGTTCTCTCCTTTTGGTTAAGTTGACGGCTTAGTGAGTCTGTTCAGAGGGGCAGGACTCTCACTGCAACGTTGATGTGCCGTTGTTTTACCTTCAAACGAGGTCTAGAATGGCTGCCAGTCAAGGGTTGTGATGACTCCCTTTTCGGTAGGCTCCTCACTTGTTTGACTTGACAAGATTTTTTGGGAACTTGTTGACATAGGGAGCGTATTTCTGATATACTTCATATACTTAGTTAGTTTATCAAATTAGTCAGATTTAGAAAGAGGAGAACGATGACCCTGCCACCACCAAGCCGTGAAGCTCTTACAGCCTTGAGTAACTGCCTCGAAGAGCATTCACCTCAAGAGATTCTGGCCTGGGCGGTCAAAATCTACGGAGAGAGGCTGGCTATGGCCACCGCCTTTGGTGCAGAAGGTTGTGTTCTCTTAGACATGCTGGCGCAACTCGGCCCCCTTGCGAAACTTCCTTTTATCTTCAATCTTGAAACCGGCTACCAGTTTCCAGAAACGCTGGCTTTGAGAGAGCGTATTCAAGAGCGCTACGGTCTCACCGTTCATTTCGTGCGTCCTAAAGAGACCGTCGAACAGATGGAGGCTCGCTTTGGCGGCCCGATCTATCACACCAACCCCGACGAGTGCTGCCGTCTAAGGAAAATTGTTCCCCTCCGCAAGGTACTCAAAGACTTCGATGCGTGGGTAAGCGCTATCCGCCGCGATCAAACCCCCGACCGTGCTCAGGCCGGTATTGTAGAATGGGACTCCAAATTCGGCCTGGTCAAAATAAGCCCGCTGGCAAATTGGACTCGAGAGGATGTCTGGGCTTATATCCGTACCCACAACGTACCCTACAACCCCCTCCATGATCGCGGTTACCCCTCTATAGGCTGCTGGCCCTGTACACGCCCCGTGCGCGAAGGGGAGGACGAACGTGCAGGACGTTGGGCTGGATTTCAAAAAACGGAGTGCGGCCTCCATAGTCGCCGCACCGTACGGAGCTCTTAGAAAAAGTCTTCTACATTGCAACCGGCCTATCTGTCTGCAGGCAGCAACAGAGCTGTCTGCGGATGCCCTTCAATATAGAGGCGTAACCCTCGACAGATGGCTTCGGCCACCTTTTCTTGGAAATTTGGGTCTATGAGTTTGCGCCGATCCACCGGATTATCAATATAGGCCACCTCAATGAGAATGGCGGGCATCTGACTTTCGCGTAGCACAGCCAGCCCATGCTGGTAGAGGCTGCTATCGGAGCGGGCTCCACGGCTAGGCAAGCCTGTTACGGCCGCCACAGCCTGTTGTACACAGTTGGCTAACGCCCTGCTACTTGGGTCTTCCATATGGTAGTAGGTAGTGGTACCGGACGCCTCACCAGGATGGCTACAAGCGTCATTGTGAATGCTGATAAAAAAGTCCGCATGAATAGAGTTCGCTAGGGCCGGCCGTGCAGAGAGGTCTACGTCCCTATCTCTATCTCGCGTCATCACCACACGTGCACCACACGCCTCTAAAACCCGTCGCAACTTGAGTGCAATCGCCAAGGTGATGTTCTTTTCAGCGTAACCGCCCGCCGTCGCCCCCGTCGCGGAACCGCCATGCCCTGGGTCTAAAACAATCAGCTTATCTGCCAAAACGCCGGTTGCGTTGCGTGGTAGACGCAGGCGCAAAACCACCTGATCGGTGCGTGGATCAAGCACAAACCCGTCGTAGCGCGGAGTACGCAACCGAATGCGCACCACAGGAGGCGTCTGATCCAGCGCAATCGCCTGCACTTCGGTCAATAGAGGATGCTGAAAGCTTTGGTCGGCTTGGGTCGAATCGGTCAGTGCCAGAACGGCACCGGGCAAGTCTAGCTGCAATCCACCGTCTGTTGTATAACGAATGGAGGGCTGCAAAGGCCCAGTTGTAAATATACGAAGCGTGGCGTTTTGATCGTTGTCTGGTTCAAATACGATGCGTTGAATCTGAACAAACTTTGTGGCCGAAGGGGCGTTCGGACTTGCGGGATTGTTCCCTTCTCCCGACTCCCCATTGGTCGTCTCCGTCGGGTTTGCCGCAGCATTGGCGCCCAATGCGCCGGAAGGCGATGTGGTCGTTACTGTCGTCTCTCCACCTGGTGTCGTTGGCATTTGTAGCCCGCCGGAGCCTTGCGATTTCCCTGTTGTATCGGCTTTTGATGCTATAGCAGCCATCTTTGCAGCCCCCTTCGGATCTTTCCACAGCACCACAATAACCTGCCCTTCGGCATCGGCCTGTCCATCGCCTATACGAACCCGCAAGCTCAAGGGCAGATTCACTGCCACGCGCACCACGTCGGGCTTGAACTGCCCTACACGCAAGTTTTGTGTCTGTGGATCGTCGTCGGGCAGGGTCTGATTGGGCTCATCAGAGGATAGTTTTGCGCCAAGACAGTCCACATAGCCTACACGCTGTCCATCCTCATCTATCATGCGCACCTGGTAGGGTACGGGGAAAGAGGTAGTAAAGCGTATCGCTCCCTGCTGTAGACGCACATCGGTGACGCGTGCCAACAGGTAAACTTCGTCGAAACTCGTCGCCTTCGGCGTACGATTGTCATGGCTATCCACCGTGAGGATATCCGCGGGAAGCAGACGTGCTAAGTCGGAGAGCGCCAGCATAGGCTTCCCTTCCGGTCGTGCAACGGCAAGCTCAGCCTCCTGCATAGGATGCCCATAGGTGATCTCTACGGCATCTCCCCGTTTGTTGAGATGTCCCTGGGCCCCAACCATCCCAAGGATATCGAGCGGAACGAAGGTTTCGTTGCCGTCGGTTAGCGGCGAACTCGAAGCCTCTAACGGCTTATCTCCCACAAAAACGCGGACGGGGCGTAGCGTGCTATCCGCTTTCGCTTGTCTCCAAGACAGACAAAACATGCTCCCTAAAACGCAGATAAGAAGCGCGATCTGAGGCCTTATGAAGCAGCTATTAACGAAAGGGCTTTTCCGAAGCATGGCCTTTCCCTCACTTGCTAGGATTTTTGCCTGAACGACCGAAGACGCATACATTTGGGCGTTTGTGCTCTATATTCCTACATTTTCGGAAAGATTCCTACCCACTCTAGAACGGTGTCCAGAGGAATGCCGAAAAACAGTACGGCAGACCCGGCTGAGGGCCTGCCGTTTATAAAGAGACAGTTGATAGACCGTAGAAGTTACAACTTGATGTCGAGTAGGCCGCTTATGCCCACGCCGGGTATGCGCCGGATGTTCTTTATGCTTTTGGTCTCTACAGGAACAAGCCCTCGAATACGCAGCCCAATCGAACTGAAACGCCCCTCAAACTGCACAACGGCCTGGACTTTGTTCACGGCAGAGCGTGGCCCCATCACCTGCACACCGCCCACTTCGGTACCGTCGCCGGCAGAAATAACCGGCACAACCTTTGTTGCGTAATTGGGGTTGTTTTGGGGTGTGCGTGTAAGATGATCGATCGCACTGTTGATCTGTGGCCCGAATTTGCTGATGACAAACGCCACCCCGCCCGCCTTCAGCAAGGAACCGAGAATGTCGGCACTGACCATGCCTGCGGAGAAGCAGAGCAACACCAGCATGATGGTGGCTTTATTGACCTGGCGTTTCATACTTTCTTTTACCTCCTGTTTCATCCTCCTACCGTTCCGATAGAAGCATCGCTACTTAGTGTAGCACATTATCTCCTGCTTTTTTGTCAGCAATACCACCCTCAGGTTAACGCTTTGGGCGATCTCGTGACGTGCTGGAGCCACCACTCGCATGGTTTCCTCCGCCACTGGGGCTGCTCGGCGCTACATGGGGCGCGGGCGGAGGCGACGGTGCATGATAGACAGGGGGCGATGGCGCAGGCGGTGGCACGTAGGGGGCCTCTCGTCGCGGCGGCACAGCCGGCGGGTTCCACGTTGGCTGAACTGGATGTGGTGTGTATGTCGGCAAGCCACGATCATCATGGAACTGCGATGGAGTATAAGGAAGCATTTGTGGCGGAGCGCCGCGCTCTACGGGTTGCTGTGACCGGTTCCCAGGCCACTGCGGGCTGGGAGTAAAGCGCGGTGTGGGCGCAGTGGGACTGCTCAGCCTATTATTCGGGGACGTCCCTACACTGGGTCGGTCACGACGCTCTGAAGGCAAGAAGGGTCGCTGAAACTGTCCATTTTGAATCGGCTGGCTCGGTGTAAAGCCTAGCTCACGCCTTGCCAAAGCCGCGGCATCGGCCGCTCTGTTCTCGTTCGTTCCATAATTACCTACCCGACCTGGTGCCCGACGATCGGTAAGATAGGATGGGGACAATGGTCTTACTCGAGATGTTATTTCCGAAGGCGGCATCGTCGTTCCGTTCACCGCGGGGCTAGACGCTCGTACGCCGAAGTCCCTTGAACGCGATGGGGAGAACTCCGACAGATCAGAGCCGCTACGATACGAACGAACGAGTGGTGGTAGAACATGCGAGGGGTTTGTGGGTGTCGTCTGCTCGATACCGACACGCCCTCGCACCGAGGCCGTCGGAGCATGAAATACCGCACGTGTCTGCAAAGCTGATGGAGGTGTAACAAGCGGTACCCGTGAGCGCACAGGGATGAAAGAGAGCGGTGTTGGAAGCACGCTTGGCGGGCCGGCAATCGGTTCTACACTTTGATTGGTCTCTGGTGCTTGGCCCCTGGCGAAGAGATCGGCCTCTGAAGGCGGCAGCGGATGATAGGCACTTGCTTCACGGAAGGTGGCGAGGGTGGCATAGGTGGCTCCAGGCGCTCGGCGCGCGTTGCGCGGGACAAAGAGCACACTGCCTCGATTCAGATGCGTTGCCGCGTAGTACTCTGTTGTCTGCTGGAACCGCTGAAACGCCGTTAAGGGAACACCAGGAGGTGCTTCATTGATATTCGTTACATTGTTAATGTAGGTCACCTGATTCACATACACCGTATCGAAAGGTCGTGGCACACAGTAAGAGGAGGCTACGGGGTAGTAGACGGCTGCTTGTGCAATCGAGAAGTAGGCAGCCCAATCCCCATGAGCAAACGCAATGGTGAGCGTGCTCGGATAGCGAACCTCTTCAGGAGCCAACGGTGCCCAGATCACGCGGTCTTCACAGACGCTGAAATCCACCACGGCTGGCTGCCAGTATTGACAAGCAGGGCCTGGCACCCATGCCCAACCAAACGGCTCATAAACCCAGGTACCGTAGTGATAGGGTGCCCAGCCCCACGGCTCATCGGAGACCCACGTCCAACCAAAAGGCACTACCCATACCCAGTGGCCATCGCAATAGGGGCGCCAGTCCGCCCGGGTAATGTGAGGGCACCAAACGTAGCCGTAATTGGGGGTATAGCGCCAATCGCCGTAGTCGTCCAAATCGCCAGCCACCAAGCCGATGTTAGGTGGCAGATGCTGGGTACCATACAGCATTACCCGATCACGATGATCGTTCCAAAGGTCCCACTCATCTTCGGGAGGCGCAGGGTGAACGTTGTACGGGCTATCTATACTTCGGAGAAAAACGTAGTCGCCTGCCCGTAGTTCCGCCTCCCCTTGCTCTCCATCCAGCACGGCGCGTCCCTCCTGCACACAAACCTCCACGCCATCTCCTACCCCGACGCGCACACGTGCCTTTTCGTTGACTTTAATCGAGGCATCCGGCGTATCTATCTGATAGATGGAGTAGGCGTGGCGCGTTACCATGGTGGCCAATCCATTGGTTAAAATGATCTGTGTAAACTCCCCTTGGGAATCGCTGTAGAGCGTCTGCAAGGTCGCAAGAGCACCCCCTCCCAACCTCAATAGGCTGCCGTCATCAAACTGAATCTCTGCACGGCCTCCATCCGTCACCCATACCTGTGCCCCTTGCCTAATCGGCAGATTCACCGAGGCATAACTCCAATCAGCAGAGGTGCTAGGACGCCACGTTACGTTGCCTTCCACGTAAGAGAAGCGCGCTAGGCGCACAGCCCCCGCTTCATTCTGCTGGGACGGAGACAGTGTAGTCTCAGAAGGAGTAGAAGGGGTAAAAGTGCTTGAGCCGTTCTCTTGAATGCGATATCCTTGGCCATCATCCTGAGCAAACCCCACACGACTCAGCAGCGTGAATGCCACAGCCATCAACAGCGTGATCACCGTCATAAAGTAGCATCTCTTTCGCATCTCTCTTCACCTCTTCGACCTTTCGGCCGATCTCTCCTGATAAGTTATCCAATAATAATGTGCGCAACCTATTATCATTAGCGTTCAGCGTGGCACATCGGCGCCCTTTTCTCCGTATTTCGATTTGAAGTCGGAGATTGAACACCGCCTGTCAAATGCGACCTCATCGAGAGCGCCTATTTACAATGTTTGTAATAAAAGAACGAACAGCGCGCTTTAATGTGACGACACTCTGGCTATAATATCGGGGAGGAGCTTCTCTCATGGGAAAATTTTTAAGAACCTGCTTCCATCTTGTCGGTTGGTTAATTACCGCAGGCCTTGTCGGCAACTGCATTCCCATCCCATCTAAACTCCCGCTTACGTGGGTTGCCGACATCCCTCTGCCTGGAGGAACGAGCCGATTCGATTACGAGAGTCTCGATCCCGTCCACCATCTCCTTTTCATCGCACATTTGGGAGCGGATAGTGTTGTGGTTTTTAATACCCAAAAACGCAAAGTAGTTGCGGTTATCCCTAATCTACCCTCTGTTCACGGTGTCCTTGTTGTTCCCTCCATCAAACGCATTTATGCTTCAGCCACCGGTGAAAATAGGGTAGCTGCCATTGACGAAGGCTCTCTACACATTCTTGCACGCATTCCAACCGGAAACTACCCAGACGGCATGGCCTACGATCCGTTGAACAAAAAGCTCTATGTATCTGACGAATTTGGGCGCACTGAAACCGTCATAGATACGCAGACGAATCGCCGTTTGAAGACCATCCCGCTTGGAGGCGAGGCAGGAAACAGCCAATACAATCCAATTGACCACCGCATCTATGTGGACGTGCAAACGTTGAACCAGCTCGTTGCGATAGATCCTGGCACGGATACAATTGCTGCTCGCTACCCTATTCCGCCTACCTGCGAGCGCGATCACAGTTTGCTCATCGCGCCGGCTCAGATGCTGGCCTTTGTCGCTTGTGAGGGCAATGCAAAGCTTGCTGTTTTCTCTTTAAAGACCATGCGTTTTCTGCCGTCGGTATTTACGGTGGGCCAAGACCCTGATGTTCTTGCATTTGACCCATCGCTCCATCGCCTTTATGTGGCAAGCGAAAGTGGCGTGCTTGCCGTTTTTCAGGTAGAAGGCGCCGTGCTGCACAAGCTTGGCCAAGCGTATCTGGCGTACCGTGCCCATAGTGTGGCGGTAGACCCACAAACTCAGGAAGTCTACCTACCGTTGCAGAATGTAAAAGGTCATGCTGTACTGCGCATCCTTCGTGAGAATTGAACAAAGATATCAAAAGAAAGGTATAAAACCTTGAATACAAAACGCACGAGGCTGCGCCGATGAATATACTGATCGTAGAGGACGATAAGAGCGTCGCCCGCTTTCTACAGCAAGCCCTTACTGAGGCCGGCTATACCACACAGGTTGTCGAAGATGGGGAGACTGCACTCCACTTGGCCGTGAGCATCGCCTTCGATCTTATCCTTCTCGACGTCATGCTGCCCCGCAAGGATGGCTTTGCCCTTTGTAAGGAGTTGCGGGCGGCCTCGGTTACCACCCCCATCCTCATCATCACCGCTCGTGACACGCTAGAAGACAAAATTGAAGGGCTTGATAGCGGTGCCGATGACTACATCGTTAAACCTTGCCAGATAGGTGAACTGTTGGCAAGAGTACGCGCACTTCTACGGCGCGGTACCTCTAGCCCACCGGTGCTTCGCGTTGCCGATCTCACTTTAGACCCGGCCACCCGAAAAGTCTGCCGCCAGGGAAAAACCATCCATCTCTCTATGACGGAGTTCGCCCTCCTGGAATATCTCATGCGGAATGCAGGGCGCGTGGTAACACGCTTAATGATTCTGGAACATGTCTGGCAGTACGACTTTGAAGGCAACGATAATGTGCTCGATGTCTATATTAGCTACCTGCGCAGCAAGATTGACCGTGGTTTTGCCCGCCCACTCATTCACACGGTACGTGGCGTAGGCTACCGTTTGGAGGGCTAACCCATGCTTTTTAACTCCATGCGTTGGCGCATGACCCTGGTGTTTTCCGGAGCTACAGCCATCCTTTTGCTCATTGCCTGCTACGTTACCATCCGTTACTCTCGAATCACCATGGAGCGTAGCGCCGACATTCTCCTCCAGACGGCTGCGAAAAAAGTACGACACGAGCTCGCCCACCTACAGCCAAACGAGACCACCCTCTACGAGCTTACCGAACAGGAGCGTGACCTTACAGAAGAGAATATCGCCTTGCAGATGCTGAATTCACATGGCAAACTTGTGTGGTCGTCCACCTCGCAAATGCCGGTTTGGCCTTGGGGGGATAGAGATGATTGGCGAGGAACGTCGTTTCGCTTTGGCTCCGGTACCATTGTCATTGGGCTGCCCTGGCTTAAACACGAACGATCTCAAGAGCGTTTAGAGATAACATTAATTGTGTTAAGTCTTTTTATTTTCTTTACAGTAACCGGTGGTGCTTGGCTTTTGGTAGGCCGTACGCTCTCGCCTATCGGCCGTTTGGCGGGGCAAGCACGCTCGGCATCGGTGGAACGTATGCGCGTTCATCTCACAGCTCCTTCGAAGGACGTTGAGATCGTCGAGCTTGTGGTCACTCTCAACGGCCTACTCGACCGCCTTGCCGAATCGGCGGCAGCCCGTGGGCGTTTCTATGCTGCTGTCTCTCATGAGCTGCGAACGCCTCTCCAAGCGCTTTACGGCCATCTAGAACTGGCCCTACAGCGCCCACGCAGTGAAACAGAATATCGTGTCTACGTAGAGGAGGCACTCGCTCAAACACGCCGGCTCGCCGCGCTTGTTCGTGATCTCCTTCTATTAAACCGTATTGAGATGGCTCCTACCCCCTCCAGCGAGGCCCTAGACCTTGTGGAAATCTGCGAACGCCAACTTGTCCATTATGCCTCTTTGGCGGCCAAACGCCATCTTCAACTCCATACAGAATTTCCGCCATTCCTTGAGATTATAGCCCCTACCAACCACGCCGAGATGCTGGTAAGAAACTTGGTGGAAAACGCACTTAAATACGCCAAAGAAGGTGGTCAGGTACGCATCGCCTTAAAGTCCTCTACCCCAGGCACCGATCTGGAGATTTTCAACGAGTGCACCCCTCTCGCCCCAAGCGAGTTGGAGCGTCTTACGGAACCTTTCTATCGGCCCGATAGTTCCCGAAACACGGCCACCGGCGGTAATGGACTCGGCCTCACCATCTGCAAAGCCATTGCAGATACGTGCGGCTGGAGCCTAGAGCTATGCTCCGTTCCTACCGGTTTCCTATGCCGAGTCCATTTCCCCTGTTGAACCATCATCTGCCCTTGATGCACCCGCTAACCGGTACAACGGTTCGCCATCGTGTCCCTGAGGCGTCGTGCGACAGATGTCAGAATAGGGACAAAAACGACAGTGGGTTCCCGGTCTTGCCGCCACATAGCCCTGCCGCATGGCGTTCGCATGATGGATGGCAGATTCAATGGCAGCCTGCTGCATGGCCTTATACTGCTCGTCGTTTAACGGCTGAACTTGGTCTCCTTTCTCACGCTCTGGGATCAGCTTGAATCGCTGAAAAGCTACCCTGCTTGTACGAAAGAGGCGAGTACGCGCGTTTTGGGCTGCGAAATCAATGCAGAGTCCTCCTACCTTCATCCCAAAAAGACGCTCTAGGGCTAGCATCATCAGTGGCCATCGAATCGCCTTACCGCTTGTGATATCCGACAAGGACGGGGGCGGCGCGGTTGTGTAGTCCATCAAAAAAACGAAATCGCCATTGGCTTCTCTATCTATCCGATCCACAACACCATAAAGCGCAAGCGGCTCTCCACCCTGCGGGTCGGGAATTATCAGTGGCTGTGCCGAAGAGTTCGGATCGTACATGGCCGAATTTGCATGCGGTACACCGAACGCCAGACGAAAATAGAGAGGCTGAAGGGGCAAGCACCGGCTATAAAACTGCTCCTTATCTGCAATAGCCTTTAGGAGACGCATCAGCCCCTGCCATAAGAGACGTTTACGGTGCGGCGAGATGTCGGCAACAAGATTTTGAAGCTCGGCCTTCAAAGCTTTTTCTAGAAGAGCTTCTTCAAGCGGCTGCCCATCGGCAACCGATAGTTCAGAGAAGGCACGGTATAAAACATCACGAAGCAACTTCGCTTGTAGCATAGCGAAGCTGGTTTGGATGTTTACTCTCAGTTGTAGGCGGTACTGCAGGAAGTGACGGAAGGGACAAAGCGCATAGACTTCAAGCTCGGCGAGCGAACAACGTCTTGTCTTCTCACGAATCCATGTTCGCGTTGTCTCTTCCTCTACACGCGGCAGTGGGGGCAGAAATCGGGATTCGGCCACAGCATGCAAAAGCTCGACCGCCGACAGATTCTCGGCGCACAACCGCTTCACCACCGTTTGTACCTCCGCCCTCCGCTCTTCCGAAACCGCCGGGTCGAACAGAGGCACACAGAGATTCAGGAGGCGCTCACGCCACGAGCCGGCATCTTCCGAACGCGGCGCCACATCGGCCAAACGGCGTGAGATCACATGTAGCAGCTCCGGACGAGATTCAAGCGCTTGCTTCACCTCCTCCAGATAGAAAGAGGGAAGCGTATCGGCCTCTCCACTGCTCCGCGGGTAGGAGAGAATAAGGCGTTCTGAAGGGGCTGTGACCGCTAAGTAGAACAGTAAGCGTTCTTCATTGACACGCGCCTCACGTGGTGCCAGGTAAAGACCTGTTTGTTCATACAACCGACGGCGCACAGCATCCGGTAAGAAGGGGTTCTCGGTAAGGCGACGCGGAAATAGGCGCTCTAAAAGTCCCATTACAGCTACAACACGAGGCCGCCTTTGATGAATATCATACGGCTCCGAAATCCAGACCTGGTCTTCTCCCAACCCTACTACAACCGTACTATTATGCCATGCCGAGATGAGCCTCTCGACAAAATCGCCAAAAGGCATCTGTTCCCGGTCGGTAAGATACATCATATCGGCCATGGAGTAAAGAGTTTCCATAGCCACACGGCAAGCCTCCTGGTCGCGTCTCTGTTGCAAAGGTTCACCGAGCTCAATAGCCTCTTTGAGACCGAAATCCTCAAACAGGATCTCTATCTCCTCGGCTAAATGCTGAACGCTCTGTGCCTGCAGCAACCGCTCGGATCGATTCAACATCGTATCGAGAAGTTGAGCGGAGGATGGCGCGAGATCCGGCAACAGGGCTGCCCACTCTTCTTTGCCTTGCCTTATTCCCTTCTCATTAGCAAGCAGCCTTAACCGCTCCACATCCTCATAGGACGGTTGGGTATAAGAGGACTTGAAAAACGTTAGCACGGCATCGCGAGGCCAGTCGTGTCGTACAATATCAAGAAAGGTGATGAGGCTACGTATTAGCGGATTCTCGGCAACGGGTTCGCCTCCGAAGGTACCTATGGGAACGCCATAACGCTCAAAAACGGAGACAAGAGTCGGCGCATAGGCTTGGACATTGCGCACCACCACAGCAAAATCGCTCCATTGATACTTCCCTGTGTCGTGCAGATTTTGAAAGGCACGCGCCACCATCTCCGCTTCCATATAGACATCAGGGGCATCAAAGAGGAGAATAGGCTCTAGATTCGCATCTGCCAAAGGCTTAGAGCGCGTTTCATGAAAAAGACACAGAGCTAACACATCTGCAACCGACAAGGGGGGCTGAGCCATGTTGAGAAACGTCTCACGGCACTGAAAGTCGGCCTTTAATCGCCGGATCGTCGGCTCCGCCGAAGCAAAGAGCAGAGGTCGCTCTGGATCGTAGAGCAGAGTCACTAGGAACTGCATTTGCGTAAAGCGCTCCGCCAGCATCGTCAGCAGGGTGCTTTGGGCGGGATAGAGGGAATAAAAGCCATCTAAAATCAGGGTATCGAAGCTTTCTAACCAACGTACGGGCCCCGCTTGCAAGCGCTCTTTTGCCAGTAGCAGCATGCCCTCGGCATCCTGTCGGCGATGTTGCTTTAGAAACCTCTCGTAGGCCCCATAGAGCCTTGCAAGTTCGAGAAACTTATCTGCTTCGCGCGGATTTCCCGTCTCCTCCACAGCCATTGGCCCCATGGCTTGTATGTCTTCTGGCGAAAGCCCCGAAAGCTTCCACTCTCGAATCTGTTCGAGCATGGCAGAGAGGAAGCCGTCATAAAAACGCATGGGGGCGAGGTAATCGTCCTGATAGAGCCATCTTTCGATGATATCTTGAAGGAGCAAGCGCTGAAACGAACGTCCCACCATCTCAACGCCACTACCCTCCATGAGACGACCAATGAACTCTTGCAAGGACATCACTGTGTTTGGTGATGCTTTCGCCTCCAGTAGCATAAGGGCGCGATCCGCCTGCACCTGGGTTGCTGTGATGAAAAGCGTGCGGGCCGGCTCGCTCCGATAACGTCTTACAGCATAGAGCGTCTTACCGGCGCCAGCCGGCCCGAGAACTAACTCCAGAGAGGGCCTCCTTGAACTTCGCTCAGTCATTCTATATTGGTCTCTCAAAACGGGCGCAGCGCCCTGCGCCCCACCATTGCACCTGTCCGGCTTGTGGGCACGGTGCGAAGTGGGCGTTTACCTATTCTACCTGCTTGCTTTTACAACCTACTAAGATGGGGCTGTTTAGTCCAAAGGTATCTCACCCCGACGCAGGGCATTGACATAGAGATGCGCTTGCCGGGTAGGCTCGGGCAGGCGCGTGAGGCCTCTACATTGGAGCACAAGTCGTATGGCGCTCATAAGGTCTACCCGATGCCCCACCGATACATAGATCGGAGCGACATTCTGTTTTAGGCGAAGCGCTGCACCAACCACCTCACCGCGATCCACAACGGGTTGCCAAGCACCAACATCGTTTGGAACCGCTTCATGATGCCCCACAAGCAGACTCTTGGCCACCCCAATACTCGGCATGTTCAATAGAAGCCCAAGATGGCAGGCGATTCCGAAACGGCGCGGATGGGCGAGACCTTGCCCGTCCGCAATGAGAACATCGGGATGGGTTGAGAGACGGGCCCAAGCCTCGAGCAAAGGAGGCGATTCTCGAAAAGAGAGAAGGCCGGGAATATAGGGAAACGAAGCAACCGTGCGAACCCCTACTCGCTCTTTCAGAGTGAGTTGAGGGCGTTCAAGTACCACAATGCCAGCAAAAACAGGCGCCTCCGCAGAGGCATGAGCAGAAAAAGAGATGTCACAGCCAGCCACCAGCCTAACGTTCTCGACATCCAAAGGCTCCACGCGCACTTTTTCGGCTAACTTTTTCTGAAGTTGAACAGCCTCCTGAGGGGTTAGGTTCCAAGCATGCTGGATCATCGGTATATTCTTCCTATGCTCCATTGTTTATCACAACAAGGTAGAATTCCTGCTGGAACGAAGCCCACCACAAAAGACCATCAAAGGCTTATTTAGAAAATGTAGGCACGAGTTCAGTCTCGCAGACGCGCCAGAAACTAAAAACCAAAAACTAGAAACAAAACGAAAGGAACAAGATGCACACATACGGTGTTGGAATCGTAGGATACGGGTTTATCGGAAAAGTACATACACATGCCTACTTGTCGTTGCCCCTGTTTTACGATCCGCTGCCGGCTAAATTGCGTTTAGTGGGAGTTTGTACGGCAACCGAGGAGAGCCGGAAAAAGGCGCAAGAGCAGGCCGGATTCCTGTTTGCGACAGGCGATTACCAGGCTTTGTTAGAGCGCAAGGATATTCAGATCATCAACGTCTGTGCTCCCAACGATCTCCACTATCCTATTTTACGGGACGCCCTAAAGGCAGGCAAACATATCTACTGCGACAAGCCGCTCGCCCTAACAAAAGAGGAGGCGGAAGAGATAGCCGCCTTAGCACGCACCGTTCCCACCGTGCAGCAGATGACCTTCAACTATCGTTTCGTGCCGGCGATTCTACGGGCGCGCCAGCTCGCCGAATCGGGATTTTTAGGCGAACTGTTCAGTTTTCGTGCAGCTTATCTCCACGCAGGCTATATTGACCCCCGTCGCCCTTACACCTGGCGCATGGATAGAGCACGAAGCGGCGGAGGCGCTATCGCCGACCTAGGTGCACACATCTTTGACCTCGTCCGATTCTTAGTAGGGCCGCCGCTTCCGATAGGGCGTGCTGGAGAGTTTCAACGGGTTAGTGCCCGCCTTCAAACGGTGATCACAGAGAGACTGGATGTAAAGAGCGGTCAGATGCGCAAAGTAGATGTGGACGATATCGCGCTGGTGCAGGCTCAGTTGGTAGGAGGTGCTTATGGAAGTTTGGAGGCGTCTCGTTTGGCGACTGGAGCTCAGGATGAGATTCGCTTAGAACTCCATGGAAGTCAGGGCGCTTTGCGCTTCAATTTGATGGACCCTAACTGGCTCGATGTCTACGATGCCACTCCGCCGGAAGAGGCGCTGGGAGGCAGGCGCGGTTTTCAGCGCATCGAATGCGTCTCGCGCTACCCTAAACCCTATGCCTTTGGCGTTACCAAGAACAGCGTCGGTTGGATACAGTTTCATATTCATAGCCTCTTTGACTTCATATCGAATGTCGCCCAGCACGAAGACGGGAAGGCCCCGTCACCACTATCTCCTACCTTCGAGGATGGCTTGGCAGCCCAGAAACTGATCACAGCCTGCCAAAATTCCGATGAACGCGGTGGCATATGGGTTACGATCTAAAAGTCTTCCCAAATGGAAGACCTCATTTGAAAGGAACTTCCTCCAAAACATAGGCGTATAGCTATATAGCTAGTATCTATATAAGGAAAGTGGAGATGACACAGGCAGAAACGAAAGAAACCCTCATTGACCTAGAGACGCTTCAACGTGTGGCGCCGATCATTCGGAATGCTGCCCATCCACTGCGCCTCCGCATTCTCGACTATCTTCAACATGCCGGCGGAGAGCGCAACGTAAGCCAGATCGTGGAGGCGGCAGAGGCAGAACAGGCCGTTGTGAGCCAACAACTGCGAATCCTTAAAGACCAAGGCATTCTCAGCGCACGTCGAGAGGGCACCAATGTCTACTATCGGATCGCCGATCCGAGCGTTTTGCTCTTGCTCGATTGTATCCGTCACCACAAAAAGTAGCTATTCTACCTGCCCGCTCGCAAGTGGTATAAGAAGTAATTTTTTAGAGAAAAATTATATGAATATAGATATATATCAACTTATTGGTCATAGAGGTTCAAAAATGAGGACACAACGGACGCGACCCTGGCTTCGAAGCGCAACGCTCAACAGGAGAAAAGAAATTGGGCTTGTGGTTCTGCTCCCTATCATCGGTTTGGTAGGTATGGCTTTTTGGCACGGACATATCTCCTCCGCCGAGGCTACTGCCTCACAAAGCCAACCTACAAGGAGCAATACAGCGATTACAGCCCCTGTGGAGAAGGTAGCCCTAACAACATTGCCAGACACGATAGAGGTAACAGGCAACATCAGCCCCATTGTTCAGACCGACATTGCGCCCAAGATAACAGCGCGCATCCTCTCGTTACCGGTACATGAAGGAAGCCATGTGACGACGGGCGAGGTGCTCGCGGTTCTGGATACCCGCGATCTCGATGCGAGTATCGCTCAAGCAGAAGCCGGTGTTCTCGCAGCGCAGGCAGCCTATCGAGGGGCGCAAATGGCGGAACAGATGGAAGGCAAAGTAGATAATGCCCAAATTGCGGCGGCACAGGCCCAGTTGCGCGAAGCCCAGGCCGCCTTAGCAGCAGCAAAAGCAAAGCAGCAGTTGGTAGATACAGGCCCACGCAAGCAGGAGCGTGCTCAGGCGGCTCTCGCAGTGGCACAAGCGAAAGCCCAACTCGTTCTTGCCGAACGTGACCTCCACCGCATGGCAGAGCTTTACAACGAAGGAGCTATCTCAGCTCAGCAGTACGATACTTATCAAAGCCGCTATGAGGTCGCCAAGGCACAGTATGAGAGCGCTCTGCAGCAACAGAGCCTCGTTAACGAAGGAAGCCGTTCTGAAGAGAAGCAGGCGGCGGCAGAGGCCGTACGTCAGGCGGAGTCCGCCGTTCGTCGGGCAGAAGCCGGCCTTCGTGAGGCCGAAGCGGCCGCAGCTAAAGCGCAGGTGAGGCACGAACAGACGCAAAACGCTCTTGCCACTTTACAGCAGAGCCGAGTGGCGCTTCAGCTCGCCCGTATCACGCGCAGCTATGCAGTCCTACGCGCGCCTTTCGATGGCGTGATCACTCAGAAGCTAGCGGATGTCGGTGCCATGGCTATGCCCGGTGTCCCCATCCTTCGTGAAGAGGGCACACAGTATCGCTTAGAGCTGAACGTGCCGGAAAGTGCCCTGCCCGCCGTTAATGTAGGAAAGCCCTTGGAGGTGCAGATAGATGCCTTAGGGAATAGGCACCTCTTCGGCATCGTAACCGAGATCGCGCCCCAGGGTGACCCTAGCAGCCACACTTTTATCGTGAAAGTGTTGCTGCCTGCAGAGAGGGATGTTCGAACGGGCATGTTCGGTCGTGTGAAACTCCCCATCGGAGCCGAACGACGTCTGCTTGTACCTGCCAGCGCCGTTATGGAGCGTGAAGGACTGCACTACGTCTATGTCGTCGACTCGCAGAACGTGATCCATCTCCGACTGGTGACGCTAGGATCTGCTTACGGAAAGAGCCTTGAGGTGCTTTCGGGACTTAATCCAGGAGAGCGCATTGTCGCTGATATCTCATCTCCAAAACTGCAGGATGGCATGCAAATAAGACCTACAGAGGAGGGCAGGTAAACAAATGGCCGATCATCATACCGAACATACCTACGAGCCCACAGGAGAGCCAAAAGGGGGACATACGCCGCATCATTTGGGCAGATCGGCTCATTCGCATCTAGGGCTAGCTGGCAGGTTAGCTGCGGCTTTTGTCTCTTCCAAGCTGACGCCACTCATTATTCTAGCATCGTTGCTCTTAGGCCTCATCGCCGTAATTCGCACACCAAGAGAGGAGGAGCCTCAAATTCATGTTCCGATGATTGATGTGTTGGTTCAGATGCCAGGAGCAACGGCGAAAGAGGTCGAACAACGCGTCACAAACCCGTTGGAACGGGTGATTCACGATGTCCCCGGCGTAGAATACATCTATTCTACCTCAAGCCCAGGGCAGTCTTTGATCATCGTGCGTTTCTACGTGGGAGAGGATCCAGAACAGAGCCTTGTGCGTTTGGAGGAAAAGCTGCAAGCACATGAAGATAGTCTACCGCCCGGCGCGTCAAAGCCCATCTTAAAGATGCGCTCCATTGACGATGTACCCATTTTAGCGCTGACGCTACACGGTGCAAACTACAATTACTACACGCTTCGCCAGCTTGCCGAACGACTTCGGGATGCCATAAAGCAGGTGCCTGACGTCTCCAACGTAGACATCATCGGCGGAGAGCCACGCCAGGTAAGGGTTATTTTGAAGCCCGCGCGGCTAGCGGCCTACGGCCTGACTCCTCTTGATGTGGCTAGTGCGCTTGAAGGAGCCAACGCACAACAGCAATCCGGATCTTTTGACAAGAATAACGCCCAAATATTGTTGCGAACAGGCAACTTCCTTCGCAACGCCGAAGATGTGCAGGACGTGGTAGTGCGTAGTGTTGGAGGGCGTCCCATCTTCGTGCGAGATGTAGCCCAAGTGGTCGAAGGGCCTGCGGAGCCGCAGAACTATGTCTTTTTCGGCTACGGGCCGGCCACAGGCAAGAAAACCACCCCTCTTCAAGAGGCCGTTACACTGGCCATATCAAAGCTGCCCGGTACCAACGCGGTAGATGTGGTAAGGCGGGTTATGAACAAAGTGAACACCCTAAAAGGGGTTATCGTGCCCTCTGACGTGCACATCACGGTTACACGCGACTATGGTGCTACAGCCAATGAGAAGGCGATGGAGCTTCTTTTTCACATGATGATCGCCGTGGTCTCAGTGATGCTGTTGATAGCGTTGGCTTTGGGATGGCGCGAGTCGCTGATCGTTGGGATTGCCATTCCGGTAACGCTTGCTCTCACTCTGTTCATCTTCTACCTCTATGGCTATACGTTGAACCGCATTACCCTATTTGCCCTGATCTTTTCGATCGGTATTCTTGTGGACGATGCCATTGTAGTGGTAGAAAACATGGTTCGGCACTTTCGTATGGAGCAGGGCAAACCCTTCTCCTTAAGAGACGTGGCGATTCGTGCCGTAGATGAGGTTGGCAACCCAACCATTCTCGCTACGTTTGCCGTTATTGCCGCCATTTTGCCGATGGCTTTCGTCCGCGGTCTCATGGGACCCTACATGCGCCCCATCCCGGTAGGGGCTTCGGCTGCCATGTTATTCTCACTTGCCGTGGCCTTTATCGTTACGCCATGGGCCACTAATGTTGTCCTCGGCAGACACCATCAGCATACTCAACCCACCACTCCGCCGAGCGACCACTCGGAAAAGGCACCGGATGATTGGACAACTCGGCTTTATCGGCGAGTGATGAAGCCGCTGATCCATTCACCGAAAGCACGTCGCCTCTTCTTTGGTGGCGTGATCATTCTATTACTCGGTGCGATGTCGCTTATCGCTCTGAAGCTGGTGGTGGTAAAGATGTTGCCTTTCGACAACAAGAACGAGTTCCAGTTGATTGTAGATATGCCGAATGGCACCACTCTGGAGCAGACAACGGCGGCTACAAAAGCACTAGCCGACTACATCGCTACCGTGCCGGAGGTGGCAAACTACGAACTGTACGTGGGCACCGCCAGTCCCTACAACTTCAACGGCCTTGTTCGACACTACTATCTGAGAAAAGCAGCCTACCAAGCCGATATCCAAGTGAATCTCGTAGATAAACAGCATCGAACGCTACAAAGCCATGATATAGTGAAACGCATTCGTCCCGCACTAGCCCGCATTGCAAAAGCATGGGGAGTGCGACTGAAGGTCGCCGAAGTTCCCCCTGGCCCACCCGTACTTGAAACCCTGGTGGCTGAGGTCTACGGCCCAACCGATGCCGCCCGGACGGCCGTGGCCCGAGAGGTGAAACGGGTGTTTGAACAGACCCCGGATGTTACCGATGTGGACTGGTACCACGACGATGCACAACCAACCTATCAGATGGTGGTAGACCGACAGAAGGCGGCATTAGCCCATGTGGACGTGCAGACGGCCGTCAACGAATTGACAATGGCTCTGCATGGAGAGCCCGTTGGATTGGCACACGATCCGGAAGCCAGAGAGGATGTGCCCATCTGGCTGCAGCTGCCTCGTGCAGATCGGAGCGGCCTGAACCGCCTGCAAAATCTCTACGTTCCCACCCAGGACGGGCGCAGTGTGCCGCTGAGCGAGCTAGTGCGCACGGTGGAGGTACCTGCGGACGAGTCGATCTACCATAAAAACCTGCTACCTGTGGTCTATGTAACAGGCGATGTCACTGGACGACTGGAAAGCCCAGTTTATGCCATTTTGGCGATGAATAAAAAGTTGTCTCAACTGCGGATGCCTGACGGCACGCACCTCCACATACTCAGCATTCGACAGCCGAACAACACCAATCGTCTCTCTATGAAGTGGGACGGTGAATGGCAGATCACCTATGAGGTCTTTCGTGATCTTGGGCTTGCGTTTGCCGTTGTTTTAGTTCTCATCTACATTCTGATCGTGGGGTGGTTCCGATCTTTCATCACGCCTTTTGTCATCATGGCGCCGATACCCCTTACGCTTGTAGGCATCCTGCCGGCCCACGCGTTGCTTGGGGCGTTTTTCACGGCCACTTCCATGATCGGTTTCATCGCGGGTGCCGGTATCATCGTGCGCAACTCCATTATCCTAGTGGACTTCATTGAGTTACGTCTACGCCAAGGCTTTCCCCTAGAAGAGGCCGTTATTGATGCTGGCGCCACCCGTTTTCGCCCGATGCTTCTAACAGCAGCAGCGGTTATCGTCGGCTCATTTGTCATCCTCTTCGATCCGATCTTTCAAGGGCTGGCCATCTCTCTCATGGCCGGCGAGATCGCTTCAACACTTCTCTCACGCTTGGCGGTTCCCGTGCTCTATTACTTGGTACGTCGCCGAAATCGGGATTTAGACCGATTTGCTCCCTTCGGTCGGCCCGATCTCGAATCCGAAGGTGAGGCCGTAGAAGCCGCTTCACCTGCAGGAATTCATTCACTCTAATACAGAAGGAGAAACGTGACGATGACTGTTGAACGATGGCTTCGCCTTATCGCAGGCACATTTGTAACACTAAGCGTCGCCTTGGGCTATTGGGTAAGCCCCTGGTTTTACGCCTTCACGGCGTTTGTAGGGCTTAATCTGCTCCAATCAGCCTTTACAAACTGGTGCCCCATGGTTTGGCTCTTACGGCGCCTTGGCGTACCACCTTGTGTGCCCTCCCAAAGCGACTAGATTCGGGGTTCACTTCTCTTTTTAAGAAAGGATGTGGGGGGTTGTAAGGATGACGTAGAACTGCTATTCTTACTTTGTGAGAAATGTCGGTTCTTAGGGAAAGATAGCCAGAAATTAAACGTCCCTCTCTTGCTAGATAACAAGTCAAGCAGGAATCGCGTTTTAAAAGATGAAGCTACTTATAACAGCTTTCGCGTGCAACGAGGCAAACGAAAGCGAGGAGAATGTGCGATGCACGTAGAGGAAGAAGAAAGCGTCTTTCCCGAAACACGTCCTCTTATCTATCATGCCCGCTCTCTATCAAATCGGCCTTGGGAGCAGCGCTACACGCCATTTGAAAGCGTTGGTCAGCTTCTGCAAGTGCAGACGCAGGCCCATCCAACAGCATGCTACCTGACCTTTTATGATGAGAGCGGGCCGGTAGTCTCTTATACCTACGCGGAATTTCTACAACGAGCCTCGCAGGTTGCTTCCCTTTTACAGAGCCTAGGTGTTACCGAGGGACATCGCGTCGCAACCCTCATGGCCAACGATCCACGCACCGTGTTCATCTATTTCGGCGCTTGGCTTCTCGGAGCTACGGTCGTTCCGCTCAACATCGGTTCAGAGGACCAACAGCTTGGCTACATCCTCTCCAATGCAAAAGTGAGGGTGGTCTTTGCCTTTGACGATCAGCTTTCTCGGGCACAACAGCTGTGGTCTTCGAATGCCGTTTCTCATTCCCTCATCGCAACCGGCAGCAGCAACGGCCGTAACGGCGTACCTTACTTTGAACAACTGCTCGACAACTATACAGCACCTCCCTCCTTGCCAAGCCTATGCCCCGACACGGAGGCGCTGATCGTCTATACTTCGGGCACCACGGGGCCACCTAAGGGCGTTATTCTCGACCACGCTAATCTTCTGGCGGATGCTTGCAGCATCGCCGAATGGAACCGCTTCGACCCTGACGATCGGGCCATCAATGTGCTTCCTATCCATCATGTAAACGGAACCGTAGTGACCCTTTTAACGCCGCTCTATTCAGGCGGCAGCGTCGTGTTGAACCGGCGGTTTTACGCGCAATCCTTCTGGAAAACGATCGAAACGGAACGGTGCACCTGGAGTAGTGTGGTACCCACCGTACTAGCCTTTCTCTGTGAGCGTAACGACGATATAACCCAATACAATCTGTCTCGCTTCCGTCATATCCTTTGTGGGGCTGGCCCTCTCACCACCGAGCTGGCGCGTCGCTTTGAAACCCAGTTTCGTATCCCGCTCATTCACGGTTATGGCCTATCAGAAACGACTTGTTACTCCTGCTTTTTGCCTATTTCTCTCGATGAACCAACACGCCGCTATTGGCTCACCGAATGCGGCTTCCCCTCTATCGGCTGCCCACTTCCGGTAAATGAGATGGCTATTCATGATGCTAACGGCAACCCTCTTCCACCCGGCGAGCGGGGAGAGATCGTCATTCGAGGGCACAACGTCATGCGCTGTTACTACGCCCGCCCGGAGGCCAACCGCGATACCTTCGCCCACGGATGGTTCCGTTCGGGTGATGAGGGGTTTTATCTGGTTGGTCAAGATGGTAATCCCTACTTCTTTATTACCGGCCGCATCAAAGAGCTGATCATTCGCGGTGGGGTGAACTACTCTCCCTTCGACATAGATGAGGTTCTTAACGCGATTCCGGGAGTGCGTGCTGCCATGGCTGTAGGCTTTGAGAACGACTACTATGGAGAGGAGATCGGTGCCTATGTACAACGTGAAGAGGGCAGCGATCTCACCGAAGAGGCCATTATAGCTGCCTGTAGAAAGCGATTGCCTTTCGAAAAATGCCCCAAAGTGGTCGTCTTCGGCGAGACCTTTCCGGTTACCTCCACTGGAAAATACCAAAGAAACAAGCTGAAACCCTTGTTCTCCGCCTGGAAGTCGGTACAATTTAGGGAAGAGAAGCCTACAAACTAGGAGTGCACACCGAAAATGCAGCTTGGCGAAAAGAGTTGGCCCGAAGCCCATGAGCTGGCCGATAAGGTGGTTGTGTTGCCCCTTGGTTCTTTCGAACAGCATGGGCACCATCTCCCTTTGCTTACCGATACGCTCATCTGCACCGAAATTGCTCGCCGCGCCGAAGCCGCCCTTGGCGATGCGGTTCTTTTTCTACCAGTGCTCTGGGTGGGCGCTTCCGATCATCATCGCGCCTTTCCGGGCACCATTAGCGTCAGCAACGAACTCTACGTCGCTCTCCTCTGCGATATGATCGAAAGCCTTATCGGATCGGGCTTCCGAAAGATCTTTCTCCTCAATGCCCATGGAGGCAACATCACACCGGGACGCATGGCCATCTATCGCGCTCAGATGCGACATAAGGACCTCACCGATCTGTGGATCGCCCTAGGAACCTGGTGGACGCTCGCTGCCGACGCGGTTGCGGCTGTGCCAGAGCTCCAGCAACTTGTGGTGAGCCATGCCTGTGAACAAGAGACCAGCATGATCCTTTGCCTTCGTCCCGAACTGGTACGTCGTGAGCTCGCCACCGGTGCCAACATCCCTTTTGAATCGGCCTTCTATTGCCCAGATTTCTCAAGCCCTAGCCGCGTGGATGTGCCTCGTGCTTTCGACCAACTGAGCCAAACCGGTGCCTTTGGTCACCCGGAATTGGCTACCCAAGAAAAGGGTGAGGCGCTCTTTCAGGCCGTCGCCGAACAGGTGGTCAGCTTTCTACGCGAATTCGCAACCTGGCCCTCTCTAACACCTCAATGAAAAGGAACATACCCATGCAAAACCCCGCTCAGTCGCATCCTCTCCAAAGGTACCTAAATAGCACAGTGACCGTCTACTATCACACGAGTTACTCCGACAGTGGCGCCTTAACCTATCTAGATGCCCACTGGGTGGAGCTAGTAAAAGCGAACGGCGAGCGTCTCCTTATTCCTACCAATGGCATTCGAATCATCAAGTTGCAAACGGCCGCAGAAGCCGATTCGAACACTCTCGTTCGGGCTAGTGCGCCCGATTCCTCTCAAGAAGAACGGTAAGCTTGCTTGAGGTCTCTCTAACAAGCTAATATGCTCGCAAAAAGCGGCATAGAGGAGATTCTTCGTTTATTCGATGGAGAGAGACGGGCATCGAATCGTGTGCCAAACTGGCAGCGATCTTTTTCGGGACACTGCTTGTATCAAAGCTCAATAGCCTGAGGTGAGCGCGTGGGCAAGAATGTCGCAAACATGGCCTTCTAGTCCTATATCTATCACGGTAGAAAGGGTTTTAGGGGCAGCCATCAGTAACTGCAAGATGCGCGATACCGTTGGCTTATCGCCCACTGTTTCTGCAGCTAAAGCCCACCATACCACACGTCCGAGTTCGTCCTCCGTCATTAACTTGGAGGGCAAATAGAGCGCTTGTTTACGCAAAGCGAAGTAGAGCGCACGGGTCTCATTCGTTTTTGGCAGCCAGGCGATCGCCATAAGCTGTGCCATCTGATCGGGGTACCATACCATGGGCTGTTTTACCTCGATGCCGACTCCGTCGGCCTGGCGTCCAACAAGAAAATGGCCCCGACCCCTACTGTCAGATATCCAAAGCAGCGTGTTAATGGCCTCTAGCGTCGAACGGGCTCGATGTCTATAGAGGCGTGCCAACTGCGGACGATGCATTTTTTGCGCGAACTCAGCGGCAGCTACCCACCCTTTATAGACCTCCACGTTATCCATAGTATACATGGCTGGATAGCGTGGCTTTGCCATAGTGAGCCCGTTCGTTTGCAGCGTCAAGCAGACGCTGTTTGCGAGCTTAGGAAGCACGGCCAGGAGTTTTTGCTCCCAAGAGGGGTCTTTAGCAACCTGTAGATACTTCCAGGCTAACTCCATAAACGTGGCGGCATAGGCGTCGGTTGAGTCGTAATCGTTGGTGGAACGCCAAGCGCCTATATCCCCCGAATAGTCGTAGATCGTGCCATCCGCGTTCATATGGGCTATATACCACTCTTGCCATCGCTTTACGGCCTGAAGGAGACCAGGATCATGGGTTATCCTATAGGCATCGAGCAGCCCCATCGCCGCGTAATTTGCTACGTAGGGTGAGAGGCGATAGGGAGGCCGATCGCCCATGACGAGGGCACCATCCGATCGCTGTTGTGCTATAATGGCCTTTACAACAGACACTAGTGTGGCAGCCAACGCATTTCGCTGCCATTTGGCAACAGGAGAATAGGAATCGAGAGTTTGTGGCAACCCCTTTCCCGCACCGATCGCAGTCCAGCAGATCAGCAGACATAGAAAATGCCTACTCTTCACCATGATGTCGTTGTATCTCTCCAAAATTTGAGTTCTTCGTGATAAGTTTACCCTGTGTCGGTAATGCTCTCCTTGATTCTTCGTGCATGGTAACGGTAAACTTTGACATTCTGCCTAAAGTTCAAGTCAGGGAGTTCTTGCTCAATCGCGAGATCTGTGCAAAGTTAATTTCCTTAATGCCGTCGTGGTGGAACCAGAAGCTAGGCAGAGGCGGTCTAATCTCAAAAAACCGGGCAGCCAGATCTCCGATCAAAGCAAAATTCAGTCCGGTAAAGGAGGAGTTATAATCTATGACTTCGGAGACACAACAACCCGTTAGCCCCGAACGAATCCTTCAACTTATGTGGGGGCATGCAGCTCCCATGATCATCTATGCGGGGCTTCGCAACAATGTCTTTGAGGAGCTAGCCGCAGGCCCACTGACCATTGACCGGATCCACGCAAAAACAGGCGCCTCCGTTCGTGGACTGAAGGCGCTGTTAAACGCTTTGGTCGGCCTTGGTCTGTTAGCAAAAGACACAGCAGGCCATTATCTACTCACCCCAGAAAGCGCCGCCTTCCTTGTGCGAAAAAGCCCGTCCTACTACGGCGAGCTGTTTCGCCATACCTACGAACAGCTCATTCCGAACTGGCTGGGGTTGGCCGAGATCGTGCGAAGTGGAAAGCCCATCGTGAGTCTTGACCAGACCGACAACGGAACTGCTTTTTTTGAAAAGTTCGTTGAAGCGCTCTTTCCACTTAACTCCGGTGCTGCTAACGCGCTTGCCGAATCGCTGTGTCTTCCGCAACTCAGCGCTCCCTACTCTGTACTCGACGTTGCCGCAGGGTCGGGCGTATGGAGCATCTGCCTTGCCATGAAGTCTCCCCAAGTGTGGGCTACAGTTGTAGACTTTCCTCAGGTCCTAACGGTCACCCGTCGGATGCTTTCGCGTTTTGGACTAACCGATCGCTTTCGATTAGTTGGGGGAGATATGCATACGGCCGATTTTGGGAAAGACCATCAGATAGCCATTCTGGGGCACATTCTGCACAGCGAAGGCGAAATGCGCAGTCGTGAACTGCTGGCAAAGACCTATCAGGCGCTTGCTCCAGGAGGTACCATTGCCATCGCCGAATTTCTTGTGAACGAAGACCGCACCAGTCCTCCCCACGCACTCATTTTCGCTGTTAACATGCTTGTGCATACCGAGCAAGGCGACACTTACTCTTTTAACGAGATCAGACGTTGGCTTGAAGAGGTCGGCTTTCAGCACGTACGTTCCTTGGATGTACCGGCAGCTTCCCCGCTTATTTTGGCAACGAAGCCACCAACCTAGAATAGTTGGCTGCTAGCGCCAGAGAAATAAAAGAAAGACATGTCAAGGGAGAACGGTCATGTAGGGCGACCCGCTGGGTCGCCCTACATAGTGAGGGTGTCGAGACTGGAGCAGCTTACTGTCCAACGAGATCTGGATAGAGTTTGGGCGCAAAAGCAGCCATATAGAGATCAGTTGTGCCCGCGCGAGTGCTTGTCCAGAACAACCACAGGCGGTTCAGCAGCGGGTCTTTTAACACAGCGATCTGTCCTTCGTTGACAGATCCATCAACGGGCAACGGAGCTTCGTAAACATCGTTGCCAAGGGTATCGCTCATCTCGTCTCCCCAGGCAACTTGATAGGTCAACGTTCCGGAGTTCCCCGTGGTATTCGTAGCCGGATTGTAGTAGGTGTAGGTTACCTGCACCTGATTGCCCTCATCCGCCTCCGTAAAGTAGATGCGTCCTCGCTGCCAGTCCACCTCGTAAGGTCCTCTTGCGCCCGTGACCGTCAGACCCACGATTTGCGTGCCACTAGCGGTCTTAGCCACTGCCACTGGATAGGGTAGTGTTATCATCAGACGCATTGTCTTGAAGTAGATGGCCGACTTTGTCTTCCCTCCCACATCCGTCTTGTGGTAGAAAAGCCATAGCCTGTCAGTGAGCATCGCCGGCCCGTTCGCTCCTAATGGCTGGCCATTAGGAGCGAAAACCACCACCGGACTAGTAAGGAGTTGTCGTGGATTCGGGCTGCGATCCAGCAATACATCCGGAGCCGTGTTGATTCCGACCGCATCTACAGCCGGGTGGGCACGGAATGCCATCGGCAGCGGATTGGTTGGGATATTGCCATAACCGTCGGCAACAATCAGGTTGCTGTCATCACGGCTCGTGTTAAGCCGCATGACCTGAGGAATGTAGCTTATCCGCACAATATCCGTACTTCGCGGTGGAACGTCCGGGAAGCGCACAATGCCGGCCTGCGGGTCGATCACGATGCGCCCACCGAGAGCCGAATTAAAGGTGATGGTTTGCGACGCGGGATCAAAGGTGCCAGGCCCCGCCAGCAACTGGAGCACGTTGCCATTTTGGTCAATCCGTTCCAAAGAAAGGTAGGGTTGCGGGTTATTGCTAAACGGTTGTTGATTGTTATAACCTATATACCAACCCACGTCACGTGCAACAAAATGGTTCGTCGCCCCAGCACGCGTCAACGTCTCATCGGTTACCGGCGGCAACGGCAGCACAAAGAGCTGACCAGGCGTCATCACCGGAGCATTGGCACCGAGGTTCTCGCCACGATAGATGCCATAGCGGATCATAAGAGTCTCGGCATGATCCCCTCGCCCTGGCAATACACCAGTAAAGTAGAGGTCAATGGCATCGAAGACCCGTACATCGGGATTCGGATTAAACGGATTTTGTGCATAGACACGACGATAGATTGGAACGGGATGGCTCTGCTGCCCCAAGGTAATAGGCGTAGGCAGGAGGATTCCATCCGGCTGCCAACCTGCTTCAGAAAGCGTGCCGCTTAAACTGGTGCTTAAATTGAAGTTATAGTAGATTTGAGTATGATCTTGGCGCCCCACAGAGTAGAACAGATAGAGAAACTTCTGAGCAGGAACGTTGCGCCCACTATCGGCAGCCAATTTCACCAGTAAAGGCGCGGGAGTGTACTTTGGAACGGATGGATTTCCAGGTACGAAGTTCGGTGTGCCTTGGGGTACGTAAGGATAGGTTGGGCTCAACGGCTGCCAGAAGAACCGCATCTCCGTAACTTCCTGATTCGGAGCGGTCTGTTTTTGTACCTGACCGGCAAAGAAGAGGTAGGCCTCATTGTCAGCCGGTGGCCCGACGGTGATATTGCCGTTGGCAGCAACATCGTTAGCAGTCGCTACGGTGGGACTGGCAAACTGCACCGTACCCGGTATCAGCGTTCCAGGTATGGTATTGTCACCCGTCGTTGGGAAGAGCGTCTGTAGCAAACCGGCATTGGTGAGATCGAGCAAGGGCGCCGTTGGATTCCACCACTGCTGCAGGTTCGGTTGGCCGAACTGAGCAAAACTCATGTAGCCTACTCCACCCATCGAGCCTAGATTGAGGTAGGGCATGGTAAGCCAACTATAGAGAATATCAGATGGGCTTGTGGGGCCTGGGGCTGTATTGCCGCGCAACGAGTCGGAAGTCCAGTAGAGATAGAGGCTACTGGTATTATCGGCTGCAGGATAAAGGACGGCAGCCGGCAGCATGTTAAAACCGGTGGGTAACGTAGCGTTCGGGCTGGATTTCTCCAAGTTGTTCGGTGCCGCAAAGTTCACCGTATCAATTTGGCTCAAGCTGCCCTGGGTGGTTCCCCCTGTAAGGCGGTTTGGTACGACCGTAACCTTTATCTGAATACCGGGGTTCGCGTAAGCCTCCAGGGCCTGCCCCACCGGATTGGTATTCAGAATATCATCGTCGTTGCCGGCCAAAGCACTACTGCCATAGTTACTTCCCGACGTAGCCAACCACTCTCTCCACTGCAGCGGCATCTCGTCCTCATAGGGAACAACCGTTCCCACATAGGTTCCCACCGGCGTGCCGAGGGGCACGGTGATGCCGAGCTTGGGCGCCTGAGGTGTGAAGCCGTTACCACTCGGCACATAGCCATGCGGTACATCGGGGATTGTAGCCACCGTGCCTTGTGCATCTCCGGGCAAGGGTTTATGCAGCGTAGGATAGGGCTGCAGGTTATTAGGCGTCCAGAACGGGTTTGGGATCGGATAGAGGTCGGTGTCACTCAGATTCGCCTGACCGTTATTGTAAGGATGGTCGAAGGAGGAAACGAACCCGATGTTGCCCGTTCCTGGCGTGGGAATAGGGCTGTTTGCCGAGCCGAAGGGTGGTGCAAGCAGCCACGAGGAGAAGAGTTGATCAACCTGATCGCTCTGCAGCCCTTGGGCCACGGCAGCTCCTGTCGCAGGTGCGAGGCCTGGAGTCAAGGAGGAGGCGCTAAATGTAGAGCCGGGTTGCCCTATCAGTGTAGCGATGCGCAAATCCACAAGGTTCACGTTGCTGTCGCTCACCAGAGTGAACGGTTGGAAGAACTCGCCAAACTGCTTCGGATCGTCCCATGGCGAGACTGCGTTGGCATAGGGTGCCGTGCCCGTTGGCGCGAAAGGAATGCTATGCACGCCATTGTTATTTACTGCAGAGTAACCTGTACCGGCCGGCACGTTGCCAAAATCGAGCGCAGCGCCCTCCACGTGGAGGCGGAAAGAAGGCGCCACGCACATGCCAAGGTTGAACTGTCGGCGCGCTTCCTCGATTTCGGCACGATTGTAACCGTTGAAGACTCCTGGACGTAAGGGACGCCCTGGTAACTGAACGACCACCTGTGCCCGCTGGGCGATATAGCCTAGCGCTGGGAAAGTACCTGTTCCCGGTGTAGTCGGGGGCTGCCCATCGTTGAAAGTACGAATGGGGCCGAGCACAGGGGAACCGAGTGCACCAAGCACCTGCCCAGCCTCATTCGTAAACGAGTCGCCGAAATTCCCGAAGGCGGTCTGCACAATGCCACGATTTACATTGGCTGGCTGATACTTTGGTACATTTACTGTAAGGTTCAACTGCTCCGGGGTGGGAGTGCGGTCGGCCACATTATTGTCACCACTCGGCAATACAGGAGCCGGCAATGGCAATGCGGTACGGGTGGCATCCACACCGTTTTGTCCTGTAACGGAAACATTGGTCGCCGCAATAGCCGGATAGTCCGGGGTGCTTGTGCCATCACCTGGGAGCTGTTCCCAAGGCAACGGGTTCATCACAGAGCTAGGCCCACCCCACCAAACCAGCGACGGCATCTGAACGATAATGTTGAGTGGGCTTCCTGTCAGCAACTGGTAAGCGCTTCTGTCTTCCACATAAAACGCCGGAACTCGATTCCCGTTGGCATCTATGCCACGATACTGTACGCTGCTGCCATCAACAGCCATATCGAGCGGGGCAAAGAGCGACTTTACCCCAAAATTACCTATCCAACCGGTCTGTGCCCCATTGCCCAACAGTTCAGCAATGTTATTGATGGTAATATTGGGATTATCCGCCGACGGTGCCCAACCAATGATATTGAAAATGTTATTGCCGGTTTGGTCGGCACTGCCCGAACCCGAGGGGTTCGTACCGGCGACCGTGAGCGCCAACGGGTTGGTAATGTAGACTCGCCGTGCCCGTCCACGGGCTGCGATATTGTTTGGAGAGCTTTGCAAGGCCCGACTGACATTGCCGAAAATGTAACCGTGGTCGGCTCCGTTGACATCCCGTTGCCCGCCGAAAAAGAGCGGAGAATCGAAGCGGGCCGGTGTGTAATTGATAGTCTGGTTTCCGTTTTTGTAGACAACATTCTGCTCGATATGAGCGCGGGCTGAAACCCGATAGCCCGATATGCCGGGGGCTAATGGATTATTCGCATCCGGCTGAATCGGAATAGAGGCCACGGCCACCCACGGGAACACGTAGTGCGTGGGGCCGGTCAGTAGGCCAGATGCGCCGTTCGGCGAGTTCGCAGGCGGATTGTTGGGGTCATCACCCCAGATAGTAAACTGCTGGTTCCCAGCACCCGCATCACCTGGCCAACCGGCAGGCTGGCCATTGGCCGTAGTTGCAGGGACCTGAACGGTAATGGTTCGATTGCTACGCGGCACATCAATTCGGAACGTCACCGTGATGCGCGGCGGTGCGGTGCCATAGGCCGTTAACCCAGGCTGCTGTGGCTCCGCATGATAGACTCCCCATGCTGCCACATAGAGATGGTCGCCCCAGTCTACCGCGAGGCCATTTGTGCCGTCCGGCACCTGACCTACAAGGGCGTTTGCACTAAAGGGCGTTCCTGTTGTCCCATTCGGCCAGAAAGTGTTCCAAACGTTCTGTGCGAAGTAGTCTACCCCGCGAATGTCAATATCTACCAAACTCTGGTCGTTTCCACCCCCACGCAGCTCAATAGGCGGCAATAAAATTCCTAAACCATTATTTCCGGTTCCATTTGTGAAGGCCGTTACCTGTCCGCCCTCATCTCCCTCAACAATATAGCTATTGATCAGGGCAGAGGCGGCAGAGCGTACGCTGCTCGAAGTCGTAGGTGGATTCCATATTAACGGTAAGAAAATATTGCCATTACCATCGTTATAGGCTTGGAGACCTACACCATAGAAGTTGCCCGTATCGTCCGAATAGACCAAACAAGGATAGGGCACATTATAGCTCAATGTGGTGCCGTCCAACAGCCCCTCCGATGGATCGGCCTGTAGTTGAGCTATGATCGGTGAAGAAAAGACGAAGCCCGATTGCGGAATATTCGTGGCATAAAGCTTCGGATTCAGGCCGTTGGCATCCACCTGGATTCCATCCACCGTGCCATCGCTCTGCACCACATAGATCACGTCAGATGGCAGGGTTCCCTGCGGAAGTAGACTGCTATTTACCGGAACGGGCGCATTGCCTCCAAAGCCCGGCACAAAAGGTGCTGTTCCATTGGGGTTATTGGGGTCGGGATTCGGTGGATCCGGCGTGGGTGGATAGACCCATGTTAATTGATTTGTAAAGGGTACAGTTTGCCCATTGGGTGTGGCTTCTGGTAACAGATAGACTCGCCCACCTCCATCCGGCGTATCGCAAGTAAAGACGAGGTAGCGACTGTTCGAGCCCGTAGGCTGGTAGAAGGCAACCGTGCTCGGTGCAGCTCCCAATCCAGGGCCGGCCGTAGAAGGATAGGTCCAATAGAGCCTTTTCGTATTATCATAGGTTACTTTGTTGCCGTTAACATTTGTGATGACATCATGATGGGCCAGTATGGCATAGACATAGCCATCTGAGGTCCCCACTATCAACGGATTCTCGCCAGCTCCATTGGCATAGTTCGGATCGTACATGGGCGATCCCGCTAGAAAGCCGATCTCAGGCTCATCGGTGAAGTTATCGGCCATGTTGAAGCCACCCGTTGGCGAGGGTGTGTTCACCCTGTGGAACGTATCCGCACCAAAGCGCGGCCACGTCCAAATTCGCTGGGTGGTTCCTGGAACCAAGATATTCTGGTTGTTGACATTAATCGTACCGAAATCCCCACGACCTCCGGCATCAAAGGCATACACGCGTCCATGCCCGCTATCCGAGCCTTGCGCAGTTACGATCAAGAGTTGAGGCCCGTTCGGATTGTCGGGGTCGTTCACCAGCGTAGGCGTCCACGTCATTCCCGTCATGGTAAGCAAAGTATCATTACGCACGATATAGGGCGTCGTGGCCGCTGCTGTTGTATTAGGATTGGGAATAATATCGCCATCGTAGATAAAGTGGCCGCCCGAATCGGTAGGCTGATCCGGCCCGAAGCTGAAGGCTGGATAGCCAGCGCGACTATAAGTACCTGTATTCGCCGGAAGGCTGAAGTTGGGGTCCTCCCACTGCGCAGGTGCATTGGGCGGCTCATTTGCCGATCCTAACAGGGGTCGCACGGAAGGATAGACCCAATAGGCTGTTGTGGTGCGGGTAGAAAGGTCACCAGGGTCAGGGCCAAAGGGGTTGTTTCCAACTGGGTCTAGCGCATAGATATGTCCTAAAGAGCCTCCAGCTGCAGTGGTCACAAAGTAGACCATTGGACGAACCTTGCCATCACGGCATCGTACATTGGCAAGTAGGGGTGAGGCCGTACAGGTACCCGTCCCCGCGTCCGGCAGCGCCACATAGCGCCAGCGCACACGGGTTTTAGAGGGCAACTCTTGCGGCTGACCATTTACAATTTGGATACCATCTTCGTTATTTAGACAATAGAACACAGGTACGGTAAATGTCGTGTAAGCATCGTTGCCGGGCGTTAGCGGCGTCTGTGTAGGGTCTACTGGCGTGGTAGGAGGTGTGTTTGCTATAGTCTCTTCGCGTGCCACATAGTAAACGGTTTTCCCAAACTCTGGATCATTGGTGTTGGTAACCACTTTATTGCTACCAACGATCGGAGCAAGAATACGTCCTTGAGCGCTGATCGGGCCCAGAGGTGATTGGGCGATGGCCCCCCCATTATTCCCATTGTTAGCGATGCCCAGCGGGACAAACTCAACGGCGTCAGCGGTAACATAAGGTGGATGCAGATAGAGGGTCGTATCGTTTGGATTATCGGGTGTCAGCACGTAAAGCGTCACAACGATCTGGCTGGTGGGGTCGTTGCTGTTATAAGGGAAGACGGCTGGAGTTACCGATGTAGTACTAGAGGCGGCATAAGGACCGATCACTCGCCAACCTGGCCCGCCGGAGAGGTCTACCATATAGATGCGGCTATTGATCTCATCATAAACGCCTCCCCCACCTGGGGTACCAGTATTGTTGATGACGTTACCATTAACTGTCTTAAACCAGCTAATGCGGACAAATGCATGTTTCAGATCTGGATGCGGAACGCCTGCTGCATCTAACGTGCCATCTCCGGGTGACCAGATAGAGACGGTATAGTTCAGCGTAACCCCCTGTAAGGAAGCGGGCAGTATAGGGTTCCCCATCGTCCACTGGGCTACCGGTTGGGCGCTATTAAGCACGTTATTTACTGCTTTATAAAGCTGAGGAGGCACATAGGGCAGTTGGGATAGCTGGTCTGCCGTAGCCGTCACCGTGTTCCCGTTCGAGTCGGTGTAGGTAATCGTAACCGGCTGAGGCGTAGCGATGCCGTAGTCGAAGTTGTTAGGATCGGTGGGGTCGGTTCCAAAAGAGAAACCGGCCTGCGGTACCCGCTGCGCTATAGGAGGAACGGTAAAGACGTTAGTGTTCCATACTGAGAGGGCATTTTGGGTGACGTTAGGGTCAAAAATCTCCTTATTACCTGGAAATCCGGGAGGATTATCCACGATGATGGGATTGAGTGCAGAGACACTGGACGTTTGGTTTGAACTTCCATTCTGCGCACCGAGCAGATCTACACCGGTAGGCCATACCCATCGCGGAAGGCCATGAAAAGGCTGATTGGCTAGGTCCGTGAAGTTATTATAACCTTGGCGCAACGGCAAACCGTTGTTGTTGGCATCTAACGTTAGCGCGCCACGGTCTAACGTCCAGTCGTCGTTGGTAAAGGCAAACTGAGCATGTGCTCCCACAGTTGCTAAAGCGAGGAGCAGCCCGCACAGTGATACTATCCCTAAGGAGAGCGCACTCTTGTGCCTCATCTCTCGTTCCCTCATCTTTTTCCTAAGGCTGAAGACTTGCTTTTGGATCTTGTAATGTAAAGTTTGAAGCATTGCTGCCCGTAAAGCTTATACTGCGCAAAATGGGCAGTTGTAACAGATTCCCTACCGCATCCGTTTGGATTAAGGTTTCATGTGGCACCATACGTACGATGCAGCTCAACGGGTTGCCAAGTAGCAGCGTTTGGTTTTGGAAGGGCGCTGGGCCGGGGCCTGGAGCATAGAGCCTTCCTGCATTTTGATATCCATTATAGATGCCGTTAGGCCCTGTTGCCGTCGCATAGTAGTCTATTCCACGTATCTCGAATACCTCTCCATGCACCTCGCCATCTCTTACATTGGGATAGTTCCCAAACGCCTCTACCACGTTATCTGGGCCGGTGTAAGCGTTGGTAATGAGATAGTGCGGAACAAACCGCCCCAACACAGGACTGTAGTCGGCTTGCGGTAGGCGCTGAATGCTCACGGCATGAAGATGTCGGCCGGTTAAATAGTAGTAGTCCGCATCGGTAAGCTGCCATACGATATCGAGGTTTTTTCCATCTGCATCCGGTGCTAACTCATAGCATCCGGCATTATCCGCCAACAGATAATGAATGGTGCGATTGCCTGTTTTCGGGTCGGTGTAAGGAAACGCGCGGAAGAATACCGGATTGCTTACCGGTACATAGGAGACGAACTGCCCTTGTGCGTTATAGAGTTTAAGCTGGCTGAGGGAGGCGATCACATTTCCATCGGTATTCCCGTTTGGTCCAAAATAGCTGTATCGTGACAAAATCATGAGCGCTCCCCCCAAGCTTTCTTGATTGCTTAGCGGATCTGCAACCGTTTGTCCACCAGAGACCGTTGGTAAGCTAACATCGCTCACGGCCGCCACCATATCAATCTGGTTCGGATTGGTTGGATCTACGAACTGCTGTATAGTTCGATAGCGAAAACTCCCGTTTTGTTCCCCTAACGAGCGTGTGGTAAAGATCACCTGGTGATACATGGTAACAGCTGGATAGTTCGCGTTATTTGGCTGTAGTTGGATATACTGCCCTGTATTTGGGTTGAACACATCCACGATCTCGACAGCACGGTAGTTTCCGGCGTCGGCTATCACGTAGTGAACTGCATAGTAAGGGCCCGTATAAGTATAGGTAACCCCAGTGATTCGGCTTAGGATCGTAATGGTGCCGTTTGTTTGACTATCGGTATAGATTTGGGCATCGGTAGGATGATTCAGAGCCAGCGGCTCTCCGGGGCGAAGCGCCTGAATGTCGTTATTGAAAGTCGTTATCTCTTGCAGCACGGTACCAGAGGGGTCAAATACAACAACGCGATTGTTGCCCGAATCGGCCACGACATAGTTTCCCTCCCCCAGTTGACTCAACGATGAAGGTTGACGGAAGGGCACTCTTACAGCGCTTATTGTATTCCCGTTTACAGAAACCGCTTGGGTAGTGTTGAGGCTCCAGACGGCGTTGCCACCGGCATCTACCTCCAAAATGCGATTTGCATCGGCCACAACGGTCAACTGATTGTTCAAGGCGGCAATGCCGGCTCCAGAGCCGACGGCCACAATGCCCTGAGCTGCCGCCGGTGGGTTGATCACAACTTGTGTAAGTGGACTTCCGTTGCTCGGATTGGTAAGAGTGGTTATCACACGAACGCTGATTTTGCCTTGTTGAGCGGCGTTCAAATCCACGGCGGCGATACGTCCATCTACCGTGCCGTAATAGAGCGTTTGCGCGGCAACCGTTGGCCCCGAGGCAGGAAGCGGTGTAGCCTGAACACCAAAGGTGGGTATGAGCAGGTACCAAGCCAAGTTATCGAGCGGGCCGAAGCCGTTACTGCCATAAATTGCCTGGCGTACCCCTGTATTGCCCAAAGAGATGAAGATAGGTAGCGCTGTATTGAAGGCATCAATGCCATTGATCGGCCGCATGTTTAAAATACGGATGGCCGTTACAAACACTTGGCCGTTTGTATCGGTCTGTGTATCTAGCGTGTAGCCGGTGCCGGCCGGAAGCGTAATATAGGCAGGCGACGTACTGGAGTTAACGAAATCGGGCTGCTGCACAGCCAATTGAACGGGTGCGGCCGTCGGTGACGTTTTGTAGAGAATAGGAGGGTTCAATGGTACAATAGGGTTGATCTGGCTGTTGAGAGCGAGGATAGCTGTAAATTTATCCCCATTAGCATCGGTAGCCACTCCAACCACATACACCATACCGCTCTGTAGCGCAGGCTGTCCTATCACACGAAACTGGACGATAGGCGCTTGCACATTGGTAGTTGGATCGGTATAAACCAACCTTGGACGAATGGTGTTGCCGTCGAAAGTGCCTCCATACATCGGTGAGAACATCCAGTTAACAACCTGCCCGGAGGTAGGGCCGCTTAACGTTGAGTATTGGCCGGTAACACTGTAGATCCGATCGGGAAGCGGATTGCCCGCGATCAACACCTTGTCCGTAAGGCCTTGCGGTGAGGAAGCAAAAACAGCCGCTCCCTGATTATCCAGCACAACTCCGCCAGTAAGATAGTGTGGAGAGGAGACAGAGCTTTCCGGATACAACGTAAACGTCCGCCGCTGAATGAAGATCTGCATATCTTGTTGGCTTGGGCTTATACCGTTGATCGCATCTCCCGGCCAATCGAGTGTGTAATCCACGCTGACCGTGCGAACGATATGGTTTTGGGTATCGTTCAGTAGAATCCCATTGTTCGCGTTGAAGGTCACTACCATTTGATGTCCGCTTGGCGAACCGGTTCCATCGGGAGGAGGAGGACCGTTGTAGCTCACTGTAAAGACGCCGTCACTGAGGTGATAGGTTTTCACATCTATGACATTACCTGTAGTCGTATCGGTTTCGGTAACGTGTACCACAGGTGTCAAGTCAAGCGTGTTAGCACCGCTTGGTGCAGTGACATACCACGGCACCCAGGCGCGCGCGCCGTGCGGCTCAAACTGAAAATTAAGACCGTTTTTAGGTTGGTCTACCGGCTGTAATGGCTCATTTTTGGTTGCGAACCAAAGCCCCACGATTTGACCCTGCGATGCAGGCGCTCCGTTTGGCTCGGCTTGCGCAGCCGCATAGACCACTTCATCCTCTGCTCCAGTCTGTTGATCGGGCACCCATCCAACCGTCAGTGGCCCGACAAGGTCGGCCAATCCATTTGCCAAGGCGCTTGGTGCTACCGAAGGAGCTACCCCATTTGCGTTGTTAGAAAAGGCGTTAACGGTTTGCCCTGCCTCTAAGGAACCCAAAAGATCCACGGCCACCACGTGCCAGGCATGACCGGCATCGTTGTTGGCATTATCATAGACCGGTGCAAAAAGCACCCCTCCAGCGTAGGCCGGTGCAGGTACCGGAAGCGGTTCAAGAAGCGAGGTCGTGTCATCAATGGCCGCATCGGGCTGCCCAGCCTGCCCTATCTGAAAGAGCAACGGTGAGGTGGACTGCAGAGGCCCGGGGAACCCGGGCAGCGCATTAAACACACCGGTTACCCCTAACGAGTTTGTAACAGCACATATCTCCACAGTTTGACCGTTGGCTGGGTTCGTTACCGAAGCTAATAGCGGTGTGGCGTAGCGACCGTTAGCCCCTAAAAACGTGTTCCATATCTCATCATAGGGAGTACCGTACACGAAGTCGGGAATTCCATTATCAGAAAAAAGGGAAAAACCCGTTAAGGCTTGCCCCGGATGCAGGTTATAAACGTGAAGTCCGTTGTTTCCGTCTACATAGGCGGCGACGTTCTGGTCGATGGCCACTCCGGAGCCAGGATTGGGAGGATTGTTTAGAGGCACGGTAGCCCAAGCCGTCTCCAAGTTCGCTCCGATGATCTCTTGGGTGGACGCATCGCGATGGGAGTTGGCATTTGCAGCCGGCATCGCTCCTGTCCACGCGGCAACGTTGTAGGCAAACTTAAGCGGTGTGGTGGGAACAGCGATCACGGTATCACCGCTAACAGCTCCATCGTTGGCGCTGCCCGTGACGCTGATGGGATTTGGAGCACCAAGAGCTGCATTGATCGCCGCCGCAATGCCAACACCGGAAAGCAGAATATGGCCAGCCCCATAGTTGCCCGCATAGACAAAGGGAACCGTGGTGCCCAATAGGGGGGTCACCGTGTGAGGGTCAACAAGCCCTCCTCCTAAAGCGGTGAAGATGCTCCCGCTAAAAGTATGCACAAAGTTCGCCGTATCCGCTACTGAGAGCGGATAAGGATCGTTGAAAAGAGTGGAGAGCGGTTGTAGGATATTGAGCGAAAGGCTATCCGCTGCAGATGTTAGCTGCAACGGAAAAAGGAAGTTACCCCCATCGTTGGTAAAGCCGGCAGCTCCATCGTTCTCTATCCAGAGGATTCCCCCTGAATCCACAAACTGGCGCAGTTTTTCGACCTCGTTTTCGTCGAACTGAATTGTGCCTGTCCCTAAACGACCCCCTTGCAGCGGAAGAAAAGCTATATTATAACTATCAAGCGCTTGTTGGCTTATCGTGTCGAGATCTTCTTCCCAATAGGCACCCATATTTTTGCTAACGGGTGCACCTACACGAAAGATGAGGGACTGGGGTGTGCCGTTTTGAAAGGCGGGGTCAGGATTGATCTGTCGTGCCAGCCAACGATTATAGATGTCCTGAGTGATCGTAGAGGGAGCTAGAGGGTTCACGAACTGCCAACCCGCCGGTTTATAGTCCGTACGCGCATCAAGAGCATAGAAGAGATAAGGCACCGGATCGTTCTTAATAACTTGCCCATTCGCCACCCGCGAAGTCGCGTTGGAAACCAACACGCACGCCTTGATCTGCCGGGTTTGTGTGGTGTAGCGTGTGGCATCGGCAGTCGCCATAGAACAAGACAAGATAAGGGCTAACACCCCTAGCAACAGCCCCATTAAAAGTTGTAGCGGAGATATTTTGTGTCTCATAGCCGGTTTATCCTTATCCAACACAATGCCCTCTTCTTCGGCCCTCATAGGAATGCCTAGCCTCCGAAAGCAGTAAGATAGCTCAAGTTGTCAGTATCCGTCGGGTCGGTTCCGATCTTTGTCGAGTTTTCACCCGCGTACAGATAGTTTGGACACATAGGCAGATCGGGAATTGGTGGTAGTGTCTGAATAAACGTGTAGGGTGTACCGTCGGCCCCTGTTGTTTGAATGATGTTCACCCGCAAAGCTCTCTGTCGCCGTAGAAGCGCCGAGTTAGCCAAAGAAAGGTCGGTAGCATGATAGTAAGGCATAGCTAGGATCGGCGCATACTCGTAGCGCAGGCCGTTGGTTATGGCCAGTGCAGGGTCGGCAGTGACGTTTTGCAGATAGTTGGGGTTTTGTTGTTCCAGGGGAGTACGATAATCTATCGTATTATCCTGTCCTGGATCGTACCCTTCGAAAGGCGCGTTCGGGTCGTCAAAATCTCTGTTGTAGAGGTGATCATCCGGCACCTGAACACGTGCTGCCGTGTTCTGGTAGTAGGCCGTCGAGCCATAGTATTGTGGAATATAGCCCCAGCGATGCATCCAGGCGGCCTGATCACCCTCCGAGGCTGTATAGTTCTCTGCTATTGCGCCCCAAATCGTGATGCGCACATCGGGTGGTTCATCGTAGAACGGAAACACATCCTTCGACGCGCGTTCCGCCGATGGCGTTGAATTGGCCAAATCCGCGATATCTTGCGCGTTATAGGAGACACGCACGTTATTGCGCGCCAGATAGGCCGACCGAGAATCGTTGGCATCCGGATTAAAAGCATAGCCCGGTATCACAAAGAAAGAGCGGTTTTGAGCATAAAGTAAGGCCTCGATGCGTACATCAAGCGGGGTGATCATCGCCGTGCTCAGCTGGTAGTCGCTACCGCTGATCCGCGAACCAGAAAGCTGTTGTGCCGTCTGATCGAACTGGAAGCGCAAGAGATTATCGTATCCAGGAGAGTTAATCGGTGGATAGTTTTGAGGGGCAAAGAAGTTATTGGAGGAAAAAATGCCGGGATAGCTCGGCTGTGGGCCATTGATCAAAAGTCCGATCTGCTGGAAGCGCGGTAGAATCGACGAATCATCTAAAGGTAGCCCCGGAACCTGCGGTAAAATCCCCAAAGCACCTGTCGGCGACGGGCTATTGCCGAACCCTAAGAAGAACGGAAAAAGATAGAGAGCGTTGTTAGGATTGTTGGTAAGACCTGGATTTACCAGCAGGTTGAAGAAGGTTGGGTTTGGGCCTGTTGCCGCATGACGTATCATAAGGAAGATAGGTACAGGCTGCCCGTTGGAGGTATATGTGGATGGGTTGACCCCCCAGTTAAACTCCATATCCAAATAGGGTAACGATTCGCTTCCCACCCCAATGGGAGTAGAGAAGATCGGCAAATCTGGGTTCACCCGACTAAAGACATTGGCCGAGACGGTGCGCATGAACTGCGTGGTATTTACACAGACGTAGTCCTCAGCAAGGATAGCGCAAGTAGATGCGTGCTCCATATGAATGCCGCCGTTCGCATCCACATAGCCATCGCCGGCCACTACGCTGCCGTCAATATAGGCTGTACCACGGGTTACCAGAGTGATATGAACTCGCGCAAGTTTGCTTACCGTGGCGCTCTCTGTCTTATCTTGAACATTCGTGATCGCTCCATAGACGCCATGAACGATGATATTACCCTCGGCAAACAGAGTTAGATTAACTCCATAGGCATTTGGATCACCACCTATAGCGGGCAAGCCGGCAGCCTGACGCGCTGTAGGGTCATCTCCATCATGCGGCAGAGGCGGCAACCCCATCTGCTTTCGTGCATAATCCCACAGTGGAATAGTGATACTACTCCCGGCAGACGAGCCATCCGGATTATAAAATACTTTGCCATCATGACGTCGCAGTCGAATAGCATTACCAAGAAGCGTCACCTCTACCCCTGGCGGCACGTAAAATGGCCCATTCCAGTAGTTATGTACCGCTCCGGGGTCTATCCAATTAGCTCTCAACGAGTAGCCGCCATTCACTCCCGGTACACCGGTCTCTTTCTGCAGATCGGTTTGATTATCTATGTAGATATTGGAACCTAGCCCATACTGCCCTGTATTGAACTGGCTACCGTTTGGCAAGCGGACTAAAAAGCCCGAGTTTTTCGCGAGCACGCGATAGCGAAGATCGGTACTGTTGTAGAGATCGGTATCGAGACTAGGTGGGTCGAGGCGCGGAACACTGCGGGTAAATCCATTGGCATCGCTAGAGCCGGCGGCATCTCGAATGATGCCACCATAGGTGTTAAACGCAAGGTTCTGTTGCTGAACCACAATGCCATCGGAGGGGATAACGGCTCCTCCGTTATTGTTTGGGGATAGCAACGTCGGCGGCAGATTGATGGGCTCGTTAAGATAGGCAGGAAGCGCCGTGTCGTCTAGGGTAGAGTAAAAAGCCTGCGGGTGGTTAGAGGCCACACGAATTTTGCCGTTTACGAACACCCCCTCCTGAATCACCCCGGGGTTGCCACCCCGATGGCTCTCATAAAGATAGGTATCCCCCCCAAAAGTGAGATCGCCGTTACAGTAGATAGGAAAGCCAAAGAGGGAAAACCGTTGGTTGCCCACCTGTGCAGCCCCATTGGCATATGGAGCAAAGCCGAGCATGGGGTTGCCCAGCACGGTGGCTGGGTAGGCACCAATAGAGGGTGTTCCCACATAGTTTGGCACAGTACGTCGGTCTTTACCGGTAATATAAAGCCCATAGTCTGTTAGTCCAATCTCTTTATAGGCCACCAGCTCGCTTCGTAGGGTGGGCGAGTTGCCGTTTGGGACGAAAACGGTTGGGTCACTGCCGGGAGGATTAGGAAGTTCTCCAGGGCGCCCTACCGATTCGATGGTGAGGGCTTGACCTAAAGGATTGTTCGGGTTGGGATCGTAGGCCACACGTACCAGGGCACGCCCACCCTTCATGAGAATGCGGGAAAACCCACGAATCAACCAGAAGTAATCGGGGTCGGTAGGGCTAACAGGAGGGGTTGGATTAGGACGCCAATCCGCCCCTTCCAGACTACTATTGAGCATGGTATTGCAATAGTCCAAACCGGCTTGAGCAAGCTGTCGCGCCTCTGCCGAATCGCGACTGTTGCCAGCAACAACGAGGTTGCGAGCGATGCGAGCTACGAAAAGCCCCCCGATCACCAGCAAGAAGAACATCACCGCCAAGGCGATGACGAGTGTTTGGCCGCGTTCGGCAGTGCGACGCTTAAAAAAGCGATCAAAGGATATCTTCGGATTGGACATAGTTTTTTCGTCTATTCGACCCAAAACGGTTCGAAAAATCTTGATGATACTAGCAGTAGCCACTCATTTAGAAGACATTTTAGCGCTGAAGGTTCCGCACGCGCACCTTAGAGACGAGACTGGTATCTTGGGCTGTCGCCGAAGAGGGGTCAAACAGGCGCGCGTTCAGCACCACGTCTATCAGGCTACGCGTACGATAGTTCACCTTCACCACATCCGAAGGCTCGTTGAGCTGGAACTGATAGGTCACTTGCACCGGGTCGGCAGGCACATCCTGACCGTTGACGACCTTCTTTGTAGGCAGATTGTGCCGATAGAACAGGCCGTTGACTGGGTCATCACCACCAGAGGATTGTAATGTCTCCGGCTGGTTATCAAAGGCGATATACCCCACCATAAGACGTGGGTCGTTTGAATTAGAGCCCGGCAGCGGCACATAGTTGATTTTATACTGGTTCGGCCCTATCACGTCTTGGCTCGATGGCACTCGTGTGTACTGAATGGCGTAGCCATAGTGGGCACCGGGGCGCTGATCGGGTCCAACAACGACCTCGCTTCCAGGCACGATCTCCGGCGTTACTCCCACCGAATTCAGGAAGTATCCAAGCGGAGACACGGTACTAGCGCGTTCCGCAGGTGCGCCACTGAGATCGGAGAGTAGAATGTAGCGTGAGTTATAGGTTCCGCTATAGCCCGCATTGATATCGGCAGGGAAATAGACTTGCGGCCCCTTATAGCCGCTCTGCAGGTTCAGAACCCATTGCGGAAACGCGAAATTGACGAGTCCGGACACAGGGTCTACGGTAAAAGCGAACTTTACATTCAGGTTCGTCCAAAAACCGAGAGGATTTGGATCGGGCCCAATATCAGTAAGCGTCGTGGGGTCTGGAGGTTGCGCTCCCTGATTAACCGTCTGCGCTACAATGTGTCCATTCCCGGCCGCATCCACATAGTACTGGAAGTAAGTCAACGGATTTTGGGAGAGGGGATCCGCACCAGGCGTGCTTGAACGATAGACGGAAACCCCATAAGGTGTGGCCCAGGCTCCATACCTTGCCTGATAAAGAGGAGGCGCAGAGTAAGGCATCTCATCTCCTGCAGCGCTTGCACTCATGGGGGTTGCCGCTTCGTTTTGCACCGAGGAGGGAACGAAGCTAATGAGAAGATGAGGTGTCGGATGCCCATTGGCATCATAGACGATGTTGCCGTTGTTATCTCTATCAAGATAGATAGCGTCCCCTTTATTGGCCTGAATCAGGTTTTGCGCCAGGGCAGCCCAGTTCTCCCAGCGATAGACCACCGTTGTTGGCATTCCATAGCGTTCGGCGATCTTCTGCCATCCCGGCACGCCCCATTTCGGGTCACCCGTATCTCCTGCTCCTGCTTTTGTGGCATCATAGAAAAAGTTTGGATCGTCAAGGATGAGGGGATCGGTTTTCGTGTCGGTAGGCGCGTTTGGGTTTGTACCGGTATGCAGTAGAGAGAGATTGGGAATGAAAGTACTTGGGTTATCCGGATCGGGAATATAGGGGGTAAACTCTACCCGATAGAGTGTCATTCGGTTATCTTTCGGGGCAAGTTGGGGATCCGTCCAGCGATTGGCATAGCCGTGGTAGTTTCCTTGGCCATCTACCGGCATGCCGCTCTGTTGGTAACCGGAGGTATCCACACCTGAGCGATTATCATGCAGCCCAATAAAGAATCGTGTTATCGTTCGTCCCGGCGCCAAAGGCAGCGCGACCTGGGCACCGGGCACAATGGGCAGACCGGTGGTCGGGTCTATCGGCTGGTTCGGGTTATTGCCCTGCTCACCCTGAAGGCCTGGAGCGACAAACTCGATGAGACCATAGGGAACAGAAGTGAGGTAGGGATTTCCTTTTTGGTCGTAGAGCCAGAGATTGATTTTGGTTTGAGGTGTGTTATTGTCGTAGACAAAAACCGCGTTTGAAAGCTGAGTAGACAGTTCCCGTAGGGTATCACGAGCTGTATCCTGGCTCTCGATCTGCGTGCTGGCACGGTTCACAAGGTTAAAACCATCTATGAGAGGCTTCGTGATGATCACCAATAAGATAGAGGTAATGGCGATCACCACAAGCAGCTCAATCAGCGAGAATGCCTGTATCGCTGTACTTCTTCTCTTTGAATAGGTCCCTACCATCATTTCCAGCTCCTTCACACTAGGCAACAGAGGGTCTAGAGCGTGCTCTGTCGTGTCAACACCGTGTCCCGATCGATACGCCGCCACAAAATCGCGTTCGGACTGCCCGGGTCACTCCAAACCACGCGACTACGCACTGATATACCGGACACATAGTCCACGGCTCTTCCTGTCGGCACAGCCGAAAGGGCGGTCGCATTGGGAATTTGATCGGTGATATCTGCGTAAACGTATCGCGCCCCATTCACCACATCCACCCTATTGACGTCGCTAATCTGCAGCGTCACGTTATGAGCAACCCCATAAGTCGTGGGATCGTTGGGGTTCGTGTTAGCGGTTGCGTAGTGAAGCTCACCGATGGTGATCGTCTTACCGGCCTCGCTGAGAGCAAAGTAGATCCGAGTCGGCGAAGAGCCATTGGTACCATCCCCAATCCAACAGCTTGTCGAAGTGATTTGAGCAGGGCTGCTCACTATAGAATAGTAGGGGACTGCCATCTGTATCTGCATTCCCCAGCGCCTGTCGGCTCTATAGAAGATACGTATGGGAACGTTCTGGAGGCCGTTGTTTTCGATGCCGGGCTGGCTAAAGGTTAAGATACCGTTCTTTGCATCCAAAGTGGCAGCGACAAGACTACCCGGGGTGCTCTGTCCGGCCACAATGCGGCACAACTGTTGCCCGTTATCCATGTCCTGCACGATCAGGTCGGCATCATCTGGAGCGGTATCGGCAGGATCGTTATGAAAGAGGCCATTATAGGTGGTTTGATCGGGCAAGATATCGCCTTGAGAAAGAATATGCCCTAATGCGAGACGGATGGTATAAGGGGCTTGGCTTGGAATGACCGAGTCGTCCCGAATGATGTGGTTATCATAGGTCAAGTAGTCCACGTAGGCCACAAGATTTTGAGGCTGTGCCAATGTCCCGCTGGCCGTTGGTGTGGGTGAAGAGATATGCCCGAGCGGATTGAAGATCAACACTCCACGATTAGCATTATTCGGCTCTTGAGGGCTCAGCCAGGCATATTCATAGGGGTCATCAGTGAACGGCGGGTTCGGCCCCGGTGTCGTGGAGACAAGCCGGAACTGGCGGCTTACCTGCTCGCTGTAAGGGTCAATGTTTGGCTGCGGGGATGTATTTGGAAAAATAGGTTGCCAAATAGGAACGAGCGGCTGACCGGCCGGAATATCAGGCACAGTAATTGTTATGGTTTGGGTTTGATAGGTGCTGGGAATTGGATAGCCATTGGCATCCGTCTGATAGGTTCGATAGCGCATGAAAAAGAGACGAAAATTGGGCCGATTTTCATTTGGATTGGGTGCCGGACGTGGATAAAAGGCGATCTGGTTGTGCGCGTAATCAATCGCGTACTCGTCAGAAGCGTTGAGCACGGGAATAGGGTTTGGATTGTTAATGTTGGGCTGCGAATCCTCCACGAGGCGGGTCATTGGAGGACCGTAAACGTTAAGACTGTCTGCGGGGTTTCCATTGCTATCGGTATGGAACACGTTATAAACAGGGCCGTATTGTAGAATATGGATCGAGCCTCCAGCCCCACTAGCCTCCACAGGGATAGTAAACGATTCCCCTTGAATGTAGCGAATGCGATTGACATCGGAGAAAAAGTAGGGCAGATAGCCGGCAGGCAGGGTGAAATTGTACTGTGCCTGAAGGGCGCTTAACTCCTGCGGTGTCGCCGGGCTGAGGTCGTCTGGGTTGGTACCATTAAGCACCTGAATGGTGCCATCCGCTTTAGGTAACGCGGAGAGCACGGCAATAGGAGGCCCCTCCATATGGCGCAGGCTGGAGAGTTGCTCGTTAGCCAAAATTTGTGCTACAGACATTTCGCTGGTACGCTGCAGCACAACGAAGCCACCGGGGAAAAGGCTTACCAGAGAAAGAATACCGATGGCTAATATCACCATTGCCACCAGAGTTTCGATAAGTGAAAAGCCACGCCTACGCAAGCGGGCCTTATTTGGGGTGTCTAAAGGAATCCGCCAAGCAAGTCGTTTCAGGGGCGGTTCCTTATAGGAATAAGACGGTTTCATCGTCAATTGCCTTCTCCCAGGCGCCACCACGGCAGCGCTAACACTGTTCTCCCTAAACTCCTGTTTTTCCTTCTTTTGAGACTACCGCACCGCAAAAATTGTTCCATATTCCGAATCGGCCCTGCGCTTATCTTAAACTTGGGCGCTCGAACCCGCTTACGGTCCTAATTCGCTCCTGGATGAAGATAAAGTGAAAGGGGTATCTTATGCTGTGCGTCCTAGCGAACGATGTTTTTGCCAACAGCCACTTTCCCCTCACGGCCGGTATGGGGTTTCTAGAAAACCCACAAAACGTTCTGAGGTAAAGCACCATTCCCTCATCGAGGGAGGAAGCAGATATCCCAAATGGCCAATCTTCCCGCACCAGGGAAAAGGAGGAAGCCCGTAGGGGCACCTAGCTGAGTTGCCCCTACAGAGGCGAGCGGTAAACGCTTTTAGTGATAGTTAAGAGGCAGCTGCTGTTGTGCCTGTTGCAGACTTATTTTTCTGGCCGTGCCGGAAAGCAACAACACAATGACGTTGCCAGAATGAGCCACCCCCGCATGATAGGTGTTCCATGTAATAACGGTGGTTTCAGGAGACGGATTTTTGTATTTTAACTGATTACTCAATACCACTGGCGGATTGGATGGCAGCCCGTATACAGGCACCTGCGCCGTAGTATCACATCCATTTTTTTGATTATACAGTTGGTGAGTCCAGTCCACCGCATAGTGATACTCATAAAGAGGGTTTCCATTGGCATCGTGCATCCAGTTGCCATTGCTATCCAGCAAAGGACCAATATCCATGCTATCCATAACATAGAAGAGCTTGGGTTGACCCACATACGTGGCCCCAGGGTTAGGGCCGTTCGGTTGTCGTGTCGGCAGATCAGGATCAGAATAGTTAGGACAGGCGGGTGGTGGATTGGTGTTGTTATTTCCCTGTACCCATGTAACCGGAACGAGTTGGCCATTCGTCAGTGTAAGCGGCCAGTAGGCGATCGTCACTTGTGTTTGGTTGTGTGTTGGGTTATCAGGACAGAAGAAGGCATTCAGGTCTTTTAATTTGTTCGGATAGAGGTAGGCACCTACGCCTGTAGCCTGAAAATACTCGGTTGCCTGCCCCATCGGCACAATAGGGTCACCAGGAAGCGCCGGTTCTCCTGATGGCATTCCAGGTTGGACGTTCGTCAGCGCCGTTTCAGCGTAGCCAAAAAGGGCTGGTGGATAAGTTCCCTCATCCTCATGATAGAGCCGAACGGCCTCATATACATCGTGCATATTACCCATCGTCGTCGCTTGGCGGGCCTGCTCCCGGGCAGCCGCGAATACCGGAAAGAGAATGGCTGCCAAGACAGCAATGATCGCGATGACAGTAAGAAGTTCCACCAACGTAAAAGCACGTACTGCAGTTGTGTGCGACTTTCCAGGCATTTTTACCCCCATTTCGCTGCTCATGCACATTGGCAAGCCTCCTTGCAGCTTTTTGTAGTTTCTATTGGACTCACCATGATAATGACGTTGTCACTGGGCGAATTTGAGCGGCCCCTTTTGCGCAAAAGTTTTTGCATCCACCGCCTTTGCGGTACCGTTTAGGAAAATTACGAGCGTTTTGTCTACTCCATTCACTGCAGCATGATAAGTACACCAAGTGATAACCGTTTGCGATGGGTTTGCTGTCTCGGCATACTTAAGTTGGTTCGGGGCATCCCCAGGCCCCGATGCACCTGTCCAGTCCAGACTGTAGTGCAGTTCGTAAACGTAGCCGCCTGCATTGCGCACCGGATTGCCGTTGCTATCCAGTTGAGGACCGATATCGTATGAGTCGAACGGATAGTAGGAAGCAGCCGTCCCTACCGGCAGCGTCACAGCGTTGCCAGCATTATGCTGCATGAGTGGCGTGTAGACAACCGGCTGGTTCGCTAATGTCGAGCTAGCAGTGGCCGGGTACACGACCTGGTTAACGGTGAGAGTCTGGTTGTTAGTCGGGTTGTCAGGGCAGGAGAAAGTGGCGTCACTGTTGAGAAGCTTGGCACCAAACAGAGGTTTATAGCCAGATATGCCTGCAAACTGCCATAATACAGGTGGATACAAATGATTATCCGTTTCATAAAGCCTGAGGGCTACATAGATATCGTGCATGTTGGACATGCAGGTCGACTCGCGAGCCTGCTCCCTTGCCCTACTGATAACAGGAAACAGAATAGCGGCAAGTATGGCAATAATGGCTATGACAACAAGCATCTCGATCAGCGTAAAGGCCGATCGACTCTTTTGAACAGATGGCAAAAACATGGCACGAGCTCCCCTAAAAACTCCCTCTACAGAAGTATAGCACGCCTCCGTTGAAGTTTGACGACGTTTGTCTTTTTTTGGTTCCTTATCGGGAAAACGCATAAGCGAGATAGGCGTTGACCAGTGCATTTCCCCAAAACAGTGTTAGGAAGAAGCCGATTACAAGAAAAGGGCCGAAGGGAATGGCTGTGGGCGCAGGCACCCAATCTTCGGCTGCGGGGTTCTCTTGGACTACCTTTTCCCCCCTCCATCGTTTCCAAAGATCGCCTAGATAAGCCCAAAGGTCGCCCAGGATAAGGCACCAAACGATAGCCCAAACCTCGTGAAGCAGATAGCCTGCTGGGCTAACATGCTCGCCATCTTGTTCTCCCTCGGCCAAGGCTAGCTCCTCTTGATGGTTCGATGAGCGATGCCTCCGAAGATAGATTAAAACAGGCCCTACGATGAGACCTGCCAGGCACGATAGCACTACCCACACCGGCAGCAGCCGCAATGGATTTTCACTATGTGTCACCTGTAGGGCGAGCATGGCGCCCATGCCGCGCCCTAATAGCACGTCTCCTAACCCCATGGCCTCAACGCCCTTCCAGAGCCAACCTAAAATGCGGATGCTTCCGAAAAGGAGCGTCCCGATAACGGCACCCCAAATCGAAACCGGCAGCCATCCTCCTACAAACGGATGGATAGTGGCATGACGTCCCCATTCGACAAGCTCTAGCCCTATCGGAATACAGAACAGAAGGATGTTCAGCGTGTCCGGTATGGTAAAAGTTGCCAGGTCTATAAAAAACACCGGTATCAGCACCGCCGTATATGCCAGTAAAGCAAGGCAGATCAGTGCTCCCTCTTCCATAAAGCGTAGCACGACAAGGGTGAAGAGAACGCCGGTCAGCAGCTCTACCCCGAAATAGCGCCATGCGATGGGTTTTCCGCAATAGCGACATCGGCAACGCAGTATCAGAAAGCTGAAAAGGGGGATCAGATCGAGGGCTCCTAAGCGATGTCGGCAATGAGGACATATAGAAAATCGCGGTTCTAAAAGCGATAGTCCTTTCGGAAGCCGATAGATAACTGCGTTAAGAAAACTCCCGATAGTGATGCCACAGAGAAAGGCAACGCCTCCTAGAAACCAGAGGGGCACAAAGATCATGGTGTTGTTTCTAAATTCTTGAGTCAACTGCTAGTTCTTAAGTTAACTGTAACCAGGCTCCCTTAAGGGAGCCTGGTTTATGCTGACAGAGTAGCTGTTTAAGGCGGGCTTATTCGCCACCGCCGCCACCGCTTAGGTTGGATACCACCTGAATGAGCGGCATGAAAAGGGCAATGACGATAAAACCTACGCAGAACCCCAGGAACACGATCATGATCGGCTCGATAGCCGCCGTGAGCGACTGGAGCTGCGCATCCACTTCGCCCTCGTAAAAATCGGCCACCTTTGTCAGCATGTGATCGAGCGAACCCGATTCCTCACCAATGGAGATCATGTGCACGACCATCGGCGGAAAGAGTCGGCTCTTCTCTAAGGGATCTTTAATTCGTTCTCCCTCTCGAATGCGCGCTCGTGCCGCCATAATGGCATCGCTGACAATGACGTTACCCACCGCTCCGGCCACCGTCTCCATCGCTTGTAGAATGGGCACGCCAGCGGAGAGCAGCGTTGAGAGCGTGCGGGCAAATCGTGCCAAAGTGACCTTGTGGATCAACTTGCTGAAGACGGGTATCCAGGAGATTTTGAAGCGGTCAATGAACCTCCGACCGGGGCGGGTACGGCCTAGCATCTTGATGGAAAACCACACGAGGAAGATGATCAGCAGCCCGATGTACCATTTGCTCTTCAGGAAGTTGCTGAAGTCCACCAGAACCTGCGTCATCCAAGGAAGCTCTTTTACTCCCAGATCCTTAAATAGGTCTATGAACTTCGGCACGATGAAAGTGGTTAGCCCCAACACGATGAGCACTGCCACGATCACGACGATGGTCGGATAGGTGAGGGCCGATTTTACCTTACGGCGCAGCTCCATATCCTTTTCGAGGAAGTGTGCGAGGCGTTGCAACGACTCCTCAAGTACGCCGCCGACCTCCCCAGCGCGGATAAGCCCGATGAAGAGGTTATTGAACACGGCAGGGTACTTCGACATGGCCTTTGAGAGCGTAGAACCGCCCTCTACCTCCACTTGAACCTCTTTGATAATGCGGCGGAGCTTGGGGTTTTGGGTCTGCTCACCCAACACATCGAGCGTACGCACTAACGAGACGCCCGCGTCAATCATGGTAGAGAACTGGCGACAGAAGATGGCGACATCGCGCAGCTTTACACGGCCAAAGCCGGTGCCTGACGTGGTTCCTTTTGTCTTACCTGTTTTCTTTATTGTGGTGACGCGGAAGCCTTGTTCTTGCAGACGACGCGTGAGGATCTCCTCGCTCTCGGCTTCCGACGTCCCTGTGCGCACGTTGCCCGTGGCATCACTTACGGTGTACTGAAAGATAGGCATAGGCAGCCTCCTAGTATCGGTTCATACCGCCCTGACCACCGGGTTGTCCCCCTTGGGGCATGGTAACGGTACGGATCATCTTTTCGAGTTCAGTTGGGTTCATGGCACGCGACATGGCCTCTTCCAGCGTAATGAGGCCGCGCAGATAGAGGTCGCGCAAGGCTTGATCCATTGTCTGCATGCCAAGGCTCCCGCTGGTTTGGATCATCGAGGTGATCTGATGGGCTTTGTTTTCACGGATGAGGTTGCGAATGGCCGGGCTCGCCCTCATGATCTCCATAGCACACACGCGACCAGGTTGGCCGGCACGCGGCAGCAGCTGTTGACAGAGGATAGCTTGGAGGTTATTGGAGAGCTGCAGGCGCACCTGCTCTTGCTGGCCGGGAGGGAACGAGTCGACGATGCGCTCCACCGACGTCGCAGCCGAGTTGGTGTGGAGGGTTGCGAACACCAAGTGCCCTGTTTCAGCAGCGGAGACCGCCATCTGCATGGTTTCTAGGTCGCGCATCTCCCCAACGAGAATTACATCGGGGTCTTCGCGCAGAGCGGCACGTAGCGCCTTACTGAACTGGCGTGTGTCCTGCCCCACCTCACGTTGATTGATGATGCTGAACTTATGCGTATGAAGGTACTCGATGGGGTCCTCGATGGTGATGATATGGCGGCTCTGTTCCGAGTTGATGCGGTCAATCATGGCCGCAAGCGTGGTGGATTTTCCGGAACCGGTAGGCCCTGTTACCAGCACCAGTCCGCGCGGCAGGCGCGTTAACTCGATAAGCACAGACGGCAGTCCGAGCTGTTCAATGGTGGGGATTTTTTGCGGGATTTGGCGGAAAGCGCTCGCCACATTTCCCTTATCACGGAACACGTTTACACGGAAACGAGCCGACCGTGCCATTTGGTAGGAGAAGTCGAGTTCGAGGTCGGTCTCGAAGCGCTGTATCTGCTCGTCAGTGAGGATTTCGTAGACGAGGCGCTGCGAGTCGCGTGGGGTTACTTTTTCAAAGGGTAGCGGCTGCAGGGCGCCATCAATGCGCACAACAGGCGGGATACCCACAGCCAGATGCAAGTCGGAGGCACCCTTTTCCACGACGATTCGCAGTAGATCGTCAATATGTGCGTCATCGAGCGGTGCAGGGCGTGCGCTTGTTACCTGCACCGTCTGAGGCGGAGGGCTTACCGGTGGCGGGGGCGCCCCCCCTGTTCCCGGAGTGCCCATCAATGGATTGGATACTGGTGGTGTCCCCTGTTGGGGTGGACGATTAGACGGATTCATATTTGACACTTCCATAAAACCCTTTCAGAATTCAAAAGAGTGCTTTTTCAGAGGATGCAGTGAGAAACAGGCATCCTCTAAATAGTATACGCACCAAATCTTCAAGGAGGCTCAATAGCCTGCCGTGAAGACCGTCCGCATCACCTCTTCAGGGGTGGTAATTCCCTGCAGTACCTTAGCCAACCCGTCTTCACGCAACTCCATCATGCCGTTAGCCTTTGCGGCCTCTTTCAGATCGGCCAAAGGTGCACGGCGCACGATCATTTCGGCGATCTCGGCATTGACTCGCATCAACTCGTAGATGCCGATGCGCCCTCGATAGCCAGTATAACGGCAGGCCTCACATCCGCGCCCACGCGCCAACTGCACGGTTTGGGCAGGGTCTTCCACTTTGAAGCCAAACTTTCTCAGGTCGGATGCCGGCGCCTCATAGAACTCCTTGCACTCATTGCAGATACGCCGTGCGAGGCGCTGCGCAAGAACCCCTATTACGGTTGCTGAGATAAGGAAGGGTTCCACACCCATGTCAATAAGGCGGATGGTAGCCGACGGTGCATCGTTGGTGTGCAGGGTGGAGAGAACGAGGTGGCCAGTAAGAGCGGCCTCAATGGCGATCTCTGCGGTTTCAAGGTCGCGCATCTCTCCTACCATGATGATATCGGGGTCTTGACGGAGGAAGGCACGGAGAGCCGTGGCAAACGTAAGCCCGGCCTTTCGGTTGACCTGTACCTGCGTAACACCGCTAAGCACATATTCTACCGGGTCTTCAATAGTGAGAATGTTTTTCTCTACCGTATTCAGTTTGTTTAGCAAGGAGTACTGTGTGGTGGTTTTTCCGTGTCCGGTAGGTCCGGTAGAGAGGATCATACCGTTAGGCTGAGAGGCAAGCTCTTCAAGTTGCGCTTGAACCTCCGGCAAAAAGCCGAGCTTGTTGAGACCGATCATGACGCTACTTTTGTCGAGGATGCGCATGACGATCTTCTCACCGTGCAGGTTGGGTAAGCAGGATACGCGCAGGTCGTACTCCTTGCCCTGATAACGTGTGGCAATACGCCCATCTTGCGGTACGCGACGCTCGGCAATGTTCATTTCAGAGAGGATTTTGTAACGCGCCACGAGAGGGAGTTTGAGGTAGGCGGGCATCTGCATGATCTCATGAAGCACGCCATCAATACGGTAACGCACGCGAACTCCCCGCCGGTCTGGCTCAATATGGATATCGGAGGCACGCTCTTTGATGGCCTGCTGGAGAATGGTGGCAGCAAGACGAACAATGGGCGCCTGGTCTACTAGCTCACGTAGGTCCGATTCCTCATCCACCTCTTTAGCGGCATCGCCCCGGGCACCGTATTCGGCCATTGCCTGCGCCATGGCGGAACGCGCATCCGAGTCGACGAGCTCCGTGCTTGGTTTGGCGCCGTCCGAGCTTGCATTAGCCGAGACCCCTCCACCGTAGTAGGTGGTCAACGCCTGCTCTATCTGGTCTGGCACAGCGAGAACCGGCCGTATCTGGCATCGTGAGACCATACGAAGCGTATCCTGGACTTCAAGGTTGTTGACATCGCCCATGGCCACATAGAGCACCTGGCCATCCTTCTTCACTGGCAGCACGTTATGCGCCTTGGCCACGTGGTCGGGCACCACATTAATTGCGCTCGGATCCGGCTTGTAGGTGGTGAGGTTAACGAAAGCAACTCCCATCTCCTGGGCTTTTGCCTCGTAGACGTGTACGGGGTTAATGCCCATCTCGATGAGAATGCGTGCAAGATCTTGTTTTGTCGTTTGCTGGATTTTTCGAGCCTCCTCAATTTGGCTCTGAGAGGCATAGCCTTTCTCCAGCATATAGTCACCCATGCTTTTGCGTGCCATTACCATGGTAGTTATCTCCACCCTATGCGTGTTCGTTTTGCTTCTATCTCTTCGCGCTGCGTTCGAACGCAGGTACCACAGAACGGCGCTTGCATTTACTGCTGTCAAACGCTGCGCCGATTATATCACAACCCCGATCTGAACGCAAGCACTTTTTTCGCTTGGCTCGAAAGCCTTTTCTCGAAATGAGACCTCTAATTAAGAAATAATGAGTTCGGCTCGAACTTGTTCCCTTGGAACAACGCATTTTCGCGAACACAGGCTAAAAAGACGCACAGATCTTGCTAACTATATAGAACATCTTTGTAGTCTTTTTTGTTCCCTACTTGAAGACGACCGCACTGCTATTTTCGGTCATCTCTCTAAGTCTTCTGTAGTTTACCCCTTACAGCGGCCTCCATAGTCGCCACCGGTGGGCTTTGCCCTACCCACCTTTCAAAAGCGATAGCGCCTTGCCACACGAGCATCTGCACGCCATCGAGCGTCGCACAGCCTTGCTGTCGCGCCGCTCGCAAAAGGCATGTCTCTATAGGATTATAGACGAGATCATACACCAAACAATTCGGTTGAAGCCACTCTGGGGGCACTGGGGGCATCTCGTCACTGTGGGGATACATTCCCACGCTCGTTGAGTTCACGAGAAGGTTGGCCTCCTCCATCGCAACCTGCAACCGCCGCCGATCACGGAGAGATATGGCCTCCACCTTCTCTACTGTGGAACCGTAAACGCGCACCCAGTCGGCAAGGTGTTCAGCGCGTTCGAGTGTGCGGTTTGCAATCGTCAGTTGCTTAATGCCTTTTTGAACCAGCGTGTAGGCCACCGCTCGCGCTGCTCCACCGGCTCCCACCAACAGCACATTTTTTCCGTAAACATCGTAGCGACGCTCCTGCAAAGGGCGAAAAAAACCGTCGCCATCGGTGTTATCTCCTAAAAGCCCCTCCGGCAAACAGTGCACCGTATTGACCGCTCCAATCGCCTCCGCGATAGGAGTAAGCCGATGCATATGTTCTACCGCCCTCTCTTTATGGGGAATCGTCAGGTTCACACCCACGACTCCTAAGGCGGGCAGCGCCGTAAGCGCCTTCTGTAACCCATCTGGAGGCACCGGAAACGGCACGTAGACCCACGAAAGCCCCAAAACGGCGAAGGCGGCATTGTGCATGGTCGGAGAAAGGCTGTGCTCGATTGGCCAACCAAATACCCCTACCACGCGTGTTTTTCCGCTTATCTCCTGCATGCAGCTCTAAACCCGTGCCTCCTTCAAATGCCCTCTTCGTCGAAAATACCATAGGAGCAAGCGCTCCGGCGGTCGGCTTATAAAGCGTGTGTAGAGAAACTCATGCGGATGCAGTGGCTGCACCATAATGGTGTATAACCCCATACGATTGCCACCAAAAATGTCCGTAAACATCTGATCGCCGATAATCACCGTTTCCGCAGGCGAGGTGCCAAGGGCCTCTAAAGCACGACGGAATCCGCTGCGTGCAGGCTTCCTCGCCCAGCCCACAGCCTTGATTCCAAAACGGTGGGCCATACGCTGCGACCGTCCCGTGCGCAAGGAGTTGGATAGCAAGCAGATACGAATGCCTAATCGCTTTAGCTCCTCAATCCAGTTCGCCACCTCGGCCTCTATTTCCTCTTTTTGCCACGGCACCAGTGTGTTGTCTAAGTCCAAAACAACCCCTCTAAACCCGCGCTCCCAAAGCTCTCGAGGGGCGATATCGAGTACGGAACGTACATAACGATGAGGACAAAATCGCAAAATCCCTTTCCGCTCACCTGCTTCCATACCTGCATCCAACACTCCCATCTCGTTCTAGCGGAACGTCTATCTTTCTCCCGAAACGACTCGCTGCCCTCATCGCGCCAAATAATACCCCATAACTAACCCTCTCTTCGAATGCCTATGCCGAGCAAGGCCGAACCTTGTTTTGCCTCTGAGCAAGACGTCTATACCCAAGGGCACTTGTCTATTGTACACTATCTTCCCTTAAAAACGCAGTCAACTCTCTTCTGGCACATAAAAACAAGCATTTTGATATTACAACAGGTGGTCAAGGAGGCCTGTCGTAACAGGCTTCATCATCGCAATGCTGCCAGTTTGAGCGGCTCTCCCTACTTGTGCTGCCGGCGGTCGAGATAGGTTTGTAGAATAAGACAGGCCGCGTTAGCATCTACTACCTCTTTCCGACGTCTGAAGTCGCTCTCCAAAGAGCGCAACACCCTTTCTGCCTCCAGTGTGGTAAAGCGCTCGTCAAGAACTTCTATGGGAATACGCACATTGCGACGTAAAATCTGTAGGAAAGCTTCCACTTTCTGTGCTTGAACCCCTTTTTGCCCCTCCAACGTCAAAGGCAATCCTACAACGATACGCCCTATCTTTTCGGAAGCCACTAAAGCGCGAATAGCAGCCATATCGCGACGCCATCCCTCCTGGCGAACAATGGTTTGCACTGGGAAGGCCCAACGTTCCTCCTCATCACTTATGGCAACGCCTATCGTTTTTTCTCCGACATCTAGTCCCAGTATTTTCATAATATGGTTAATCCGTAACCGATTTTTTGCTAGCCGCTAGTTCCTCTACCTAGCAACAATCAGCCTATATGCAGTCAATATGAAGAATTCAAGCAGGCCTTTTACCATTCTTCCATTGTTTAATAATACGTTTTGTTATGCTGCCTACCTCATTTAGACGGCCTTGGTCATCCATCAAGTTCTCAAGTACGCCAACAAAGAGGCCGTTGCAGCCTAAATCCCATGCGAGTTGGGCCTGTTGTAGCTGCCTCTGTGGAGTTGGAGTAATATCCCATTCACCAATTGTTTGCACTCCTAACTTCCGTAGATTTTCAACCTCTGGACGGGTTTGCCATCCGGGAACTACCGACACGATGGCCACATCGGCACGTCCGAGTTGGCGTAGATGGCTTAGGTAGTATTCTGGATACCGTGCAGCATAGGGTCGCTGATCAGGAGCGATAAAATGGGAGAGCCAAACCCAAATTTTTGGTTGGACTCGCGTCGCAACAGCCTCGCTCCATTCTTCGGCTGTTTCCAGAATGCTCTGACGATAAAAATCTAAAAACGTATGGCACGCTACTGTTTGCTGGTAGTGGGACGGGGGGAAAATATCGCCAAACTCCGCATAGTGTGTGCCCCACGCCGTGTTGAGGTGATGGATAGAGGAGAACCGGCCACGAAGAAAATAATGGTAGGCCATGAGGGCGTAGGGATCGAATGCCCAAAACGACCCCCACAAATAGGACAACTGGCCTTCCATCCCTACTCCAACCTCAACACCATCCACTAGATCGAGCAGCCCACGTCTGCTCAAGTAGGTAAAGATCTCTTTAATACCTTTTAGAACCTCCGTATGAACCTGTGGGCTCCAGATGGAACCGGCCCAGGTACCATATTCTCCTTGAGCATTTCTCGGCTTTGTATCAGGATACCTTTGCCAGAACCAATCTGGCACGCCGTGGCTAAAAATCGACACAATGGCTCTGAGGCCAACGCGCTTAAGCAGGGGTAGGTAGATATCAGCTGCATGAAAATCGTACTCGCCTTGTTCATTCGACCAGGGGCTTAGCGGGAGTCGATGGGTATCTATGCCGAGCGAGGCTGCACCTTTCACCCGATCGGGACTGCCAATACCACCCCAAGAGACAAACTGTATAGGTTGCATAGATTTTAATGCTTTTGCAGGTTTTCTAGAGAAATCTACATAATCTCCGATCAAAACTTGTCCTATTCGAACTAAAAACTCCCGACGCTTCAAATCCTCAACTCCTTTCGCTACGGGGTGCTAGGATAGGGAACATGGCGACCATCTTGAGTAACCCATACGACACCGTCCCATTGCCAAGCCTGGTAGGTAAAGGAGGCATCATGAGAACCGGTAAACCAGTTTGATGGTGGCGTACACGTTTTGGTTCCACTAGGGCGGAGGTTGACAAAAATGATTCGTTTCGGCGGGCCATACTTCTTAAGGAACTCTATGGCGGTGGCTAATTCCTGGCGGAACGAGGCCGGAAGGTCTTTCCATTCGGAGAGCCGATGCTCACTAAGCGCTGCTAGAAAGTTCCCTCCTAACCCATCTAGCATTCCTCCGGGGCTCATTTCTGCCAGTTCAAAGGCACGATGTTCTAGGGTCGGTTCGTCTACAAAGCTAGGACGGTCGTAGCTATTGCCCACGGAAAGCCACCAGAGATCAGGCATGTCGTGCTGAATACCAGCTCCAGCCACAAACCCTCCTAGCCAAGCCGTCGTACATTCCCCCCAAAGACGATAACCAAGCCAAGCTGCCGTGCGATAGAAACGCCACCAATAAGGCTGACAAGGAATAGCCTCTTTAGTTTGACCCTCCAAAAGGGGCGTATAGTCCACTCCTTCCAATCCTCCGAATCCTCCATCCACCAAAATCCCATCAAATCCTAACAGCCGGCCCATGCGAAGCGCAGGATAGAGCTGGTCATCGAACCATCCGCTTGCCATGCTCATTGGCACCCATCCGTAAGGGGTATCTTTAGGCCATTCACCGTTCTTATCGCGTCGTATCCACTCCTCAGCGTGTTCACGAACGCGTTTGGCACCAAACTGTTCCAAATAGGGTGCGCCACAAGGAAATTGTTGATACTCCTCTGCGCGCGGATCCCCTCCCCAGAAGCGATCGGAAAGCGCTAAAGGCAAGCTCATTGTCAATAGCTCCCCCCTCATCCAAAAAACGGGTTGAATACCTTCTTCTTTGAGTTGTCTACACATCATGGCTATCTCTTTATTCGCTCCGTAGTTGGGATCGTGCAAATATTTGGAAGAAACGGAGTACGGTTGACTAAGCCAAAAGTCATGCCAGAACGCAAAAGCGTCTATTGAGTTACGATGCCATACTTTGGCCAACTGCTTAGCGAAAGGCAGCAGACCTACTTTCGCTAAGCGCTGGCCATCCAACGTGCCTGTGTACACAGAGGCCGTTAAGAAGGCAGGCTTAAAGCCAAATGTCCTAGCGTTACGCCATAGAAAATGGAGCTGTGCATCGGTATAACGTTGCGGTACTGGCGGAAAGTCCCTACTTATTTTGGGACTGCTATAAAGATAGTAGACTGTATCTACCACAAACCGGCGTCCAGCCTCACCGCAATCGAAGGCAAGGTTTGGCCAAACCCCGTTATGCCCCTCTTCCGGGTAACTTGCAAATTGGATGTGGGCGCAGTGATAGAGTTGCCGTGCTACAAAGATCAGATTCCCACTACCCCAATCAAGAAAGCCCATGGGTATAGCCTGTAGACAGCCTAGGTCTGCATGGTAGCCACCACCACGACGAGGTGTCCCAGCTAACATTGGTTGGGTAATATCCCAAGAAGGTGAAAAGTCCACGATTCCTGCTGAATGAAAATGGGCATAGTAAAGGCTTACATTCTTGCGCTCCCCCTCTGGACCGAAGCCGTCATTTAAGCAGATCTGATATCCCCATTTAAAATAGGAGGGTACGAACACCTCTATTTTACGTGCTAGCCCAATGTAAAGGGTCTCCCCTATTTTCTTCCGTATAGGCCAAAAGGTTTGCCAAACGCGAATAGCGGTCCAACGCGCCCAACCTGTATCCTCTACGGGCAACCAGCTCTCAAAGGTCACCCTTTCCCCATCTATATGGGAGCTAACTAATCCTCGAAATGTACGATCGCCAAGATCGCGGGCAGGCGAGGTGTAGTCTACCGTATATGCATCACCAAGCCATGGATGGTCTTTAGTTTTTTGTGGTATGGTGGGAAAGCCATGAACATCCATTTTTACCATATCAATCCCGTTGCCGTAGGGAGTGGGATAGAGCAGATGCTGTCCATCAGCAGCCTGCCAATCGCGCCAACGGGCGATGTCTTCGTCAAAAACAATGCTCTGTCCGTCAGCCCAGCGAACAACAACCCCATGCGAGACCGCCTCATGGTAAGGGCCGAACGATAATGAGACCGCTCCGGTTTGTAGCGTAGGGGAACTAAGAGGGGTAGGCTTTACATCCACAGAGCGAGAACGCTCCGTTTCGGCTCCATTTCGTAATAGGCCGGCTACAGTAAAAGTGTAGGTTTTTCCATTTTCTAAACCGGTTACCGTCCACTCTGTCCGATCTGGGCTAACGGTGGCAATCAGTGCCCAACTATTGCCCCTTCGTATGAAAACTCGATACCCCCTTAATTTGCCAAAAGCAGCCTCTGGACATGGATCCCAGCAAAGATAAGCTTTTCGATCACCTCGATCTGCAAAGAGGACAGGAGGCAACACCGGCGGGTTTAGGGAGGGATTTTGAGCCACTGTGGAGGACACACTGTACAAGGTTTGAATCTCTCCATAGAGAATCAAAGCAGCAATGAGCAGCAACCACTTCCTTTTCCTTTTACCTCGAGGAGATGGCATATTGACCTCCTTTCTGCATTGAAAAAGACGAGGCTTCAAGCCAGTTTTGGGAGAGTATTAGTGACGGTTTCTTTGACACCCAAAAAGATAAAAAGTTACAGAAAATAGCCTGCAGCCTTCTAATCTCCTCCAGGTTCAGCGGTATCCAACCTCCATCTGTAAGGAGTCTACCAGTATCACTGCCATCAGCCCCTGCCTTCACCTTTCGTACCCAAATGCGGCCATCAAAAGCAAAAAGGTAGAACTTCTGTGGAAGTTCTACCTTACGCCACTCACTCCCCGCGATGGACTCGAACCATCAACCCTTCGGTTAACAGCCGAATGCTCTGCCGATTGAGCTAGCGGGGAATAAACGCTTTCGCCGAAACCACTTTTATTGTGGCACGGCGAAGAGTTTCTTGTCAAGAGATTCTTCGGTATCTTCCCATCTATTCTACAGCCCTACTAGCCCTGTGGCAATCCGGAAAATAATGGCGCTGGTCGTAAGGGAGCGGAAGAAGTCCTCGATGTTGTTTCCTCCTCCCGAAAGTTTGGCAGCAAGCACCTTCGTAGGGACAAAGATCAGATCGCCTGGTTCGAGAGAGCGCACCTTATAGCCGGGAGTGAGGCCACCTCCGGCATGAATCACCACAATATGGTCTATAGCGGCATCCGGAGCATAGCCACCTGCCTGATTGACATAGTAGAAAATCCCCTCGCCCTTACGGTAGATGACCCCTCGGGGCTGGACAACCGCCCCGATAACCTGTACCGTCGTGGGAATCGTCGGAATAGTCAACTGATCCCCATCGGCTAACAGCAGATCGTTCGGTCCTCCTGGGTGTTTCAAGGCATCCGGGAGGTTAATCGCGATGTTGCCGTTGGGCTGTAAGTCGGTTGGGCCAAGCACGCGCGGAGGCGAGACCAAATCGCGCTTAGAAAGCTCTAAGGCTAACGTGGCTGCGGCAGAGCTGCCTGCCGCTTGACCATTTGAGGTAAGTGGCACACTGCTTGTAGCCGCATTGCCCGCCGCCTTAATGCGCTCCAAGTCGGAAAGCGCTAGCTGTCGTTTGTAGTCACTTTGGTTATAGAGATCAGACAGATCACTAATGACACGAGCCAGCTGCTTCTGCTCCGGCGAGGCCATCTCATCCGGATTCCTGTTGAACTGTGCGCCCTCTGGAAAGGCTTCCTTTGTTAGTCCCCCTGCCATACGAACAAGATCGCTAAGACGGGTTGTCTTGGTGATAATGTAGGGGCCTGGATGCTCCACTTGTCCTTGAATATAGGCTACCATCGGCTTTTCTTGGTAATGGCCGACTCCTGGAACGGTTACCACATCCCCATCGCGTAACAGGGGGTCTTGGTCGGGCACGCACTCTCCATGAGGGCCACGTGTGACCATCACGGTTTGGGTAGGACTCTCGTTGCCGCTTACGAACTGGCGTGCATGGGCAATTACGATCTGATTGCTGGCGTTTGGTAGCAGCCCTCCAGCGAGTCGCAATAGATCGCTAAGATGCATATCCTCGCCTCTATCGTACTGACCAGGAGCGTTCACTAATCCCAGGATCACCACCTTATGAGCCGGCATATACTGCGCTTGCGCCTCGGTATAGACAGCGACAACGTCGTTATCGTGCACAAGGATATTCTTTTGGCTATCTCCTGCCTGCAGTTCATCAATGGTGGCGTAGTAGTAGCGCTTACTTCCATCGCCGTTTTGGCGCTCATCCACCACCAAAGCGGCATCGGGAAGGGGCCCACCGGCCTTTAGCAAGAGATCGCTGAGATGCATTCCCTCACTATACTGATACACTCCTGGGCGTTGTACATCCCCGCGAACGGTTACCTTGCGCTCCCCCATAAAGGCGGCTTGTTGGACGGTATACACCTCCAGCTTGTCCCACCGCTGCAAGGGGATATTGGCCGTTGGGTCTCCTTCTAAGGCCGCAGCCAAATTAATGGGAATGTAGGTTGGAACGCCGCTTGGACTCCAACGGTAGAGAGCAGCGCGCTGGAGATAGGCTTCACTTAACGGACCACCGGCCATCTGGACGAGATCGGCCACGCGCATTCCTGGGGTGAGCGCATAGGCGCTTGGCTGAGCGACTGCCCCGTCAATCCGTACTAAGTTCTCAAGGGTAGGCCGCAACTGCAAAACATTCACGATATCTCCGTCGTAGAGGCGGAAATGCGCGACGGCGGCACTATCTGCGAGGTCTACCGTGTGAATCACCCTCGCCTTGCCCGGCTGTACCGTAATCACCTGCACCGCATGGCTGACACCGGCCGCACGAACGCCGCCAGCAAGGCGGAGGAGATCGGCCAACGTCTCCCCCTGCTTCAACTCATAACAGGCCGGAGAGCGCACCTCACCCATCGCATAGACCCGCTCATCGGTTCCGGGCACAAAGATGACATCTCCTGGTTGAAGGGGAATATCAAAGCGAGAGGTTCCTCCTTTAGATGGCAGATCGGCCATAAGTTGATAGAGGTCGAGTGGTAAAACTTTATTGCCTCGACGCACCTCGATATCGCGGAATGAGCCGTCCTTTGTAGGCCCTCCAGCGGCATAGAGCACATTGAATGCGGTGGCCACCGCAGGAACGATGTAGGTGCCCGGTGCAAACACATGTCCCATCACGGTCACCGAGATGGTGCGCAATCGTGAGAGGCTGATGGAGACATCCACATTACGATAGTAGCGGCTTAGATGAGCACGCAACGCCTGCTCGGCCTGAGCCAGTGTCATCCCAGCTACGTTCACTCGACCATCTTTGCCTAAATCCAACTCCCCTTGAGGACTCACTTGCAAGGTAAGCACGCGAGGTTCCATAGCCGGATTAGAGTAGCGAACAACCACCACATCGCCCCCAAACAGCTGATAGTTCAAAGGCGGAGATGAAATAATGTTGAACACCATCTGTTCGAGGGGATCGGCCACCCCGTTATAGGCGTTAATCGCATTTTCGCCTGACTGTTGTGTTGGGGGGATTCCATAGACGCCGTTAGGCTGCCCACCGTACGATGAGTAAGAAGGTGTCCCGTAGGGGAAACCCATCATAGGAGGCATATTGGTGTAGGGCGCATAAGGATAACTATAGGGAGCAGCATACGGATAGGGGTTTCCGACCCCTGAAGCGGACGTTGCATTCTCAGGGTTCTCGGAGGGAGCAATTGTTTGCCTCGTTGCACCTGCCCCCAATGCCATGGCACCGAGCGGCTCTAACAGAGATTGCGGAGCTGAGGTTGCCCCGGTAGCAGGCGGTACCGTGGGTTGAGAGGGCTGAGGCGAAGTAGGCGCATTGGTGGAAGCCGGTGGAGTTGGATTGACTGTCGTAGCGCCAGTTGTATTCAGATTGCTCGTAGGCAGGGCTGAGGCAGTCGGGGCTGTGGCGTAGGATGTTGCAGCACCTCCAATAGTCATTTTGAGATAAGGATAGTACTGCATCAAAAAGGCACGACGCGCAAGAATGTATTCACGTGCAGGCTCGAAAAAGTCGTATCCGAAAAGAGGGAGGTCTTCAGGTCGTTTAACGGTGCGGGCATCTGGCGGATTCGGGCTATAATCTCCGAAATCCTTTAGGCTCTGTTCCAAGGTCTGCTCCACCGCCTTGTTTGGGGTACCGTTGAGACCTTTGCCGCTACTATCCGTCGGTTGCACTAGCGGATTGGCGGGTGGTGCTACAGGTGTCTGCTGCTGCTTCTGAAGGGCCTTTAGATCCTCCTCCTGCTTTTGGGGCGTTGGAGTAACCGTAGTGCCAGAAGTCGAAGGTGGATTCTGATCGCCGCTTCCCTGCGCATAGACGGGTTGGTTAGGGCCTAGAGATACCCCCAAAAGCCCTAAACCAAAACCGACTAACCCAGGAATGCGAACCCATACAGAGCTTAGCGAACCGGAAGAACGACCTGCCATCTTTCTCGCCCCTCTCTAACGAAGCATCTTAACGTCCATCCTGTGGCGGCAAGCCTACAGGGGCCGGAGGCTGTAAGTTGTTTTTCAAACCGGCCTTTTGAGACAGTTGCGTGAGATACTCATTCGCCTGTTGATTCAGAACCTGATCAAGCACCTGCTGGCGCTGATCGGCCGGAATCTGATCACCGGCTTTTATCACCTCGATGAGATGATAGCCATACTGCGTATGCACCGGCTGACTGATCTGGCCCGGTTTTAAACTAAAAACAGCCGCATCAAAAGGAGCTACCATCTGCCCGCGCATGAAGACACCCAAATCGCCACCTCGGTTTTTAGAGCCGGGGTCGTCACTATATTTTTTGGCAGCATCCTCAAAACTGATCTTTTTCGCCAGAATCTGCGCGCGAATCTGTTCTGCCTTCGCCTTCGCGTCGGCATCGGCCTTTTTGTCGGCAGCTGAGGAGTTCGGCTGAATATCGGGTGCCTTGATAAGGATATGACGCGCATCTACAAAATCGCCTGGCCCTATAGGGTGTCCAAGCTTCTTTTCGAGGTTTTTTTTCATCAATCCCTCAAGTAGCAAACGAAAACGCTCCGATACGCGCAGTTGATCGCGACTAATATGGCGTTGAGCAAGAAACTGATCATCTGTAAGATTGGCCGGAATCACCCCCTGAGTTCGCAACTGTTTGAGTTGCTGGTCGAGGGCCTGATCGACCTCAGCAGGAGTAACGGTCACCCCCTCTACTGAGGCCTCGTGCTCCACCATCATGAGCTGCAAAATCGCGTTGACCGCATTGTAGAGACTAGCTGGCGGATTCTGTTTCAGCTGTTGCAGCACCTCATCCGGTGTCAAGGTAACCGACGTTTTAGGACTATCTCCAAAGAGCTGATCGGCCACCGACGGACCGATCACCTGGGCCACGGTGTTCTCAAACTGTTGGGGAAAATCTTTACGAAACTGGGCAATAAAGTCGTCCCATGTCAGGTTCTCCCCAAAAACGCTACCAACAATTTGCGGGGCTCCCCCACTAGGGGCTGCACTGTTGGCCTGTTGGGATGCCCCCGAGTTCGGTTGCGCCTGAGGCATCGCCACAGCGCCTCGCCACACCACTGTTAAGGCTATTCCCAAAGGGAACAGTACCTTCTTTGCTTTGATCATATTGATAGAGATGCTCCTTCGCAAGCATTATATTGTTAATTGACACTAGATTTGCCTAGCCCATAGTAAGGAAAGAGAAGGTTTTTGACCTGTTGAACGGTTCTTTTCGCAAATGCCCATGCGGCCTGTCGTTCTGCATCGGAAACCGCCGGCGCGATGGGGTCGGTAAGTTGCGGTATGCTTTTGTGATAGGCATAACTTTGTGGGGTTGCGTCCGCTATCTCCTTGCCGACCAGGGTGGCCACCGCCAACGTCCACATGCGCGGAACGGTGGTTAAATTATAGCCGCCTCCACCTACGGCGACAATAGGTTTGCCGAAGGCTTTCACGTCCTTAACGGCCTCCAACCACCCCTGCGCGCTCAAACAGACATGGGCAAGCGGATCGTAGGCGTGGGCATCGGTCCCCATCTGCAGAAAGATGGCTTCAGGATGGTAAGCTTCTAGAATAGGTATTGCTACCTCACGCCATGCCCAAAGCCATACCTCATCGGGCGTGTTGGGTGCCAGTGGGATATTAACGCTTGTTCCCAATCCGGCCCCTTCGCCTATCTCCTCAGGGAAGCCAGTGCCGGGGAAGAGCGTTTTTCCACTCTCATGGATAGATATGGTTAAAACATTTGGATCACGATAAAACGATTCCTGAACCCCATCCCCATGATGCACATCAATATCTACATACGCCACACGCGAAAACCCGCGAAGTAGGCGCCGTATTCCTACTGCACAGTCGTTTAACACACAAAAACCGGAAGCACGACTGTAGTGAGCATGATGCAGGCCTCCCGACAAGTTGAAAGCCACTGGTTGATCCTCGTGTAATTTCGCATCGATCACGGCCTGTGCTGCACCTATGGAGGCCCCTGTATAGCGCATGGAAGCGGTATAGATGCGAGGAAACAGGGGGTTGTCAGGTGTATTTAGCCCATACCGGTACACATCTGACACCGACTCACCCCTCTCAAGACGCCGTAGCACATCAAGATACTCTGCACTATGAGAGAGGCAAACCTCTTCGTCGTTTGCAAGTTCTGGCTCAACCTTTTCCAAGGCCTCCTGAAAAAGCCCGTAACTCTCCAGAAGAGCATAGGTCATTTCTAGCCGAATCGGCTTGAGAGGGTGCCCCGGCCCCATATCGTATTCAAGAAGCTTCTCAGAGAAGAAGAAGCGCGCCGGTTTCATAACGGCATAATGTCCCTTTACACAACGCCGCAGCGGCTTTGCCTGTGCATTTTACCGGATTTTACTTGCAAAGAGGTTCCCACTCTCTACGAATGCGCTTTTCACCTGGCGAATCCTTAGGAGAGCAACGACAGCGGCGCCTCTAAAACTCGCTTAAGCTCCTGCAAAAATCGGGCGGCCACCACCCCATCGAGTATCCGGTGGTCGGCGGAGAGGGTTACCTTCATGCGAGCACGTATGGCGATCTCATCGGTATCGCCCACGACAACCGGCTCACGGAAAATACCACCTACCGCCAATATCGCGGCGTCTGGCGGGTTAATGATGGCCGTAAATTCATCCACACCCATCATACCAAGGTTGGAGATACTGAAAGTGCTGCCACTATACTCCTCTGGCTTCAGCTGGCCACTGCGGGCTTTGGCGATCAGCTGCTTGGCTTCAGCAGATATCTGCCTTAACGTTTTGGCTTGACAATCGCGCACCACCGGCACGATCAGCCCCTCCTCGATGCCCACGGCGATCCCGATGTGGATGGCCTCGTGTCGCACAATGGTGTTATTATCCGTCCATGAAGCGTTGACCTCGGGCACACGAGAGAGGGCAATAGCGCAGGCCTTGATGATGAGATCATTCACTGTGATCTTATTTCCCTCGCTTGCATCGGCGTTAAGCTCTTGCAGCAGCGCACGCGCCCGATCCATCTCGATGACCATAGTAACATAGAAATGGGGGATATTCTGCTTGCTCTTGCGGGTGCGCTCGGCAATAGCCCGGCGCATGCGCGAGGGCTGCACCTCTTGCCCAGGAACCATCGTGGGTGAGGGTTCTGGGGCTCGCTCCACAACGGGAGCAGGCGCCGAAGTCGTTGGCGTTGTTTGGCTTTGCAGAAAGGCGCGCACGTCGCGCTCAACGATGCGCCCGTGTGGTCCCGTACCTTTTATCTGATGTAAGTCTATCCCGTACTGCTTCGCGATGGAGCGCGCCAGGCCTGAGGCACGCACGCGCTCCTCCGGCTTAGCGCCTGTCGTTACCGCCGATTGAGAGAATGGGGTAGAGGCGTTAGCGGGTGCCTGGGCAGATGAAAGCAGATTTTTGGATTCCTCGGTGGAAGAGGAGGTCGCTGTACCGTTCGAACGCGGCGAATCGATCTTCTGTGCGGTCGGCTCACCAACAATAGCAACGACCGTTCCAATAGGGACGGTCTCACCGGGCTGCACGAGGATCTTCGTCAAAACCCCCTCCTCATACGACTCGAGAGGGACTCTTGCTTTATCCGTTTCGATCTCGGCGATCGCCTCACCTTTGGCAACCGTTTCGCCCTCTTTCTTCAGCCAGGCGATAATTGTCCCCTCTTCCATGCCATCGCCCATTTTAGGCATGCGAACTTCTGCCATGAGTTCACCTCAACAGATAGAAAGGAGGCCATGCCTTTGAATGCGCAGCCTCTTTTCGACCCTTCTGAAATAAAAATATCTAAACACCTAGGCGAGAGTACGCCTTACCGCAGCTGCAATTTCGTTCTCATTGGGAATGGCAGCTCGTTCCAAATTGCGCGCGTAAGGCATGGGCACGTCGGCCCCAGCTACGCGTTCGATAGGCGCATCCAACTCGTCGTAGCCCTGCTCGTAAAGCCGAGCGGCGATCTCCGCACTAATGGATACATTGCGCCACTCATCGTGGACCACCACGGCATGATGAGTCTTTTTAATGGAACGCAGCAAGGTATCCATGTCCAGCGGCACAAGTGTACGGAGATCAATGACCTCACAAGAGATGTTCTCTTTCTCTAACATCTCCGCCGCTTTCAGACAGAGGTGGAGGCATCGCAGGTAAGAGATCAGGGTTACATCAGAGCCTTCGCGCACAATCGAAGCCACCCCGAGAGGAATGGTGAAATCGGGGTCTTCCGGAACCTCGCCAGCAAGCCCATAAAGGCTAGCGTGCTCCATAAAAATCACTGGGTTATCGTCCCGAATGGCGGCTTTCAAGAGGCCTTTTGCATCGGCGGGGGTAGAAGGCACTACCACTTTGAAGCCTGGCGTATGGGCATACCACGCTTCAAGGCTTTGCGAATGTTGAGCAGAAAGCTGTGTTCCCACTCCTGCCGGCCCACGAAAGACGACGGGGCAGTGAATTCGACCACTCGACATGTAGCAGATCTTTGCCGCATGATTCACTAGCTGATCCATCGCTTCCAAAGCGAAAGACCAGGTCATAAACTCGGCCACCGGCCGCAGCCCCACCATTGCCGCTCCGGTAGCAAGGCCAGCAATGCCGATTTCGCTGATAGGCGTGTCGAGCACACGGCGAGGGCCGAACTGCTGAAACAGCCCTTCGGTTACACGATAGGTTCCCTGGTATTGCCCCACGTCCTCCCCGCAGATAAACACATTGGGGTCGCGCTCCATCTCCTCCGCAAGGGCAAGTCGCAGGGCCTGATTATAGCGCATGCGTGCCATGGTCTAACGCAGAACTCCTCCCTTTTGGTGTTGGCATCTACACATAGACATGATCGTAGAGGCTATCGAGAGGAGGTTCGGGGCTGTTCTCAGCAAAAGCAATGGCATCGGCAACTTCGGCACGAGCCTCTTGTTCGATCTGATCGAGCTCTTCTGGAGAGATAAGGCCGTGCGCTTGAAGATATTTCTGAAGCTGCAAGATCGGGTCGCGCTCACGCCACTTTTTAACCTCTTCCTCGGTTCGGTAGAACATCCAGCCCTTCGTGTTGTCGTCTCCAATGCCATGTCCCACAAAACGATAGCAGTCTGCCTGCAAAAAGTAGGCCTCCCCAGTTTTCCGAATGCGCTCTATAGCTCGACGGGCCGCTTCATGCATGGTCAACACATTCATGCCATCCACACGCTCCCCTTCAATGCCGTGCGCCTTCGCCTTCAGCACAAAGTCGGGCTGCCCGGTGGAGCGCTGCACTGAGGTTCCCATAGCGTACTGGTTGTTCTCCAACACATAAAGAATGGGGAGTTTGTAGAGACCTACCATGTTCAAAGCCTCGTGCACTCCCCCTTGGTTCATGGCTCCATCGCCGAAATAGCAGACGCAGATGTTGTCGCCACCCCTATATTTTAATGCGTATCCAACCCCTAAAGAGATCGGCACCGGCCCTCCAACGATTCCGTCGCCGCCAAGGAAGCCACGGTCCGGATTGATAAGATGCATCGAGCCTCCTTTGCCACCAGCACAGCCGGTGGCGCGCCCCAAAAGTTCCGCCATAATGGCGCGCATCTCAGTGCCGCAGGCCAACGCATGGGCATGATCGCGATAGGTGCAGAGCACATAATCGCCGGGAAGACGCAGCTGAGGAATGACACCGGCAACAAGAGCCTCTTGACCATCGTAGCGATGGAGATAGCCACCGATTTTACCCTCGTGGAACTTCTGATAAACCGACTCCTCCATCCGTCGGATACGGAGCATAAGACGATAGAGGTCAATAAGCTCATCGCGTGTTAGCTCGCCCCCTGTGGAGCGTTCGGCAACGGTTTTTGCCATGATGGTTCCTCTCTATCTAGCCTATTTCAACTTCTTGTGGAAGCACACGATCTCTTAGAAGTAGGGAAGGTTCCTTCTACCCTAACTTCTCAGATTATACCGCATTTTGTCCGAATATGAGAAAACTTTTTACTCCGACGGTAAGATCTTCGAGGTGCCTAGCGCAACAGCTCCTCCGGTCGAAACCAGAGCGCTATCTCCTTCTCCGCCGTCTCCACCGAATCGGAACCGTGTACGAGATTTGTCGTGATCTCTGTAGCAAAGTCGCCCCGTATGGTTCCGGGGGCGGCATCGAGCGGATTTGTCGCCCCAATAAGGGCGCGAGTAAGGCGGACTGCATTAGGCCCCTCCCATACCATCGCAACGACCGGCCCTCCGGTGATGAAATTCACAAGGTCTTGGAAAAACGGTCTTTCACGATGAACCGCGTAGTGATTCTCGGCAAGCTCGCGATCGGGCCACAGCAGCTTCATTCCCACCAATCGCAAGCCCTTCTGCTCGAACCGTCGAACGATCTCACCCACAAGCCGACGCTCGACACCGTCCGGTTTCACCATAATAAAAGTACGTTCCATGCTCTCCTCACGTGGCGTACCGCCATTGAAAAACCAAGTGCAGATTATAGCACTCTCACTCGCAAAATCGCAATATTCCCGCAAAATTTCCCTATTCAGACAATGTATGCGTTAATACCCACTCTCTATCATTAATTGCAGCTTCTTGGATAGCGGCTGCAGTGCGGGCATCTTGTCTGATGGTGACCTGCAGCAGGCAGAGGTAGACCACCGCCATAAAGGCCAGCGCCGGCCATAGCAGACTGCGAACCACTTGAAAGGCCCCCTCTAAAGGCCTGTGCTTCAACAACAAACTTCCCGTTCCCCCTACCAAACAGACCACCAGCGCAAACGACAACCCGAAAAACCAGCGCACCAGCATCTGTGCCTGATCTTCATGAGGCCCAACACTATCTAATCCAGACAACACGCGCGCCAAAGGGTGCATCTGCCCTATCTGCGCCTGCAGCCCACCCCATAAGGCCGCCGTTACTCCCGTGGCTAAAACAACACAAAGCACCCCTGTTTTCCAGGAAAGCTCCCTTCTCTGCTCCTCTTGATCAAAAAGGCGATTAGAGAGCCAAGACAAGCCCACCAGCCATAACAGGACCCCACTGATAAGAACCCCTAATGCACACCCCATCGAGGGTAGAAGGGAGAATAGATAAAGCAAACCTATAAAAAGTACTGCCAGTGCGAGAAAGACAAGAAGTTGGGTCTGCGGAAACCGCTTTATCAGCAGCACAGCGCATCCGAGAATACAAAAGCTACCTAAAAGTCCCAACATCTGTTGCAGCGTCAGCACCCCCAACATCCAATCTGAAAAGAGAGCCTTAAGAGGAACCCCAGGTGGCACACCATCATAAGGGGTTGCGGCACGTGCCAGCCCTAGTGTTCGACGCAGTTTTAAACTTTTGACGATCTCATGCTCTAGCCAAAGTGCCTGTGTCTCCTCCCCACTACGACGTAACAGGGTTAGATAGCGCCGACCATAGGGCTCCCATGTAGCCAACGAGTTGACCATTCCCTCCCCTTGCAAGGGTGTCCCATCTCCTGTGCTCGCAATGAGCACCAAATCGGTTCCTAAAAGGGCCTCGTAAGCCCACGGGGCCGTATCGCGCAATATCGTGCCCAAGTGCGCTAACCCAAGATGCAGGCGAAATGCCTGCGGAAGGTGTCCTTCCGCTATATCTTGCTCCGCCCTATCGTGCACATAAAAGGCCATAGCCCGCAAAGCCTGCAAATGCGGAAAAGAGAGCAATGTAAGCGGCTCAATTTTTTGCAAAGCCCCCTGATCGCCGAAAACCTGTGCATAGAGTCGCCACTCACCTAATACCTGCTCATAAAGATGCGAATCCCACCGCGAGGTAGAGGCGATACGCTCTAAAGCCTTCTCCCCCCGTTGCTCTTCACGATTGGAAAAATAAAGCCAAGCGCGCATAGCAGGCCAAAAGGCGTTTTTCGGCTCTAGCTGTTCACCCCTCCTCAAAGCGATATCAAGGATTGCAGCTCTTTGTGGTGCTATGGAAAAAAGCGTATTGGGTCTAGAGGCAGGTACAGGATCTAGAGAAACGTCGGCAGTAATCCCTTCGCTACTCTCTTGCTGCAGGGCTACGCGCACCAAAAGGGCATACAGCCCTGCCACGTTTGGATGCTTCTGTATAAGCCCTACAAGCCGAGCAAGAGTGTTTCCAGGGAAGTTAGTGGGGGAAAAAGGGTGATCTAGGCTGGCAGCAATGAACCCCATCTGCACCAGCACATCCGATGGCTCTGCATTTGCCACCCATTCCAAACGGGCATCGTCGCTCGCCGACAAGTGCATGGGGGCAACCAGGCTGCTATATCCAGAGGTTAAGGACGTCTCCCATTGGGCAGCGAGTATGTTCCGTGTAAAAGGCAAGACTACAAGCCCACCCAAAACCCCAATAAGAATGCCGCAATACCAGCCCTTCACCGATCCCCACCGTTTCGGATTGGTGAAAGGCGGGCTAGAACAACGAGGCTCCCACGATTCTGAATGCGTCGCTGGCATCGTGGCTACTGAGAGGTAGACGATCGAACCTCGGGCGTCGAAGTCGAGTGCCACATGAGGGCTGCTCGTGGAGAAGAGGTGTCTAACGGCAATGCCAATGTGCCCGGAACAAAACGCCGGTTCTGCATAAGCTGTATCTCTCCAGGCACGCCCAGAGGCTGCCGTGTTGCATGCAGCGAAGACAGCAGCAAAATCCAGGTAATCGCCACGGCGGCCACTGCACCAGCCGCAGCCTGAGCCAAAAAGACGATTACTGCCTTTCTCTTTTCCCACCAGGTAAGAGGTTGCGGCTGCGCTATGGCCTGCAGAACGCGCTCATCGAACGCGGGGGAAGCACGGCATTCACTCTCTTGTTGTAGATACGTCTGCAGCTGGTGATAGGCTTCGTAGGCGTTGCGACAAGAGGCGCATGTCTTAAGATGAACAAACAGCTCTTGACGCTTCTCAAACGGCAAAGCCCCATCCATCTCCAAAGAAAGCAGTCGGCGCCATCGCCGGCACGGATCAGACATTCTTAATCTCCTCCTGCAAAGAGAGCCACTTTTGGCGAAACTGCTCTCGTGCGGCACTTAAACGTGAGCGCACCGTTCCTACCGGAATATCCAAAACTGCGGCTATTTCTGCATACTCTAGCCCTTCTACCTCTCGCAAAATGAGTGCAGCGCGAATAGGCGGCGATAGCGAGTTGATAATTTGTTCGATAGCTAGCCGCTGATCAGTATCTACGCTCGGTGCTACGAGCGTTGAAAGAGCCTCCGTATCAAGCGAGGTCTCAAGTCGAGAGCTCTTGCGCCGCATTCTATCTAAACAGAGGTTCACAACGATACGATAGAGCCATGCATAAAAGCTGACCTCACCGCGAAACTGCCCGATCTGACGAAACGCTTTTACAAACGCTTCCTGCGCTATGTCCTCCGCCTCACGCGAACTGCGTAGAACTTGAGTCGCTAAGCGTACCACGCGATCACGATACTTTTGTAGTACCCAGCGCACAGCACGCTCATCCCCTTCCGCACAACGCTGCAGCCAATAGAGCTCTTCACGCTGCTCTGGCGTGGCCGTCGTTGGATCGTTGGTAAGCGAAAGCGACTGCTTCCATCGCTGTAACCCTGTCTCCATAACGAATGACTCCTTACTCCTTCCTGAAACCACAGCCGTTCCCCAAACAGCTGCTTTCAGACGATGACCGATGTGAGGGAACCGTGCTTACTGTGATGCCTTTCGAACCCTAGCTGGCGGCACTTGCCCCATTGTTCGAACAGCTACGGTCTTATAGTACCCCTAGATCACGCTATAACGATCGTGTGTACTTTTCTATTTTTTATGCTCGCTCCCTTCACAATTTTCCGGGTTCTCCCCATTTAAAATTATGGCAACCTTGCTTCGCTCTTTAAAGGGTCTAGGGTTGTTGGGCTACCTGAACCTGAACCTGGGCGTACTGATCACCTCGATGCACCTCCAGGGTCACCGTGCTCCCCACTTTCAAGCCCTGCGTCACCGCACGGAACTGGTCGCTATCGGTTATTGGTCGCCCGTTGACGCGGGTAATCACATCGCCAGGCTCGATGCCCGCCTGGGCTGCCGGCCCATCACGGTACACGCCGGTTACGACGACTCCTTTCACCGGCGGCAGTCCAAAGCGTGTTGCCAGAGAAGGCGTGTTGGTTTGTACCACCACTCCAAGCCAAGGTCGCGGAACCCTCCCATAGGCTTTTAGCTCCTCCGCGACTTGCAGAGCGGTATCAATGGGGATGGCAAAGCCGATGCCCTCAGCATGCTGACGAACTAACGTGTTAATGCCGATCACACGCCCCTCGATATCCACCAGAGGCCCTCCCGAATTGCCGGGGTTGATGGCAGCACTGTGCTGAATGAGGTGAGAATAGATGCGCCCATCGTCGGTTGCAATAGGGCGATCGAGAGCGCTAATCACACCGTTGGTAACGGTAAATCGTAAGCCAAGTGGATTGCCAATGGCCACACATATCTGTCCTGGCACCAAACCCCTTACCGTCCCCAATTTGGCAGCCGGCAAGTTATGCCCATCGATTTTTACTAACGCGACATCGGTGGTGTAGTCCGCTCCCACCAAATGTCCCTTGAATCGCCTTCCATCGGCCAGAGTGACTGTAATTGTACGCCCGCTGTCGCTACGTCCCACAACATGTTCGTTGGTCAGAATGTAGCCATCTGGGGTAATAATCACCCCAGAACCCTCCCAATGGCTCTGCTCTACCTGCGGTTCAACGCCCATCATCTCGTCGAAGATATCGGGTTCAACCCGCACGGTCTCTGAGGCATCAATATAGACCACGGAGCGATAGACCGCTTGAGCTGCACGGGCATAGACCTCCAGCGGCGATAAGCTAGTTTGAGGCTTTCCGAGAGAGACGTCCAAGCCCCCCATCGAGGCTTGACTTTCCGACTCGCGCCATGTGATGTGAATGTTGGGCAACACAAAGCCCCCAAGGACAAAAGCGACGCCCAACAGCAGTAACATTCGAAGCCAGGCACGTTTCGAATTTTCCGATGACAACGGCATTTTCTTACTCCTTTGTCTGTGTTGTAGGCTCCATGTCCGGTCCGTGTTGTCCATAAAGGGCGAACGGTGTGGGCAGACCTACGAAAAAAAGCCCATAGCGAATGAGGATCGCATAGGCGGCTAACAGCAATCGGCTCCAAGGACGAGCTGTCGTTAACGAGGGCACGGGCAGGGTTAACGGCCAATCGTTCCAAAAAGAGATGCTGATGAGCAGCGCCACGAGCAACCAGAGATAGATAAAAGTAGGGCGACGAGTTCGCGTGATCGCTGCCAGACAAAGCCCAAAGAGGCTCCCTTTAATGAAGGCCATTCCCCCTGTCAACACCGCCCAGCGGGCGCAGTGTAGTAAGAGCGATGGCAACAAAACACCGATCAGAAGGGCACAGCAAACCGTACCCACCTGTTGGGCAATGCGACGTTGTCTTCGTAGCAGTACCGGGCGATAGGCTTGCATAGATAAAGTCCCATGATGCAGAGGTACAGGGCAGAAAACGTAGATACGTTAACATCGCTCCGACTGTGCCCGATCTCTGCTACGTACTTTACCCCAAGTTTGTGACTATTGCCACGCCTCTTCTTCAGAAATAGAGAGCTGGCCCGAAGGCACCCTTTTCGCGGGGATAATGGTCGGTTTCTCGCCCTCTACCTCTTGAATACACCTCAGGAGGCGCTCGCGCATTACCTCTGCGACGCGCGCATGAGAGGCACACTCAATACGATTGGCCAGCTCATAGGGGTCTACTTCAAGATCGTAGAGATAGGCCTCCCAATAGGTATCCGAGCTCGAGTCCTGCCAGGGGTTTTTATGAGGGGCGAACACCCCATACTTCCACCGGCGCGTTCGTACAGCACGTCCAACGTGCCATTCGCTGATTTGCAGAAAGACCTCCTCAGGCCATCCCTCTCTCTCCCCACGCGTAAGGCGAAGAAAAGATCGCCCCTGCATGGTTTCTGGTATTGGCAATCCGGCCGCCTCCAGCAAGGTGGGAGGTATATCTACCAAACTTACTAATTGGCGGATCTGTCCTCCGCCGTCAAAGCCCGGCCCCTGTAAAGCCGCCGGCACACGGATGGAGCCTTCGTGGCAAGATCGCTTATATTCGGTGTTGCGCGTCTTGAAATGACAGCCGTGGTCGGATGTATAGAGCACGATGGTTCGATCGAGCAACTGGAGGCTGCGAAGGGCATCGAGCAGAAGTCCGAAGGCCTCGTCTAATCGCTTCACCATCCCATAGTAGCCGGCAAGATGTTGGTGTACAGAGCCTCCCAGCGCGGCGAGGTCAGGCGGCATCCATCGCCCCACATAACGCTCGGCATAGCCTTCCGGAGCTGGATAGCTATCAAGGCGATTCTGATGATGAGGTTCAAGAAAGGAGAGAAAAAGGAAGAAAGGCTGCTCTTGATGGGAGGCGATGTAGCGAATGGCTGCATCGGTTAGCGCGTTGACCCGATACCCAGGCAGCAATACCGCCTTTCCTTCATTATCGTAAACTACCGTACGATAGGGATCGGAAGAGAACTCCAGCACATTGGAGGCGAGCCAATAGTCGTAGCCCCCTCGTTCGGTTTCAGGAACCGGATCGCGTGAAGCAAGATGCCACTTCCCGATGTAGGCCGTACTGTAGCCGGCTTCCCGAAAGCATCGAGCTATGGTAACCGCATCGGGCGGCAAAGGGATGCCATTACGGAAGCACCCTACTCGGGTGGCATAACAACCCGTTTGCAAAGCGGCGCGCGCCGGCCCGCAAACAGGTTGGCATGTGAAGGCATAGTAAAGATGGGTACCACGCTGCGCCATTCGGTCGAAATTCGGCGTGAGGTCGAGCGGGTTTCCATGAACTCCGGTTGTGTCCCAACGCTGTTGATCGGTAAAGAAGATGATAACATTTGGTGGAGTGCTCGATTTTACCATCGCTTCGTCTCAGCGGGAAGGATAAACTCCCTCGCCTGTTTTAGGATGACCTCATTGATTTCGACTTCGATAAAATTCGCGATGGCCGTGATGATCTCCTGCGGATTTTCCAAGAGAGCTTCGTAACTTACCTCCGAATACTGATCACCCATGGCACGATACTTCTCACCCTCGCTCACGTACAAATCGTATAGGTGACGCCAGTCTTCCTCTGTTTTAGGATGTGGTTTTTGATGGGACATCTTTCTTAGCGCGAAACGTTCAAAGGCGAGTCTCGGATGTGAGATGGCTCCCAATACCCTTCGGTGTAGAGGCAGTTTAAAGGGTGGAGTTTGGGCTGCCCAACTCTCAGCACGCCGCATGAGACTTCTCACCACCGCGTCCGGACTACGACGGACGTGCAGCACCTTTGCATCGGGGAACAGTTGCAGCCAATAGCGAAGGGTAAACGTATTTCGTGGATCTTTCCATCCCCAAGCCCCTTGATAGTTCTTTGGCATCCCGCTCAGATACTGGCTGCGCAAAGTGCCAAATGTTGCTCCTTGCAGAGTACGCACGGCACTTCTCGTGAACTGGGGTTCATCTCGCACTGCCAATAGGGGATCTACGTAATCCCAATCGGCTCCGGCGCGGGTAAATATTCGCTGATTTACCAGCCGAAAACTTTCGTCCTCCGCATAACCATCCCGCACTGTCGTAGGTGTGGGAGCGAAAGCCGTACTTCTTTGACTTGCATAGATAATCAAAGAGTTATGATGAGTATGACAGACAATGAGTTTATCTTCTTCTTGGGAGTTGCCGATCCGACCCATGTAAACTCCCATTAGCGCCAAGATAGCGCTTACGAGGCTTGTGCCGGAGCGGTGCATTCCGATAACGATAATGGGCGGCTTCAGCTCTCGGAAACGTGCATAGATCCATCGTGGCGCTCGATCCTGAGGGATAATGGATTCGACAGCGCCAATTTCCTTCTCGAACATCCTCCCCATCCTCTTAGTCAATAGATTTCTGAAACCACTAAAATTGACTGGCAACGCCATGCCGGAGTTATCCTTAGTTTATGCCGAATTTTCACTAGAAAATACATACAGTGAAACACGCCTCACCGCTTCTCTTCTCGAAATCCTCACACCGCCGTTTTCAGCAAGCCGACTGGTAGAGCCTCCACAATGCTCGAAATGCCGATGACTTCTAGAGGCACTCGCCCTTTTAGTTCGGCTAAGTTGTGTTTGGCGATGAGCGCCTTTTGAAACCCTTGGCGTGCAGCCTCCCGCAAACGTTTCTCGCTCTGCGAAACCGCTCGTATCTCTCCGTTCAGCCCTACCTCGCCGATGAAAATCGTAGTAGGCTCCACAGGCTGCTCGCGAAAGCTCGAAATAACCGCCATTGCGACGGCGAGATCGGCCGCCGTCTCCACAACGTGTACGCCTCCTGCCACGTTAACAAACACGTCCTGCTCTGCTAACTTCAGGCCTAGCCGCTTCTCGAGCACGGCCAGGATCATGTTCACACGGTTTGGGTCTAGGCCGTTGATAACCCGGCGCGGGCTCGCCAAAAATGAGCGCGCGGCAAGTCCCTGCACCTCCACCAACAGCGCTCGCGTTCCTTCTAAGGTTGCCGTGATAACCGAGCCAATACCGTCTTTTGTGCGCTCTGCAAGCAGGGCAGCAGAGGGATTATCCACGCTCACCAATCCTTGCTCACGCATCTCGAAAATGCCGAGCTCATCGGTAGAGCCGAAGCGGTTTTTCACCGCTCGTAGTAACCGATAGGCATTCTGGCGATCGCCCTCAAAATAGAGGACGGTATCCACGATATGTTCCAGCACGCGTGGCCCGGCCAGGTTGCCCTCTTTGGTTACATGCCCAATAAGAATAATTGGAATACCGGTGGCTTTTGAAAAGCGCGCCAGCCTCGAGGCGCATGCGCGCACCTGGCTAACAGAGCCGGGAATAGAATCGAGAGCACCATCCTGGGTGGTCTGTATGCTATCTACGATCGCAAGAATAGGACGTAGTTTGTCCAGATGCCCCTCAATTCGCTCAATATCCGTTTCGACGCTCACGAAGAAACGTTCGGTCTCCGCCCCCAAGCGCGCGCTGCGTAGACGTATCTGCTGTGCGCTCTCTTCTCCAGAAATATAGAGCACCGAGCCGGCTTCCTGCCCCGTAGCAACACGGTAGGCCACCTGGGTCAATAGCGTTGACTTGCCGATGCCCGGATCCCCTCCAACAAGCACAATGCTGCCGGGCACAACACCGCCGCCTAAAACCCTATCGAACTCCCCAATGCCGCTCAGGAGCCGTGGCTGCGAGGCCATTTCTACCTGAGTGATCGGCAGCGGCGCTCCGGCCTCCGCGGCGCTAGAGATCGCTTGGCTCGACTTCGCTCCACTACGCGCCTTATGAGAAGGACGTAAGACGACCTCCTCCACAAACGAGTCCCATGTCTCGCATTCCGGGCATCGCCCAAGCCATTTTAGCGACTCGTAACCGCAGTTCTGGCAAACATAGCGTGTCTGAAATTGGCTCATAAAACAGGTTCCAATAGGCACCGTCGCGAAACGAACTGAAGTAGAGCGCTGAGATCACACTGAGATGCTAAAGTGAATGACGTGGCGAAAGCGCTAAAGTTCAAAGGAATTTTCATTCGTTGTCTCCTTTGCATCTGTGGGGCGCACAAGCTGTCCGGCAGGGGTCTGCAATGGGGCAGAATCGGCCGTTCGCAGCAGCACATCTTTCTCCTTCGTCCGATTCGCTGAGGGACGTAGGAGGGTACTGCTTTGCTGCAGCTGAAGCACCCTCTCACGCAGCTGCGGCAAACAGCGTTGAGCGGCCTCTCTTAAGACCTTCCACCGTCGTAGTGGCGCTTCGGAAAGGCGCTCTACAATCGGAACGGCATGGGCATCGCCTATACGCCCCAAGACCTCCAAAATGGCTAGTTGAAGAGGAACGCGCCGCCGGTTGGTATCTGTTAGAATGGCATAGAGCTGTGCCCGCTGCTCCTCGTTTAAAAGGGCGGCGTCCGCGGCCTTCATCTGCGGTAACAGTTCGATGAGAGCCTCTTCTATCGCCCCTCGTGTTCGAGGGCTAGAAATGCTCCACAAAGACAACAGCGGGCCTACCACGCGCACATCCCGATAGGTACTGATATTTTGAAGGAGTTTTCGGCCCGCGTGCATGTCCTTAGTGTAAACAATCACGACGCCCGCAAGCATGGCCAAGAAGAGAAGCCAAGAGCTGTGCACCGCCCACAGTGGCAGGGTCTCGATGCCTCCCTGTAACGCTAGGACAACCCAAACCATCTCTACCAAAAACATAAGGATAGCGGAAAGCACGCTAAGGCTCACCATAAGGCGCATATGTCTCCGTGCACGCTTTTCATGATGCTGCAGACGTTGTAACAGCTCTGCTAATGTGGCCTCTGTTGGCTCTGCACGCTGGGCGTTCTTTGGCTCTCTATGACGGATTTTAGAGACATTCACGACGGTATTCTCCTACAGAGTTTGATCTTAACTACTTTTTCTCCTCGGGCCTCGTTAGCCAGCCAATAGCCGTGGCTATTACAGACGAGACATCATTGTTATGTTGACATAAGCTATTTTTTGTGCAACAATGAGTACTACTTTGATGTGAGGCTCCTTTAGAAAGTGAGGAGTGGGTAGAAATCATGAGTCGAGCCGCCTCGCAGCGTGCAGCGATCCGCCGCCTCCACGCCATGCTCGCCGCCTCCTTGCCCAAAGACACCGTCTATCAAGCTGTAGTAGAAGAGGCCTGCCGGCTAACCGATGCGGCCGGCGCCGCTCTCTGCTTCCTCGCCGAAGATAATACACTGCTCGATTATGTGGCAGCCGCCGGAGAGTACGCCGATCAGATAACGGGGCTTCGGGTGCGAGTCACCGATTCCCTAGCCGAACGGGTGCTTCATGAAGGACGTCCGGTGCTCTTTGATCCGCATCAGGTCGTTCAGGTAGGCGACCTCTTTGAAGAGGAGGGCCATCCGCTTCCTGCCACTTTTTCTCCTACCTCTCTTTTTAACGCACGAACCGCCGCCCTTGTGCCCGTCTATTATAACAACCGCATTGTGGGGGTGCTTGCCGCCCTTAATCGCCAAGAAAACGACACGCTCCTAGCCCGCCCTGCCCTTGATGAAGAGGATATAGATATCCTGGAGACGCTTGCCGGGATCGTATCCCTTGCACAAAGCGTCGCCGACACCAACTACTTGGCCAGAGAGCACTCCCGCGAACTGAACGTGTTTTACGATGCCATTCGCAGCATCTCCAGCAGCCTTAACCTCCAAGAAGTCGTAGACAAGGTGCTCGATATCGCTTGCAGGCATATGGAACATCACGCGGCCGCCCTCTTTTTACTGAATGACGAACATACCCATCTCATCATCGCAGCAGAGCGCAACCTAAGCCAAGAAGAGAGCGAACGCCAGCTTTCCGTAGACAACAACCTTGTCGCCCAGGTGCTTCATCAGGCACGCTCTTTCCTGATCGCCGATGTGGAAGAGCAGCCCGATTTCGAGGATATCTCCGACCCGCCCCGCGCCCTCTCCGCCCTCATCGTTCCCATCCGCAACGGCGAGGAGGTACACGGACTTATGATGCTCACAAGCCTTCAAAGACATGCCTATAACCCCGACGACCTGCGCCTGCTAACCGCACTTGGCCTTCATGCCGGCATCGCCATAGAAAATGCCGAGCTTTACGAAGAGGCCTTGCGCCAAGCCACCGAGGCCTCAGCGCTTTACGAATTCTCACAGCAGATCAACTCAACCCTCGAAATCGAAGAGATTCTGGACTACGTGGCCGATTGCGTCTGTAACTTGCTGGAGGTTGATCGTCTCATCATCCGTCTCTACGATAAAAACAAAGAACTTCTGATCCCACGTCTCATACGCCATCCCAACCCCACTCCCTTAGAAAATCTTCGTCTCCGCCCAGGCGAGGGCATCGCCGGATGGGTTTTCGAGTGGCAGACACCGCAAGCTGTCGTTGACGTGGCCGCCGATCCCCGCAACCGTCTTGCACCCATTCACCACCTTGGTATCGCCTCGGTGCTGTGCGTTCCGATGCACGCCCAAGACCAGACCGTTGGCGTTATCGAGGCCATGAGCAGCAAACGGCGTCTGTTTACCGTAGCCGAAATGGAACGTCTCTATACTATTGCCAACCAATCGGCAGCCGCCATTTTGAATGCAACCCTTTACCAGGAAGCACGGGCTAAGTCGCATGAGATGCGCCGTTACTTCAAACGCGTCTCCCATGCGGTGGGAACCCTTCTCGAACAACAAGATTTGCCGCTACGCCTCGCAGACCTCTGTGTGGAGATGTTGCGAGCCGATCGCTGCACCATCTATCGCCTCAGTGCGGATAGGCTCTCGCTGCTAGCGGCCTCCCACTTTCGCACAGGTGTGCATCCCGAAGAAGAGATGCGCTTGGGACAGGGACTGGCTGGGTGGGTCGCTAAAAGAGGCCAGTCGCTTATTGTGCCCTTGCTTTTAGAAGATGACCGCGCTCAAAACTACGCTTGGCTCCAACGCGATCATATGGCATCCTATCTCGGGGTGCCCGTAAAGGTGGATAAACAGGTTGTGGGTGTTGTGGAGGTCTACTCTTCCGAGCCTGACCGCTTCGACAAAGAGGAGGCCAAACTGCTCACCGTCTTTCTCAACAGGACCACGCTGGCAGAGAAGCTTTGGCAAGGGATGACGGAGGTTATCTCCTCATGAGAGACGATCCTTCTTTCCGCCCCTGCTGGCGATGCCGTCGTTACGATCGTGCTTTGCGAATCTGCCGTGACGGCAAGGCGAATCCGCGACGAAAGATAGACGCGATTGCTCTTGTTGAGCTGTTAGGCGTGCGGGCGCTTTGTATCCACAATCCTCATCGGGAAACGCTCGCGCGCCGCATCTTTATGCCCAATACGGAGTTTCAATGCAAGACATCAAAAAGCAGCTAGGTTCGAATAAGTTTCCTCTAGGGAAGTGACCCTACCAACTTCTTACCTTGCTGTAGTAAACACAGAGCCTAAGTTAAAAAGCCGCTTGCTTAGGTAAACTTCTTAGCTGAAGTCTGCGTATCGAGAGAAGGAAGGCAAACTCCATCATAGCAAGGGCGTTCATTCAGAGATGATTCTTGTTATTGACAACTACGACAGTTTCACCTATAACCTCGTGCAGTACCTTGGAGAGTTGGGAGCCGATGTAGCCGTTTATCGCAACGATCAGATCTCTCTCGAAGAGATCGCTCGTCTTCGACCAGAAAGACTCGTTATTTCACCCGGGCCGTGTACCCCAAAAGAGGCGGGAATCAGCGTACCGCTCATCCAGCGTTTTGCCGGCGAATTTCCTATTTTTGGGGTCTGCTTAGGTCATCAAGCCATCGGAGCGGCTTTTGGCGGAGAGATCCTACGTAACTATCGAGTGATGCATGGCAAAACCTCTAAGATCTATCATGATGGTAAGGGCGTCTTCACCGATCTCCCTAACCCCTTTGAGGCCACCCGCTATCATTCCCTCGTGATTCGGCGCGAAACGATGCCTGAATGCCTGCAGATAACCGCTCATACCGCAGAGGGCGAGGTGATGGGCGTGCGTCATAAAAGCTATCCCATCGAGGGCGTGCAGTTTCACCCAGAATCGGTTCTGACCGAGGTGGGCAAACAGATTTTAATGAACTTTCTCAGCCTTTAGAGTGTCCGTTTCCGGTTTTGCATCTCCCCAAAGTAGTAAAAATATAAATATAAATAAGATGTTTAGAAATGCTCAAGGGAGAAGAAACCTATGGAAGAGGCCGACTATAGCTCTTTTAACGAGCTGCAAAAGTCTATCTATGACTCGCCCGAAGCGCTCAACGCCTACCTCGCCAACCTCCACTGGCGCTATGAACAGCAACAGTGGGCGCTTGCACGCTTGCGCTTCTTCGAAACCGCCATTGAGCGACTGGAAACAGAGCTACCGCTTTTCCCAGAATCGGCGGACATCACCAAAGAGCTCCAGTCTGTGCTTGCAAACTTCCGATCGCTTCTTGAGGCTCACAAGCAGCACATGGAGACGCTCTTCACACCGGACACAAAAGAAGGCCATGAGCAAACCTCCACCGACCAAACCGGCTTGCTAGACGCCTCAAAGCTCTCTTACACGCTCGCCAATGCCGAGCCCATCGCTATAGAAGAATCGCAAGAAGTCTCCCCCATCGCACAAAACGAAACTCCCTCAACGGAAGCCAAGCCAATAGAAACACCACTTCAAATGTTGGAAGAGGTCCCAGAAGCGCCTCGCTCCTGTACGACGCCTCAGCCTACCCCTCCCAATGAGCTGAGAGATTGGCTTGAAACTCAGCCGATACCGGCTCCCAAAATCCCTGTAGAGGACCTCCGTACCCAAGTGGATCGTCTGTTTTCACAGTGGCAAGCCCTCAACGAGCAGCCTGAAACGGAGAGCGAGCGTATCGTCACGCTATTTGAGATACGTGCACTGGCGTGCGAGATCAACGCACTCTATACCCTCGATGTTATCTACGACGACCAAAGCCGTAGTAGGCTAGAGCAGCTTCAAAACAAGATACTCTTCTTCCGCGAGTACGCCAAGGATATAGAACAAAGCCTTCCCTTCGAGGTTTGGGACAGACCTACCGAACCTGCAGAACACGCTATCACTACAAAGGAGTGGGTTCAGCTTGCCCAATATTTCCGCTATACGGCTCAAGCCCAAAGGGCGTTAAACTGGTGGGAAGCGCATCGCTATGAGATTCATCCTGAAGAACGCCACAAACTCCTCGACTATATCGCCGCCGCCCAACAACTTCTCTTTCGTTTCATCACGCAATTCGGAGGTTTCGATAAGCTACAAGAAAAGCTCTACAAAACTATCACGACCCATGCGGAAAAAGAGGGTTTTCTCCAATCTCTTTCTCCTGACACAACTCTGAAAACTCTGGAAAAGAGAGCCAGCGATCTTGAGAGCATGGTAGCTCAGGAAAAGCAACGTTGGCAACGCGCCCAGCAAGACCGCGAGCGAGAACAACGCCAGCAGGAGGTCCTTGAAAAACTACACAGCTTTATCGAAAACTACCCAGAGGATCAAATAAGACCGGAGACCTTTAAGGAGGATCAGCGCCAACTGCTGGGTCTGCTGGATGCTTGCCGTGCGGCTGGCTTACCTCCCTCCAAAAAAGAGATCAGCCGTCCGCTCATCCGGTGCATTCCACTACTTCAAGGGCAGGCAAAATACCAAGATTTTTTGCGTTATGCACAAGATCAAGAGCGAAAAATTCAGGAGGAGACACAGGCTGCCCTCCTATCAGAAACCGTAGAACAAAACACACCCGAAAATGCGGAGATCGCTGACTGGTGCTCTGCCCTCCTTCCGCACACGGAAGGGAAAAAGCTGTTGATCATTGGGGGCTCTCGCAAATATCATAAAGTTTGCGCCGATCTTAAGGAGCGATTGAAACTGGCGGAGGCGAAGTGGCTAACCTGCGAAAAGACCACCAACCCGGCCAAGTACGAAGCCGAAATCCGTGCATCCGACATTTTCATGCTGGTGGTGAAGCATGTAAGCCATAGCATGTCGGAACAAGGAAGGAAATGGATCGAGGATGCAGGGGGGCGTTATGTGGCGCTCCCTGGTGGGTTTGGTGAGAAGCAGATCATTCACTGCCTCTACGAAGGCCTGGTGCAGAATCATGCAAGCCACTAGAAACTACCTCTGCCCTGCGACCCCTGCAGCAGGTATATTCAACGAGGGCGCCAAATGTAGACAGGACGTTGAGGAGCCGGAGTAAGAAAACCTGTCACCACCCACGGCGTCGTTTCGTTCCAACGTTGTACAGGGCGATAGAAAGTATAAAGCATCTGGCCGAACACATCCTTTGTGCCAGGCAGCCCCTCCGTAAGAATGGCGCTATAACGCTTGGCTTCCAAGGCCCGCGCGAGTCCTAGCGGCATCTGATGGAGGGTGTTCAGCACATCAAGCAACCCCATAATCTGAAAATGAGGGGGAACCGTGAAACCACCATGGTCAAGGCATAGAACCTCTCCCCCTCTTTCCAAAGTTTGAACCTCTTTGAGATAACGTTGTCCAGCCTCTCGATTCTGCCGATGCGGAATCTGAGCAAGTGGATTATAGGCTATGGCAACAAACTGTGCAAGGGTCAAACCCAAAAGACCTGGCTGCAGATAAGAATGAGCTTCCGATGCATAGGCCGCACAGGTGCAGGCCATAATTCCGATAAAAAGGTAGGCAGTCATCAACACGTTTTGATCGCCTCCCCAATGCGCCCGACTCAGCCAACTGCCCAACACTCCTGCTGCAGTCATGGCAAAAAGAAGGGTTTTCTCTCTGAGAGGCATTTGATGCACTGTTTGCCACCCTAAAAGGGCGATCAGGATGATAAGTGGTGCATATAGCGGGAGGTCGTTGTAAAGAAACAACAGCGCTAAGACGGCATGAATACCATTGGAAAGCGGCACTCGAAAACAGTAAAACCAAAACCAGCCGTTTGTGGCACGATTTAGAAGGAGAACGGCGACGACGCAGCCTCCACCTGTTAGCCCCAGAAGAAGACATAGAGATCGCCAATCTCGCAGGTGCCAAAGCGCCAAAACTGCCGCTACGATAAAAAGCAGGGCCTGCTGCTTGGTAAAAAAGGCCAACGTAAAAGCGAATGAGGCTGTCAAGGTTCCAATTCGTCCTTTGTCAAGCGCATAGATGCCCAGTAGAGAAAGGAACAAAAAGAGCATATCGAGACGTTCGAGGTCATACCATGCCCCGGTTACTCGATAGGCGGCTAGAAACAAACCGGCAGCAAGGGTGGACCAGAGGGCGCTTTGGGTGGAACCCGCAGTAAGCTGCTTCGTCCACAACGCGATGAGAACAGCACATCCTATCGTGCTGAAAATGGAGACACCGCGCATGACTGCAAAGGCTGGCAGCGGGAACCATTTAAGCAGCTGTGCGCAAACCCACGGGTAGAGAGGTGGATATTCATAGGGAAACCAGCCACCGCCTGGGGGAACATAAAAGGGTTGATGATGCAGGAAGCGCTCCACATGGTCGCGCATAGCGCCTCCTATCCATTCTAACTCGAACGGATAGGTTATGCGGAAGCAGGCGATCGTAAGCCAGACCACCCCCCAAAATAGCGAAAGCGCCAGGCAAACAAAACCCAGCGCTTTCACAAAGGAGAGTGAGAACGAGGTTTTGAGACCTAGACGCCTTGCACGACGTATCCAAAAGGCGCCCACACCCGCGGTTGCCAGCGCCCATGCAAGACGTCCCAAAACCCCTATGCTCACACGCCTTGGCGCTCCAAACCTCGCAGGTTGATAAGATGCGCCAGAAAGCCGGCACCGAATCCGTTATCAATATTCACCACACCAACCCCGCTAGCACAGGAGTTGAGCATGGTGAGTAGGGCAGAGAGACCACCAAAACCGGCTCCATATCCCACACTCGTGGGCACGGCGATAACAGGACGTGCCACCAACCCCCCTACGACCGAAGCGAGCGCTCCTTCCATGCCGGCCACCACAATCACCACATTGGCCGCATACAGTTGGCGTTGATTGGCCAGCAGCCGATGAAGTCCAGCGACCCCCACATCATAGAGACGCTCTACCGGACTGCCCATTTCGGACACCGTCACCGCGGCCTCCTCGGCGACAGGCAGGTCTGCCGTGCCGGCCGAGACGACAAGCACCGTGCCAACCGTGGCGGGAGGTGGTACCTCTATGGCTCCAGGGAGAACCAACATTCTGGCTTGCTCATGATAGACGGCAGAGGGCAGCGCGGCACGTACTTCGGCGGCCACTTCCGGTGTAGCACGAGTCGCCAATACTTTAGAGGCATGCGCGGCCACGCGTTCCATGATGGCAATGATCTGGGGCACCGTCTTGTTCGGGCAATAGACCACCTCAGGGAAACCGTTTCTTAGTGCTCGATGGTGATCAATGCGAGCAAAACCCACATCTTCAAAAGGCAGGAAGCGCAGCTGCTCTAAAGCCTCCTTCGGGCTAACGCTCCCTGCTCGCACCTGCTCTAAAAGTTGAAGCAGTCTTTCGGGTTCCATAGACTCCTGTTCGCACTTTCATTATGGTTTCGTATTTTGGGGAGGTGCCCCTATCTGCGGCGGCCCTACGGTTGTCATTCCGGGCATCCCTTGCACCTCTTTAGCGCCTGGAGGCGGTGTGAAGTGAAAAATGCTTTCGGGCAAATCGGGATTCAGCTTTTCGCTTAACAGCTTCATTGTTGTTGTCACAGCTAATCCTTGTGCTTGGACGAGGCTAACGGACCCCAGAACCTTATAGGTGGCCTTATCTATGTAGATTTTGGTAGATACCGGAGGCACGCCGGGCTGTGGAGCATGCAGGGTCATAAGAATGACGTAAGTGGGATGGCCCGCAAAAGAGCTCGATGGCAGCAGTTTCAGCTTGGCGCCGAGCTTTTTTAGCTGATTGATGTCTACTATGCCACCTGCAAACTGGCCGAGCCCTCCGAACTGCGTAGTGGTGTCCTGCAACGATCTTTTCATATAGCTATTCAACGCCTTGTAGTATATATAGACATCTTTTCCGTCCGACACGCTTTCCGTTTGTGCAAATGCAGCTCCCATTGCGAGCTGGCCGGTACCGGAACCGGTCGGCTCAGTCACCACATACACCTTACGCTCTTTTGGAATAGACTTCAGGGTCATTTTCAATTGCAATTGTCCCATTTGGCCAACCTGCTCTGTCATGAGATAACTAGCCTCGTAGGAGTGCAAAGCCGTATAACGTTGGATGACTCTGTTGAGAATCTGTGTTGCTGTCTGCGCCCTAGAGGAAATGCAAAGCACTAGGCCAGAGGCTGCAAGGCCACCGATCAACCACTTTTGAAAACTCTTTTGCATACTATTTCTACATCCTCCGAAAGGCGAGAGGACGTATCTCCTCCTTTGTATGTAAGCTCCTTTAACTACGTGAACGCACCGTAATGGTTTCACGGCCGATCAGGGAGGGGTTCAATGTGTCGTTCATCTTTCCCTGCCGATAGCCTTCGATATCGAGGGTCACATAGGTATAGCCTAGCTCGCGAAAGCGAGCGAGAATCGCTTCACGATGCTCCAACACGCGCATCATCTCATGTGGCTCTACCTCAATGCGGGCGATCGTATCGTGGTGACGCACTCGAAACTGTCGAAACCCCAAGGATCGCAGAAACTTTTCACATCCATCTACCCGTGCCAAAAGCTCCGGCGTGATGCGCGTGCCGTAGGGGAAACGTGAGGAGAGGCAGGCAAAGGAAGGTTTGTCCCAGTTCGGGAGCCCCAGGTGGCGTGCGAGCGCGCGGATATCGGACTTCGTAAAGCCCGCCTCTCGTAACGGGCTGCGCACCCCGCGCTCTTCGGCCGCAATCATTCCTGGCCGATGGTCGCCGGGGCGCCCATCCTCCGCATGACTGCCGTCGGCTATCCAATGAATGCCTCTGGCATCGGCCACTTTGCGGAGCTCGGTATATAGCTCCGTTTTACAGTGGTAGCACCGGTTGGGATTGTTCACAGCGAAATGGGGGTTGGACAGTTCATGGGTCGTAATAAGAACAACTTCCACTCCAATCTGTTGCGCTATCTTTACGGCCTCCTCCACCTCACCTTCTGGGAAGGCCTCTGAGTTCCCAACAACTGCCAGCGCACCATGCCCCAACTCATCGTAGGCCACCTTCAACACCAAAGTGCTATCCACCCCCCCTGAGTAGCCCACCACGACCTGCCGCATATCACGAAGAATACGCCTCAAGTGCTCATATTTACCAGCGAGCTCAGGGCTCAACCCTTTCTCTATTCGCTCTTCCGTAGTTTGTGTCATCTGTCCCCCCAACTGCACCTTTCGCTACGAACAAGCATGTCAATATCGCCTGTCTTGGTTATTATATCACCTCCAGCTTCGCAACGCAACGAGCCGCACTTCTAACTCATCATGGTGGTTTCTGCTTTTTTCCTCAAAAGCGCGATTCCCTTTAAGACCAGGTCATCCTCTCGCAGCACCAACCTCATATTTCTAATAGTTTTTTGGCTTACAGATACAAGATTAAAAATTTTCTTGACAAACCGATTTAAGCGCTGTATAATATTCTTCACTGAAGCAGAAGCTTCAAGTACGCAAATTTAATCTCTACTAATCGATTATGAAGGAGCAAAGGAGTGAGAAAAGGTTTCACCCTCATTGAGCTGCTTGTTGTTATCGCGATTATAGCGATTCTCGCAGCTATTCTGTTTCCCGTGTTCGCTCGCGCACGCGAATCGGCTCGCACAAACAGTTGCTTGAGCAACGAAAAGCAAATCGGTTTGGCTTTCCTGATGTATGCGCAAGACTATGATGAGACGCTGCCGAGCACGCCATTCGGTTCCTGCCCTACATGCTGGCCTTGGAAAGCTTGGCCAGGCTCGCCGGGCGCAGGCTGGGATTCGGTGTTTTATACTCCCATTCAACCCTACATCAAGAATGTACAGCTTCTGCAGTGCCCAAGCCAAAATACAGCGAATCGTTGGTACGGCAGTAAAGGTTTGAGCTACATGTTCAGCGAATACCTTCAAAATGCCAACTATGGTTTCAGCAAAATCGCAGCCTTGACAGCGGCACCTGCTGGTGTTGCTCAGATATCGATGGTCGTAGAGGGGTTCGCTAGCGGCATTTATAACGATTGGGATAACGGCGGCCCCGAAGCCAACCATAACGATGGCATGTCGCGTCTACGGTGGCTTAACTACAACCCTTGGGTTCAGCCGCACGGGGGTCCCAATATCCTGTATGCCGACGGTCATGCGAAGTTTATGCCACAGAACGCCATCGTAAGCTACGCACGCCCCTCCAACTGGAAAGACTGCCGAGAGCGCCCCGTAGTCGATCCGAACTGCAACGTACCCTAGTTGGCCTATAGGCAACACTCTATTATTTATCCCGCTCTGTCTATAGACAGAGCGGGATTTTAATTGTGTATATGAAGTTATATCTGTACGCTAATTTTTATAATATTTGAGGTTTTTGTGTTATCTCTACGCAATAGGCCAGTATACGTTGAGGTGATGGTTGATTAGCGGCGGTGTATCTTTGGGTTATTAAGGAGAAGGGTTACCCTGTAAAACGGGGTAACCCTTCGCAAAGAGCTGCTTGGCGTCTAGTAAAAGGCGAAGATTTTTAGATTTATTTGGGCGGTGGCACCATGTGCTCTTTCATCTTCATGAACTCGGCCGGCGAGACGTTCTGTTTGGTAGGCCCAAACACCTTATAGCCTATTACGGCCAGAATGATGACTACCACCGCCACAACCACCGCAATCACTGCGGGATGGACTTCACGTTGCATGTTGCTTATACCTCACTCTTGTTACTTTACCGATAGGCCGGAGGAATCTCTTTGAGCAAGCAGGCAACGAAAGCAGCACCTTGTCCGGTCGAACCCTGATTGCAGGGATCGCCACCCCAGTTGGACCACTCGTTCGGGTCGTTATCGGGGTTCCACATAAAGGTCGGTGCTATTGTCGCCGCCAACTTCATCCATTTAACATGTCCGTCGGCAAAGGCCCAGTTGCCTGCGGTGTTGTGCCAGAACGGAAGGCTTCCTCCGTTAGCGTTATAGTTCCACCCGATCGTCCATGTGCCAAGATCGGGCCAGAAGTCGCGCGTTTCAAGGACATCTATGGTCGTTGCTGGGTATTGAACAGAAGCCAGAGAGGGACCACCTGGATCAAACAGATTGCCATTATCTGCATAGTTGGCCAACGAATGCCAGTTGTTGTTTTGCCAATCCTGGCGAGTCATATTGCCATCTTGAAGACATCCGTCATCGCCATTGCCTGCCTTCATCCAAGAGAACTCGTTATAGGACCAAGGGGCAGAAGGACATATCCACAGCTGTTCGTTTTTGATGTAGGGCATCACTACCGCGCGCCAAGTAACATGCTGGCCATTTGGCGTGAAGATACGGTTAGCAGGATAGGTCTCATCGTAGTCCTGTACATACATCTGACGCGCGAGCTCTATCTGCTTCATATTGCTGGCACAACTGATGGTCCTTGCCTTTTCGCGGGCTTGAGCAAAGACCGGGAACAGAATTGCTGCAAGTATTGCTATAATAGCAATAACTACAAGCAGCTCAATTAAGGTAAATCCTTTCCATTTAAATTCTTGCTTCATCGCATTAAACTCCTTTCACAGTTCATAAGGTTTAGACTCAGCATAATCTTTTGTTACTCTCTATCTACCAAGCAGCTCTCTCTGTTAGAGAGAGACGATTCATTATACGCGAAGTTACATCTTTTTGGCAACATCTTGAGTTGGGGCTATTTTAAGCGCGGTAAATATACATCTAAGAAGGTGTAGCAAACATGTATTTAAAGAATGAACTCTGAGGGATCATAGTCTTGTATGATAAAAAAGATTACTTTAGAACAAATATGATGCTACATGATACAAATAAATTAGGAGGAGCGTTTATAGCCTCATGCAGTGTAAACGTCTCCTCCCATAGGGAAAATTCGCCGTTTCGTAGGCGATACTCTACCTCATCTCCTTAGCCCCAGGCCGCCTTGGCAAATGCTTCCAGATCGTCGAAGCGTTGCTGCCAAGTCGTATACATCACGCCTACAACTCCGGTTACCCCACGAGCATCCTGAAGCCAGTCTCGAATCGATTCGGGAGTGCCGTCATAGTAGCCGGCCAAAATCTGCTTAAATCCCCTGTCACTAAACCAACGAAGGCTCTGCTTGTCGTGATCATGGTTCCAGTTGACAATTATCATCTGTTGAGGCAACCCATCCCAAGAGTGGGTTAGGGGCCCATTAACCAAATAGTAGTCGGCAATCGCGTTATGATAAGGGTCGAACATGTCAGACCAGACGAACTGCTCTGCCTGCTGGCTAACGGCACGTGCCATTTCAGAGCATCGCCGAACGTTGTCCGCCAACAGCTGCCCCGGTGTCTTATGCGTCGCCTGACAAAGCTGACACCAGTTTGCAACCCGCATCTCATCATGTGAGAAAAAGAAACCATCAGGGTGAAAATAGCGCTGAATAAGCTCCAATTGACGCCGTAACAATGTGTAAACTTTGGGAGCCGTAAGACAGCACGAGACCTCCCACCCATAGATCGGCACAGGGTGATAGCAACTTACAACAAGCCTCTCTCCATCGGTAATGCGGCTCTGCTGGGTCAATCGAATAGGAGGCGGCTCATGCTGAATGTCGTAGTCTCCAGGAGATTTCATAAGAAAAGGATCGGAAACCGGTTCAAAGTCCACCCCTTCCCGATACCGCTGTCCGTTCTCCCCACGCACTTCCAGAGGACATCCATCTCGCCTTAAAACGTTCAAAAGCCCCACTTCCTCTAACCGTGCATCGTTAAACCACAGTCGGCCTCCACGGCCTCCCCAAACCCCCATATAGACGTTGATCTGCTGATTCTGGAGTGTGTTAAAAACCACAGAGTATTGACGCCAATCCTGATTGGGCGCAAAGTCCCACTGCATATAGGTAAGCGCTTTCCCATCCGTGCCCAAAACAACGCTCCCCACCTGATCGCCCCCCTGAAAATCCGCCGTTTTCGCCCACACGGAAAGGCGCATCTGCCGCCAAGGGGCCACCGCAACGGTTTGCATGACGCGCGCATTGCGTTTCTTCGATTCCTCGATGCGTAGGGAAGGAAGTCCGTTACGTTCAACCGACGAGTCGGCGAAAGTGGAATCGCCGGGGTTATCCTGAAAAGACCACCCCACCAAACGGTTTCCATTGGCCTTTTGAAAGTCCCCATTGGTCAGAGATGCCTTTGCAAAGGGCTCCAAAACAGCCTCCTGTCCTCGAACCCTATAGGTCGCCTCTTTCACCGGTAGCCCTTCAGCTAAATTGGGGTCGTTCATCAAAAGCTCATTAGAATAGCCGATCGGGCAGACAGTGGTGTAAACTTTTAGCCCAAGTTGTCGTGCTGTCTGCAGCACCGTTTGGGCGTTCTGAAAATAGACCGGTAACACCTTATCTAAGAAGCCGAACTTATAATCCGACAGAACGATGCCGTTATATCCGGCAGCAGCAGTGCGTTGCAAAATCCTTTTCAGCCGTGTGACCTCCGCATCCACCTGCAAGTTGCACTGAAGATAGACCCACCGATAGGGAAGTTTTTGTGCCGGTGCCGCAGCTGCAGAGCGCACGACAAGGTAAGGCCCTAACAGCCCTAGAGAAGAGCGCTCTAATATCTCCCGTCGTGTATAGACGCGTTGTTGCTTTCTCATAGGCATCTCCCTTACTTTGGAATCCCGCAGAACCATCTTTTGTTGGCAGTTATTATTTTTTGAGCCGTGTGTTTCCTGCGTGAAACGTTAGAGGGCAGCCGTATATGGCTGCCCTCCTAAGAAACGGCAGGTATACGCAGTTTCATCACTCACCGCATCAACGAGCGTACGGCCTCCGCAATGAAAGGTGCGCTGATACCGGCTGCATCAAGCAGTTCCTGCGGTTTCCCTGAGCCCGGCATTTCTGTGACGGCGAGCCGCTTCATTTTCGGGCAAGACACGTCGGGGGCGCTGAATACATCGAGCACGGCATCCCCTAAACCACCCTGCGGCCAATGGTCTTCGGCCACGACAATACGGTTCTGGCATTCGGCCGCGGCCTGTCGGAGGGTGGTGGCATCAATCGGTTTTACGGAATAGAGGTCAATAACGCGCACCGAAAGGCCTTCTGCTTTTAGAATCTCGTAGGCCTTGAGCGCCTCATGTAGGGTAATCCCAGCCCCGATCACGCAGGCCACATCGTTTGCGGAAGCGCGCAGCACCTTACAGCCACCGATAGGAAAGCTTTCGTTAGGACCATAGATCACCGGTGTCTTCTCACGGGTAGTCCGCATGTAATTAATGCCTGCCCGTGTGGCCATTTGGGCCGTAAGGTGCGCGGCCGTTACGGCACACGACGGGTAGAGCACGGTGCTGCCGCAGATAGCCCGCATCATGGCAAGATCTTCCAAGCCCATCTGTGAGGGGCCATCTTCACCGATGGAGACACCGGCGTGAGACCCCACAAGGTTGATATTGGCGCGCGATATGGCGGCCATCCGAATCTGATCGTAGGCGCGCGTGAAGAAGGCGGCAAAGGTGGAGGCAAAAGGCACTTTCTTCATGACCTGCAGCCCCACTGCGGCGCTAACCAGTTGTTGCTCGGCGATATACACCTCAAAGAAACGCTCAGGATACGCTTTCATGAACTTCTCGGAAAAAGTAGAGTTTCCCACCTCGCCGTCCAAAGCAACTACCTGAGGCTTGGCCACCCCAAGCGCCCTCAGTGCATCACCATAGGCCTCCCTTGTTGCCACAAGGCTCCCTATCTCATATTGAGGGGGTTGGAAGGGTTTCGGCTCGCCTAAAGGGGCTGGCTCACCAGGTCGATGGCTCTGTACTTGAACGCGAATATCCCCTTTTGGATTGCCGAGCTCAGCCAGCGCTCTTTCGGCATCGGCTGCGGGTAGCGCTCTCCCGTGCCACCCCTCCTTATCAGCCAAAAAGGAGACGCCTGCCCCCTTCAAGGTTTTTGCAATGATCATTGTGGGCCTATCGGCGCTCTCCGCCTCACTGTAGGCTCTATGAATGGCCTCTACATCATGCCCATCTACCAGAATGGCATGCCAACCAAACGCCCGCACGCGCTCGGCATACACCTCGCCGTGCCACTGTAGCATGGTGGGGCCACGCTGTCCCAATCGATTCATATCAAGGATAGCGATAATATTATTTAGTTGATAGTGACTTCCGATCTGGAGAGCCTCGTAGTTGCTGCCCTCTGCCATTTCGCTATCCCCTAAGAGCACCCACACTTTCAAGGGCAGCTTATCAAGATACTTGGCACTAAAGGCTATGCCCACAGCTGCTGGCAAGCCTTGCCCTAGCGATCCGGTAGCGACATCCACATAGGGCAAAAGCGGAACCGGATGCCCTTCCAGTCGGCTTCCGAACTTGCGCAGGCTCATCAGCTCCTCATCGGTAATGGCGCCTGCCGCTTTGAACATGGCATAGAGTAGCGGTGCAGCGTGCCCCTTACTGAAGATAAGTCGGTCGTTTCTTAAATTGTGCGGGTCGTTGAAATCGTAGTGGAGGTGATCGGCTAGAAGCACCGCCATAAGATCGGCTGCCGACATCGAGGAGGTTGGGTGGCCAGAACCTGCTGCCGTAGTACAACGAATGCTATCGGCGCGCAGTTGGGTTGCCAAAGCACGCCACTGCTCCGGTGAATGGGTCATTTTCTAACAAATCTCCTTTCTCTCGAAGGGGAAGATTTTCGTATTCGTTTAACCAAGTGCTCTTACCTCCATTCCATTGTACCTTCTTCTCGCACTCCCCAAGACTTTATGCCTTAAACAACTATCCCCGCTCCTCTCGATTTAACGCGTAAACAACCTATCCTGCACAACCGTTGCTGGTTCGAGTCGATACGCGTGCTCTTATCGCCGACGGAGGATGGAATGGTCATGGATAAGGTTATCCTTGTGACACCTATCGGCAAGTAGACTTGACGAAGAGCTAGAAGGCTTAGCTTTTGGTTAAGGTTTTAGGGTATTCTACTTTCATCGAACTTTCTTATCCCACAAACCTCTGAAACCACAAGGAGAGATTTGGATGTACCGAGAGACCGCGCTGAGTTTTCCAAAACAGCTTTCCTGGACGAGCCTACGTTCTTGGAAAGGGTCGCTTCTGTTTACTGCGCTTACCGCTTTGGGAGCGCATCTTGCCGTGCATATCCCGCCAACCCCGGTGCCAATTACGCTACAGGTATTTGCGGTTCTGCTGTCTGGGCTTATTCTCGGTGAACGCTGGGGCTTTGTGGCTCAAGCGCAGTATGTAATCTTGGGAGCTTGTGGTGTACCGATCTTCGCATTCGGCAACTACGGATTAAGCGGGCCTTCTGCTGGCTACCTGTTGGCCTTCCCTATAGCTGCTTGGCTCATCGGCTGGCTCACTCAAAAGAGGGAGTGTAGCGGATTACAACAGATTGCTGCCTGTGGACTGGGCATAACCATGATCTATGGCTTTGGGTGTACCTGGCTAGCCCTCTATATGCACATGTCCGCCTACCAAGCGCTCATTGCTGGAACTGCTTGGTTTCTGCCCTTCGATATTGCAAAGGCAGGCCTTGCCGTGGCGTTAAGTCGCCTCTGGCGTGCTGCAGGCGACTAAAACTCGCCTTTCAGTCTCCCTGCAGGGCGGTTTACTAACCGCCCTGCACGAACTACAGCCGTCAACCGACGCCCACGACGTAACTTCTGGAGGCGTTTTTGAAGCCGACGCATCTCTTCCTCTACACGCTCCGCACTGGAATCGAGCAGAAAACAGGTTTCTGTTACCAAACGTAGAGTTGCCGAGTTATTGGAGAGTATTCCCTCTGCCTGGCACTGTTCGAGCAGTGCTGGTAACTCCGCCGCAAGCGCTTGCAACGCGCTGAAATCGTTTCGTTCGGTGGCGCACTGTATGTGTTGTGCAAGCAGATGCATTCGCTTCAAAGCAGTGGGGATTTCGTGCAGGTCGGTATCGGCTTCTTCAAACATGGCGATCTCCCAGGCGTGCTGTTTCTGGAAGGTTTTCTCCCGCCTCTAACGTGGTCTGCTCAAGAAGCCTTTGGGCTGCCTCCGCCCAGGAATCGTGTAGACTCCGCAGCATATCCCGAACCTGCTGTACTCCCTCGGACTCGTCGTAAAGGTTGGCCAAAACAAGCTTTTCGAGCATATAGAGATAGATGCGACGCAGATTTACCGCAAGTTCACCTCCTGCATCTTGGTTTAGAGCTCCTATAAGTTCCCCAATAATCTCTTCCGCTTTCAGGAGGTTCGTATTTTGCTCGGAGAGATTCTTCTGGGCCATGGCCTCAAGAGCCTGGTCGCAAAAGCGGATAGCGCTCTCGTAAAGCAGGAGAACGAGTTGCACTGGACTGGCCGTCTCAATTTGCGCTTTTCTATAGCGATGGTTGCGGTTTTTTAAACTCGTGTGCGAGGTAGAACTGCTTTTAAGCTTCTCGCCGGATGTGGTTAGTAGCAGATTTTGCGATGCGTCTGACCCCTTGGCATTCATGGCAGACGTTACTTCCCCTTCACATTAGTTTCTTGCGAAATCGGTATCTGTTTTAAACAGGTGTAGGGGGCACTGAGCCCCCTAATAGAGAACAATAGGGCTCCTAGCCCCCTGTGCTGCCACTGCCTCCAGAGGAAGAAGAGGACGGCAGTAGGCTAGCGCCGAACATAGCAAGACCGGCGCTTGATGCCCTTAAGTTAGAAACGACCTGCTCCATATTTGTAAACTCCTGAAGCCACATCTGCTCTTGCACTGCGATATTGGCCTCTATATCATTGATCGCCTGCTGGTCGTCCTGATACTGTGTCTGCATCTGATTAACGGCGAGGGTGAGGGCACCGGTGATGGGATCCGTTTGGGTGTTAAGAAAGTTTTTTAACATATCTGCCACGCCGCTTGTAAAACTGACCGTTCCATAGGTGCCGGGCTGTGTGGCCGTAACTCGTACCTCTAGCCCCACCGCACGTCCTTGACCAACTCCATTGGTTCCTTGTTGCGTATCGGTGAGAAACTGTCCGTGGCCGGTAGCCACTTCCCCATTAATGGTTCCCGCTACATCTTGCCCGCTTACTTGTTGGATGGTCGTCCCAATGCCAGTCGAGCTTGCCGAAGCTGGGGCGGAGGAGACCACATCGAAGGTAGCCTGGCTCCCATACTGCTTTGATGTAAGCTGCAGGCGCCCTTGCGAGTCAAGAGAAGCCGAAACCACGGCGCTGATGACAGGGTCGGAGTTGATCTGATTCACCACATCGCTTGCCGTGCTGCCGGCATGCAGCGTAATGCTTGGCCCCGTTAACGTACCGGATGTCGTAGCAGGTGTGCCGAATAGTGGACCACCGAAGGTAAGCGTCTCATCTGTTGCGAGAGGCTGAGTCTGCGGAGACGCCACCGTCAGCTGAGCCTGTGTGGCCGGCTGTGTGATCACGATGGCGTAACCTTGAGGCGGGCTAGGCTGCGTGTTAGGCCCGCCGGTCACGAACTGCACATTGGGATCGGTTGCCGAACCGGAAGCCTGAAACAGCTGCGCCACCCCCTGCAAGTTGGTGGAGAGCGCTTGGCTGAGAGCGTTTTGGTCAATGCTGAGATGACCTGTCTGATCAAGCGTGATCCCTATCTGCGAAAGTAGGCTTAAACTCGAAGGTAGGCCAGGTACCTGTCCGGTAACCATCTCAGTAAGCGTATTCTTTAAGCTCTCAATAGTCGAGTCGCCAAACAGAATGCCGGTCTGGCCCGTATTCGGATCGTACTGCGACTGTTGATCGATCATATCAATGGTGCTGTTGAAAGTTTGCACAAAGTCCTGAATATCCTTCTGGATCGTGCTCGTGTCGCTAGATATGGTGATGGTTGCCGTCGCAGGACCTGAAGAACCGCTGGAAGCCTGCAACAGGTTGATCGTAACCCCTGAGATCGCATCGGAAAACGAGTTAGTAGGTCGTGTGGCGGCGATGCCATCCAAGGTAAAGCTCGCATCCTGTGCTTGTGCAAGCTCTCGGCCTGGGGCTAAATTCACTTGATAGATACCTAAATCGGCTAAAACGTTGTTGCTGTCCACAAAGCCGGTAGCTCCAGCGATCTGCAGTTGCTGTTTTGCCTGACCGGTATAGGGATCGGTTACATTTTGCACCGACGCAGCATTCGTGCCAAGAGCCGCATTGATCGCGGAAGCGATTTGACTCAGCGACTGACTGAGGTCAATATGCACGGTTTGAAAGCTGCCGTTGTTTAATTGGATCTGTACGTCGCCGGCAGGTGCGCTTGAAAGACCTTCCAAAGTATAGACAGGGGTGACACTATCCGTAAAAAGATCAGAGCCTGCCCCACCTCCGCTAGAGGAGAGAGGATGACGAATACGACCACCCGTCCCTGCGATGCCGAGCTGTTGCAACAGGTTGCCATTGCCAACATCGGCGATGCTGATCTGCGCGGCCAATCCGGTGTTCACACTGGCGATTGTGAGGTAGTACTGCCCCTGCGATGGAGAAATAATGGCAGCCCGTACACCGGCCTGCGCCGAGTTGATATTTGTTGCCAAAGACTGCAAGCTGTCGGCTGCGCTAACGTTGATTGCCTTGCCATTAATTAGGAGCTGCCCGCTGAACCCAAGCGGAGCAGTTTGGCTAGTTTGTGCTGCAGTGCTGATCATCTCAGCCTGCGCTAGTGCATTGACCGTTATAGTATGCGTGCCCGCTTGCGCCCCAGGCTGCGCGGTTGCCGTAACTACATTCTGATTGCTCGAACTTACCGTCATCGCACGGAACGTGCTATAGGTATCCAAGTTGAGGGCTGCCGTTTGCAGGGTAAGCAGCTGTGCGCTTAGCGCATTGTAGGCGGCCTGTCGTGCCTGTATCTGCTGCATATCTTGCTGGTAGATTGTCTCTGGCTGGCGGGCAATGGTGGCCATCTCCTGGATGATCTGGTTCGTATCTATGCCCGTGCTTAAACCGGAAAAGCTCACTAGCCCAGCACCTGGAATACTTATGCTACTGTTGCTACCGGAGGTTCCTGTGTTAGATACGCTCGAGGTATTGCTGGAACTTGCAGGGGTCGTGCTGGAAGAACCACTTAGCGAGTTGCTCGAACTGCTTGAATTTACTGGATTGACCATTCCACCCACTCCTTACATCCCACGTTTCCTAACCAAACCAAACATAGAGAAGGAAAGGAGAGACGGAGTTTTGTCCGTCTCTCCAACAACCCGTCCCAGACTACTGCAGGAGCTTGAGCAGCAACTGAGGAGCGGTATTGGCCTGTGCCAACATCGCCGTCGCCGACTGCTCGATGATCTGGTTCTTCGTGAGGTTCACTACCTCCTGAGCCACATTCGTGTCGCGTATCTGGCTCTCCGATGCCGATAGGTTCTGAACCCCTATCCCCAGATAGTTTACCGTCGCCTGTAACGTCTGAGACTGCAACGCCCCCAAGTTCGCACGTAACTGCGAGACCTGAGAGATCGCCTCATCCACTATCCGGATCGCGTTCTCTGCCCCTTGACTCGTCGTCACATCAATGTTGGACAGGTTATAGCCCGCTACCACCGTGTTGCCTAAGTTCACCACACGAATGTTGCCTAAGCTCGCCTGCACCAACTGACCTGCGTTCCCCCCTACCTGGAACTGCAACATGTTGGCCGATACCTGAGCCACTGCTGTCGGGGTCGTCGCCGATGCGTTCCCATTCTCCGTCAACAACATCGAGTTGCCATAGAGGTCCTTCACCAACAGACCGCTGTCGGTGCTGGCCATCCCTCCCGTGAAGTTGACTGTCACCGCCGTGGTCACGTTGTTCTGCAACACCTGAGCTGTCACCGCTACCACCGCATCGGTGCCTTGAACCGCCACCGAGGTGCCAAACACTCCAGCAGCCCCTAGGCTGTCCTGCTCACTAATCGAGTAGTTATGCCCATAGGTGGTCTGCGTTAACACGATATTGTTGGAAGCGGTATTGAAGTTGGCATTGACCCCCGTGAGGTTGGAGGCGGCATTGATCTGATTGATGGCCTGTTGAACCGTCTCCGAAGCGCTGAAAGTGAAGGTCTGACCATTGATGACCACCGTATCATCCTTCCCACCGGTGGCAAGTCC
>NC_021487.1:2140382-2141031 GCF_000427095.1 Chthonomonas calidirosea T49
ATTTGGGTTCGGGCTTCCCGCCNGNAACCAAACAGACGACATAGGGGAGCAGAGAGTGTAGCCACCGTATGAATTAGAAGGGACACTCTCCAAGTCCGTCCTCACGGCTCGGATAAACTCCTACCTCTAGCAGCAAACGACAGAGGGATACATGAATACTATTTATTGCCCATGTGAGGGGTGTTTCTCCCCACCCTCCAGTTAAATTGACATTGGCCTTCGCCTTCACTAACACCTTTGCCAACGGATAACAAAACGCAACGCAAGCATTAAATAATGCTGTGTTTCCTGTGTCATCCCTTTGGTTTACATCCGCTCCGTACTTTAGTAACAGCTCTACAGTACGCAGCCCTTTCCCGTATGCCGTCCGAAGGCTCATTGAATAGTTTGCCCCTGCGAGAGATACTACAACAGCCCAGAAGCGACTTTAGCTTCGGGCTGTAGTTGAGATTAGCACCATGCTCTAACAAAAGCTCCACAATGTCCGGAAAAGGCCCTCCAGGCACAGGGAAAAAACACAGCTGCTGAATCAAATGGTGTGTCTCCCTCCCCATCACTTGGTTGGGGTCGGCTCCCGACTTAATAAACTGCCCCACAAATCCTCCGAAAACAGGCTCGCCCCTGCCTCCACGGCGTCTGCTGAAACGCA
>NC_021487.1:2142748-2146168 GCF_000427095.1 Chthonomonas calidirosea T49
TCTGGCAGATTCTCCAAAACCATGATGATTTGGCGAGGACATTTTTTAAGCTGCGCCCACAACTTTGTCTGGGTTTATCAAACTGTGATGCAAAGGTTAGACACTGACCGAGGAAGGTGGGGTTCCGGTCTTTTAGGTGGTTGTGGCTTTAGGGGCGGTTTCGGCTTGGGGCTTTTTCCGTGGAGGTCCACCCCCACACTGCGTTGCGACAACGCCAAGGCCCTGGGGCATACACAGGGCAGCCTACCGGAGGCCCCCGAAATCCAAACCCCTCTCAAGGCCAACGCCCTCCTCCTCAAGGCCGATACCGGAGCCCCCAGAAAATCTTGCGATTTTCTGGGGGCTGGGCGCCCTTCTCCTCATTCCTACCCAACCTCCTGCTTGGCCTACTTAGGGTCCTCTCCTTCATCCCCTGCATGAAACTATCAATAACCCCGAGATCTTCAGGGGATAAAAAAGACGATGACGTTACCACATGCACTCTCCCATTTTCTATCCCTAGGCGGTAACTTTTCCCACTCTGTCCGTCCAGAAATATCAATAGAGGATGGACCTTACCGGTTTTGGAGTACAACAGAGGATGGACCTTACTGGTTTTGGAGTACGGTCCAAAGCCGAGCACAATTGCACTGGGTTTGTCGCCTGCGCCACTTCCATGTTGGAGAAGTACGAGGGCAGGACCAAGTGGCGGAAGCTTCTTGTCTTCCCAAGAGGGCGGTATGGGCATCTGGGACAAAAACTCAAAACTCACCTGAGCCTGGTTTTTACCTTTCCAACTCGACAATGTAAAGATCGGAAACGACCCTACTGCACCACCCCTCGATGTCAGGTACGCCACCGGTCTGCCCTGATTATCTACGACTTCCAACGAACGCACTTTCAGATGAGGGGCGGTTTCTGCGGTATCAACGGGGGCGCCGTGCGCCGTGAACGTGAAGGGGATGAGACCACCGAGCAGCCCCCCTATCCCCATTCCCAACAGCAACCCAGTACGTCGTAGGAAAAAGCCAAGCACGCCAAATCGGCTGCCTATTCTTTGCAAGCATATCATTTTTTGTTTTCTCCTTTCAGGTTCTTTTGATAATTCAGGAGAGAGGTGCAAATCCCCCTCTCCATTGAGAACACATTGCCTGCCTATCTAGGATGATTTGCTTGGTGGCGGAGGAGCCAGATGGGTCTTACACAGGTCTGGGGTTCCATCCGCATCACAGCCAGGTAGACAGGTTTGATAGAAGTTTTGTGGAACACAGGTCGAAATAGAGCCCTTCGCGCAATTGATTGCAATAGGTATCGTCCCATGGGGGCAGTTTGTGGGTGGCTGTGGAATAGAGCTATTTCCGCCTCCAGCAGTGGGAGGATTTTGTCTTGGTGGATGAAGAATGTTAAGAATGCCCTCCACGGCTTCACAAATGGCCATGCATGTATTGTAGCCGCCTAACAACCAACCTAGTACTTTACAGTAATTCGCACACGGGTCTCCAGCCGCCAACACCAGGTTACGATTAGGCATAAACTCTATCCTTTGTCGCTTTTGATAGAGCAACCCCTCCTCATCCAGCATTCCTGCAGCAGGACGATACGGGCTCTGGGCGCTACCGCTCGTGTACATGCTCACTCCGAAACGGTCGTACAGATTGCTCGATAGCACGTTCCCACTCCCGTCCGTTATCACCCCATAGTTGCCTAACACATCCCTGTGATGATACTCCCCGTTCCGACGAACTAACTGGCTGCTGCAGCCGCCGCCTACACGAAGATACCGCGCCTGAACACTCCATACCCCACCGCTCAGGTCGCTTACCTCCTCCACCAGCTCCCCAGCGCTGCACGCTACCCCACACGGATACCAGACCCATACGTTGTTCGCCAAGTCCTTCCGCCAACGACGGTTCCCGTCCGCACCATAACCGTATTGGTACGCCAAAACCCCGTTGTGCGCTATCCCCACTAACTGGCCCTCTTCATTCCACATTAAACCGCGCGTGTAGCCCGGACCAGGGGCACTCGCCAACGTCCCCGTCGCATTCCAGCTGTACACCTCCGTCGTGTTCGTCGCGCTGTCTACCACCTGTACCAAACGACCCCCGCCGTCGTAACTGTAGCTGCCCATATGAACCGGCACCCCGTTGACCACCACCTGAGCGCTTAAACGAAGGTTCGAGGGGTCGTACGTGTAGCTCCCGCTGTAGCTGCGTGAACCGCTCCGCTGCTCCTTCAGCAGGTTCCCCACCGCGTCGTATTGGTACACCGTCACATCCCCACTCGGCTGCTCTACCACCTGTACCAAACGACCGGCCGCATCGTAGCTGGCGCTGTAGCCCACCAACACCGTCCCACTGCTTACCAGCACGTGCTGAACGCTCGTTACACGACCCGCCGCATCGTAGCTGTACTGCACCTCCACGCCGTTGGGGTACATCACGCTCGACACCTGACCGTCCGCCGTGTAGCTGAGGCTCACCTGCGCGTTGTCGCTCCCATCTACCACGCTCGTCAGACGATACGCCGCATCGTAGCTGTTGGTCAGAACCCGACCCGTCACATCGGTCTGGCTCAACAGGTTGCCCACCGCATCATAACTGGCCTGCGTCGTCCCGCGAGGGTCTACCGCCTTCACCTTCCGACCCAACACGTCGTAGGTGTAGCTGCGGACACCGGTGCTATCGCTGCTCTGGATCAACTGACCCTCTGCATCCCAGCTATAGCTGATCCCCGGTGCCCCGCTGGTAGGGTAACTGACTGAAACTAGCCTCCCCCACCCGTCATAACTGTACTGGGTCACATAGCCCAACGCGTCCACCCGCTGCTGCAAAAGGCTGTCGACCGAGTAGCTGTAGCGGGTTACGTTCCCCAAGGGGTCTGTGCGGCTCGTCAGATGCCCCCACTGGTCGTACCCAAACTGCGTGGTGCGACCCGCGGGGTCGGTCGCGCTCGCCACGCTTCCATCCCCATTGTAGCTGAAACGGCTCACGTTGTTGTTGGCATCCGTCACCTGAAGCACATTGCCCGTGCTGCTATCCAGGCTGAAGAGCGTCTTGTTCCCCAACGGGTCGGTCACCGACACCGGCAGGTCAAACACCCCATAGGCCAGCTGGGTGCTCTGGCCTAGCGGGTCTTGCGATACCAACATGTTGCCCCGATTGTCGTACTGCTGCTGCCACACGCTCCCCGAAGGCGTCGTCGTTGACAGAAGGTTGTGGGCGCTGTCGTAGCTGAAGCTGGTCTGATGACCCAACGCATCTACCACCCCCAACAGCTGACCTTGGCTGTCCATCCCATACTGAACGGTGTTTTGGTTGGCGTCCGTCCAGCTCGCCACCACCGTCGTCCCACTGGGCCAACTGCTCGAACTGCTGATCACCTGAGTGCTTGTCTGCGACTGAAACCGCTATCGCCCGATAAGACCCACTCCCGCTCTTG
>NC_021487.1:2146632-2191232 GCF_000427095.1 Chthonomonas calidirosea T49
CCCCCTCCTTTTTCGCTCCAGCCAAAGAGAGGGAAGGTGCCCTGGGCGTTGCCCGAGGCCCGGTTGGACTGCCCTTTGCCCAAAGAGACGAGAGGGTTCCAGGGGCCTTCCGGGCCCGGGGTAGGCGGCCGAGGCGGAGAACCCGTGGAGAGAGCTTGGGCCCTTTGAGCGCTTTTGAGGGAAGCCCCCCCAAAAACAGCGGCGCCGGGGCTAGCGAGGGGGGGGGGGGGGAACTGGGGGCGTGGGATTCCCCCCGAACGAGCCAAAGGTTTCGGGGGGTTTCCCCCTTCGGGGGGGGGGGGGGACACTCCCTTCTCCCTGTTGCAGCTTCTTGTTGCGTTTGTTGTGGTTAGCCATTGTTTGAGTTCTCCTTTTTCAGGAAGCTTTGAAAGGGTTTATGCCAAGAGGGCTGGGGAGGCCTCTCAAAAGGGGCTAGAGGTTAGAGGGGTCTTCTCAGGAGCCTCAGAATGGCCACAGGGAAAGCGTTATAGATTTGTAAGGGAAGTGAGGGATATAGAGGCAGCTCACTTACAAAGTAAGTATAACACACAGGGTGCGAAGTTGTCAAGGGTTTTTTGGGCAAAATAGAAAAGATTTTTTGTGAGAGATTTTTTTAAATGGCGTGAGTGGAAGACGAGGTCGCTATTCTGAACTGGATTAGGAAGCTTACTGGGCATGGAACGCGGATGTTCTTACAGCCCGCCATCGGAGCGTTAAACGAGGGTAGAGAGGACTTGCGATGCGCACGGAAGGGTTGCCATAACGTCGCGCCGCCGACAGAAGAGGATATTGGGGGCCGGCTCGCGTATAAGCAGTACGAAATGTGGCACTGTCTCTGCCGATCTTGCCGTCGTTACTAACTTCTCCCATCAGCTGAAGAAAGGAATAGGTATGGCCTTCCCGCGATCTCAACTCATTTGCACCTCTATTTCCCTAGCGCTTCTGTCGCTCTCGTGCCGAGCTCGAGCCGACAAGCCCTTCGACCATCAGATGTGGCAGTTTCTTTCGGGCACCGGAAACGTGATCTACTTGACCACCGGCGTGGGGTTGCCATTGCTAACCGATGGACACCTTGGCTGGAACCACACGCTGCGTGTGGCCGACGCGGTGGGCACCAGCGTGCTCTTGTGTGAGGGGCTTAAGGCACTTATTCGCGAAAAACGACCGGATAGCAACGCACACGACAGCTTTCCTAGCGGACATGCTACCGCTGCCTTCGCTGTAGCGACCACCGAGAGCGCTCTGCACCCCGATCAAACCCCCTACTGGTTCGCCGGCGCTGCCCTCATTGCGGCTTCCCGTGTGGGACTGCACCGGCATACCGTTGGCGATGTACTGGCCGGCGCCGCGCTGGGCTATGGCATTGCGCGTTGGGAGGTCGCCTCTCCAAGGGGGTTGCTCCTCGCTCCCTGGATACGCCCTGAACGCCATGTCTATGGTCTCACGCTCTCGGCTTCCTTCTAGCGCTGTTTTTCCAGCCTCCTCTTGCGTAGTTATGCTACAATAGCAGATCGTTTATCGTATCTTAGGGCGGAAAGTCTATGATAGACCAACACGCACTCCAAGTTCTGGAGTATCCGAAAATTCGTGACCGACTTGCGGCCCACACCTCCAACGCCGTGGGTCGCGATTTCGCCTTAGAGCTAGAGCCGCTGTCTTATCCGGAAACGGTGGTTCGGCGCCTGCAGGAAACGCGCGAAGCGCGCTGGCTACGCGACACCACAAGCGGCCTCCCTTTAGGAGGCATCTTCGACGTTCGCGAAGCCCTTGAACGCGCCCGCCTTCAGGTGCGATTGACCGGTAAAGAGCTGGTAGACATCCGGTCCACTATCGTTGCCGCCCATCGCCTACGAGCCTTTCTGCTTGACCGCCGCGAGAACGTGCCCCTACTGGCCGAAATGGCCGCCAATCTTCCGTTGTTCCCCCACATTGACAGCCGCATCGAGGCCGCCCTCACAGAGACCGGAGAGGTACGTGACACCGCATCAACGGAGCTTGCCCGTATTCGTCACCAAATGAGGGTCACGCACAACCGCCTGATGGACCGACTGCAGTCCATTGTAACCAGCGAACGGTATCGCCCCTTCTTGCAAGACAGCATCATCACCTTACGTGAAGGGCGTTACTGCCTTCCGGTGAAGGCGGAGCATGCGCGTGCGTTCGGTGGCATCGTTCACGACACAAGCCAGTCCGGTGCCACGGTGTTTATCGAGCCGGAGGTTACCATCTCTTTGGGGAACGAACTGAAGCAGCTATCCCTCGAAGAAGAGCACGAGGTAGACCGAATTTTGCGCGAGCTTTCTCGGATGGTTGGCGATCGCCACACCGAGTTGCAGCGCATGATCTCTATTCTCGGTCATCTCGATCTAGTTCATGCCAAAGCGATTCTTGCCGAAGAGATGCGCGCGATAGAGCCGCGGTTGAATCGAAGAGGCGTGGTGAAACTGCGCAAAGCACGCCATCCGCTGCTCACAGGGAATGTGGTGCCCATAGATTTTGAGATAGGGGAACGATGCACGGTTGTGTTGATCACCGGCCCGAACACAGGAGGGAAAACGGTGACCCTCAAAACCATCGGATTGCTCACCCTCATGACCTTGGCGGGGCTCCAAATCCCTGCGGAGGAGGGCACCGAAATCGCGCTGTTCGAGCAGGTTTTTGCCGACATCGGCGATGAGCAGGATATTCAGCAGAACCTCTCGACTTTCAGCGCCCACCTCAAAAACATCGTTCACATCCTTGAACACCTGGTCAGCAACTCGCTTGTTCTGCTGGATGAGATAGGGGCTGGAACCGATCCGGCGGAGGGGGCAGCCCTGGCCAAAGCGATTTTGGAGTATCTTCGAGAGAGAGAAGCGCGGGTGGTGGCAACCACACACTACGGAGAGTTAAAGGAGTATGCCTTTTCAACGCCCGGCGTGGAGAACGCCTCGGTGGAGTTCGATCGAGAGACGCTCTCGCCAACCTATCGTGTGTTGCAAGGGGTTCCTGGCTCCTCGCATGCCTTCACCATTGCGGCTCGCTTAGGCTTGCCAGAAGAGATACTCCAGCAGGCGCGCGCTTCCCTTTCAAAACGGGAGGTCGAAGCCTCGCAGCTCATTGAGCAGCTGGAGCAGAGCCGCCGTAACGCCGCCATCGCGGAACAAGCGGCTATGGCCGCCCGTGCAGAGGCGGAACGCGCACGCGCCGAGTATCAGGAACGGGTACGGCAAGTTGCCGAAGTCCAAAGAACGGTTCGCCAGCAAGCCCAGGAGGAGGCGAGACGCATTCTCTCGCACGCCTCCGAGAAGGCCGAAAACATCTTAAAAGAGCTACAGCGCCTGAACCGAGGGGCCCGAAAGGGCGCGAGCGCACGCCAAAAATTGAAAGCGTTGCGTGAAGAGGTCTATGCCGCCCTTGAACCTGCCCCCATAGAACCCACCGAGCCGGCGCCAGCCCACCACGTCTATCGTCGAGGCGACTGGGTGCGTATTCCGGCGCTTCAGCTGGAGGCACAAGTGCTTGAAGAGCCGAAGAACGGAGAGGTCGTTGTGCAAGTGGGAGCGATGCGCGCCACATTCCCCGTGGATCAACTGCGCCCTCTGACGAAAGCGCCTACAACACAACCCTCTCCCACTTCACATACGACATCAAGCGCTTCTGAGATAGCCTTACGTAAAGCGCTTCAGATCGCACCGGAGCTAACTTTGCTGGCCATGCGGGTAGACGAGGCGCTTTCTCTATTGGAACGCTACCTCGATGATGCCTATGCCGCCGGGCTTGACAAAGTACGTATAATCCATGGGAAGGGAACCGGTGCCTTACGAAGAGCCGTTCATCAGTTTTTGACCGACCATCCTTTGGTAGCTTCCTACCGGCTTGGCACCGCTGAGGAAGGCGGCGATGGGGTGACCATTGTGGAGCTAAAAGGCTAGGAGAAACGCAAATTACATGAGGAGCTAGGAAATGGGATGGGAATGGTGGCTTGCATTAGCCCTCACCGGTTTTGTCATTGGAGGAGTAACCGCATGGGCAACGGGCGGCCTGAGAGTCTTTTTGTATACCCTCGCCGTACCGATCGTTCTGCTGATAGCGCATCTCTTTTTCTCCCGATATGCCCCGCCGACCTACCTGCTTTGGGTGGGGTTGGAATATCTGCTGATGATCGTTATGGCCTGTTGCGGTGACTATCTCTTCGGCTTGAGGCTCGGTCGCAACGGGCCGGACGGCTATCGGCACGATTCGGTAGGCCATTAGCGTGTGTTGCATACCGATTGGGCTGCTACGACTCCTGCCGCCAGGGCGGTTCGGAAAAAGTAGGGGTCTTCTTGTGGCTTGCGCCCCATGGTGGTCCAACGATAGGTTGCCATCGCGTTGAAGAGAGCCTCAGTCTCTACCTCCTCCACCATGTGCTTTTCTAAAATCCCTCTCTGCTGAAGAGTGGTGAGCACGATGTCACGCATGGGGGAAGGCATAACCGACAGGGGCAGCCACACCGAGCCAACCACCAGACGTTCCAGAACCATGAGGGTCTGCTGGCTAACACCGTGGTGACGCGGGCGCTTATCTGCAAAGCTAATACGCGGAACGCAGATGGGGCGGCCTTCCAGGGCAGTGGCCGCATTCAAGGCGAGGCTTTGGTCTACTCCAGAGAACCCCAATGCGGTCTGTGTACCGGCGTTTCCCGGCCCTTGGCAAACGAGAATAACATCGGCAGACGCCACCTGTCTTGCCGCCTGCAAGGCCGAGTAGAGGTTGATGGCCTCATAATCGCCTCCAAAAGCCTGCCCACAGGTGATCGTCGTCTGCAGTAAACCGCTCTGTTTCAGCTCCCTCACCAGATGGCTCCAGGCAATAGGCAAGGCAGCGCTATCCGTCATGATGTAGGCGACACGTCCACCATATCCTCGCTCTTTGAAAACCGCATGCACAGCGAAGCAGACCGGGCCGATCTGACTGTGCAGACCGCAGCAGACCACAGGAGTCCCCTGAAGCGGGCTAAACGATTCGAGGAGCGAATGAAATGGGCTTTCCGGCGCCTCCACCGCCAGCACCGGCGTTTGGATTGGGGTATAACGCAGCTTGATGAGATGCCCTGGGGGCTCATCCTCCAGCTCGCGCCCCACGATTCCCACCACAAAATCGTAGCCGCCGGTTCCCAAATCAAGCTCCACGGCCACCGTATTCAGCAAGACGCGCTCGCCAACCTGTGCGGTACCGTTGAGCGCCTTGTAGTTGATCGCTTTTCTCGGTGGCATATTTTCATCCGCCGAGATAGGCCGCACCGCAAGCACCTGCAGATCGGGGTCATCAGAAAGAACCGCTTCCACTCGGCCTTCCGTACGGAACAACATGGCTGTCAGCGTGTAACGGTCACCTTATTAAGACCGCGCGGGCTATCAGGATTGTAACCACGGGCGAGGGCAAGCCGACACGCCCATAGCTGGCCGGCAACGATGTAGAGCAGCGGGCTAAGCCGTTCGTCAATATCTATTGGAATGCGAATGGGGCATCGAGCAAACTCTAGGAGCTCCGGCGACCGTGCAAAGATGATCATTTCTGCGGCACGCTCCTGCAGCTTCCGGGCTAACTCCCACATAAAAGGATAGGCACGACCGTCTGGGGCATAGAGGAAGGTGGGAAACCCCTCGTGGATCATGGCTATGGGCCCGTGGAGGAAGTCGGCGCCCGAGTAGGGCTTTGCCACCAGATAGCTCGTCTCCGTCATCTTGAGAGCGGCCTCTAATGCGGTGGCCTGATTGATGCCACGTGCCAGCACGGCGCACTCTTGAATGTAACGGTAGCGTTCGACGGCCGCCTCAATCTGCGAGTCCAACGGCAGCACCTGATGCATGTGCTTTGGTATCTCGCGGAGCTCGTTCAAAAGGGAGGTTTCCTCGGCCCAATGTCCGGCCAACAGCGCGATGAGGGCAAGCGTTGTTGTATAGGTTTTTGTGGCCGCCACCGCCCTCTCCACCCCGGCATGACATAGTAGAACATACTCGCTTTGGTTTGCTAACGGCGAATCGGCCACGTTGGTGATGCAAGCTGTTAGCGCCCCGCCTGCCCGAGCAGAAGCCAGCGTCTGAACCACATCCTCCGCCTGCCCCGACTGCGATATGCCTAAAACCAGGCATCGTTCTAATCGCAACTTCGCTTCATAGAGGGTAAACACCGAGGGCGCCGCAAGGGCGACCGGAATGCCACAAACGATCTCGATAAGGTATTTCGCGTAGGTGGCGGCGTTGTCGGAGGTGCCGCGAGCGGCGATGACCACGTAACGTACATCCTGCTGTTTCAACTCTTTCACGAGCTTCCGGATGGCGGCATCGCCTTGTTGAACCGCGGTGGCAACGGCCTCCGGCTGCTCGTAAATCTCTTCCAACATAAAGACCATTCTCTATCTCTCCTACCTAGGGGGATGCGTCTAAAAACCGTCGGCTCGGTAGAAAACGGGCGCCTTTCCTCGAGGAAACAGGGCCTCTAAGAAGCGTCGTTGCGCTCCATCTTCCGTAACGTGATGAGGGCGTACTGTGCCGAAAAGCAGCTGAAAGAAATGAACCTGAGGTAAAACCCCTTCGCCCTCTTCCATCCGCCTCAAGATCAACGCCTCGCCAGCCCCTTCTAAAGAGATCGGCCCATAAGGTGTTTCAAAACTCACCCGACCTGCCGGGCATCCCTGCTCGATCCATCTCTGCTCGAAGCGGGGCAGAAGCTTTTGAAACAGCTCGGTTCGATGCAACAGTCGCAACATCCCGCTGCGATGATAGCCGGGAATAGGCTTCTCTAAAATCCGCTCAAGGGCGGAGCAGACCTCTGGATCCAAGGCGATATGTGCGCGAAGAAAGCCGATCTCCTCTTGCCAGCATAGGGTCGCCAGCAAGTTAAACAGCGCCTGTTCTGCCTGTGCGCTTGCCATATCGGCCAAGCCGATTTCACGAACCTCGCCATATCTCTGCCCTTCCCGCTCAAACGTGCTGTAACAGAGATAGGCAATCACGTGCCCTTCTCTGTCAAGACCCACGAGCACTTCTTTCGGATCGCGCTCTTCAGAAAGACCTATCCAATAGCTCCAATAGCTCTGGGTTCTCTCTAAGGTAAGAGGTCGGTAGCGATTATAGCTGGCGTAAATGGCGCGAATGATGGGTAAGTCGTCGGCGCGGGCGGCACGCACACCGATATCGGCAGAACCAGAAGGCAAGGGCTGCCTAACAGCGCCCTCGACCTCCGGAAGAGGAAAAACGGTATATCCGATGCGCTCGTAGTAGCCGGGAATGCCCGTGCTAAGCGCGGAGAAATCCATTCCCTCCGCCTCCATGATTGCCAAGGCTCTTTTGAGGCAAGCTGTGTTGTAGCCCTGACCACGATACTCTGGCAAGGTAGCCACATTGGCTAGGCCCCCCATCGTCAACCATATCTCCCCGCAAGCCACTTTGCGCCGTACGATCTGAACAGCACTCACGATTTTGCCATCGAGCACGCCTACCTGCGTATAGTGCGGCAGCCAGGTTTCGTCTGCATAGAGATAGCGATGAAAGAAACCACGTCCATTTTCTGACCATACACGGCACCACAAATCCAAACAGGCCTCTCTCTCCTCCGGCCGCACGGCACGAACTTCAAACCCCATCGGTGGTTCTCTCCTTTAGTAGAGAATAGTAGCGCAAAATGGCCTCTCCCAAAGGCTCTGTGGCTGCGATATGGCAGTGAGCCTCTAGAAAAGTCGCTACTCCTTCCAGATCAATACGTTCTTGAAGCGCTCTAGCGGAAACGTCGTTTGGGTGGGCATAGTGCAGCGCTGCCGCAATCGCGTAGGCACCGTGATCGGGGAATATCTGATGCCGCAAACACAGCCGAGCGGCGCCCACCAAGCGATCCTCTGGGGCGAGCTTGCGCAGGGGGTCACGTGCAAGACGATCACAGGTGTCGCCGAGCGCTGGGTTTGCAATGCGCCTCAACAGCTCCTCTTCGTAGGCACGCTGCTCCAAAAGATCAAACCCATGTTGTTTCACCAACGCCATGCCGGTCTCTTCCATCAGTCCCCTAATGCGCGCCAAAATCGTGGTGTCTTTAAGGGCATCGGCGGCGTATGTATAGCCTTTAAGCCAGCCGATATAGCCTAAAGCAGCATGGGCGGCATTATGAGAATAGAGTTTACGCTCCATATGGGCTTGAAAATTATCCACAAGTTCAAGCCCGGAGATGGAGGGTAGTTCTCCAACCACCGCATTTTTGTCGGCCGGTAGGCGGTGGTAGCTCTCTGCTCGAATATAGAGGGGATCGGCAGCGCGCTCCTCAGGAGAAGGGATCGGGATCATGCGGCTCACAACGGTGGGCACAAAGCCGGTGCGTTGGAGTATTGGATCGCGAACCTCTTGCGGTAGGTGCTGAGACACCGCTTCGCGTAAAACGTTATCGGCTCGATAGAGATTTTCGCACAATAGGATGTTCACGGGCGGACGCTGAAGTTCATAGCGCTTTACAAGCCCCAAAGCGATGAGGGGGGCGATATGTTGTAGAGCGGCTGCACCCACAGCGGTACAGAGCACAGAGGCGCGGGCTATCTCCGAGGCGATCTCTTCGTGCTGACTGGTGTGCAGCGCCCTCACCGGCGCTATCTGTAGGGGCGTTGAGGCGGTATCCTTCTCATTTCCAGAAGCAGCCGCAGCGTCAGGGATAGGGATAAGACAAAGAGGATAAGAACGACGTGCATTTAAAAGCTCCACGATAGTGGAATTAACTTCTACGAACACCACCTCCATACCGCTTTCCCAAAAGAGCTGCGCCAAAAACCCCCGGCCAACATTTCCTGCACCGAATTGAATTGCGATGGATGCCATAGGCTTACTCCAATATCTCCAGATCGCGCAATCGGCGACTATAGGGACCACCGCGCTCAAGGGCCATGGCTTGACGAATGCGCCGGATAACACGGCGCGATATCTCGGGGAAGGTAAGCTCGCCCGCCAAGATGCGGACGGCCGTGCGCGTGGCGTAAGGCCGTAGAATTCCGTGCCGATAGCAGAAGCCTGGCCAGCGATAGAAAAAGCGCGCAAACCTCAGGGCATCGTCGAAATTGGCGCGAAACGCCTTACCAATGGCCTCGGTATAGGCCGCTGTGCGCCCCTCAATGATCGCCTCTGCCGCAATCGAGCCGCTCTTGATGGCTGAGTAGATGCCATCGCCAAAAAACGGATTGATGAGCCCCGCAGCATCTCCCACCAACAGAATGTTCGCACGATGGTTTTGCACCGTGTCTAGCCCATTCCAGATAGGCAACGGATGGGCATGAAAAACCAGCTCCTCTTCCCGATACGGCACGTTAAGATAGCGCAGGTAGTCTAGAATCGTTTTTCGCAGTTCGGCACGTAGATTCGGGTCGCCATGCACACTTAAGCCCTTTGGCCGAAAACAGCCGGCCCCAACGTTGAGATGATCTTCTTTTGGGAAGACCCAAGCGTAGCCGCCCTGCACCACCCCAAACTCTAAATGGGCTATTTCTGGGCGCAGGTCTTCGTGGCCTTCACCCCATCGGTGAGGCACCTCTACCTCGATGGCGATGGCGATGGCACGTTCGCTTCTTAAACCTACTTGGCGCGCCACCACACCGTTTGCGCCGTCGGCCCCTATTAAGAAATCACAGGTAGCGCTCCACATACCCGTCTCACCCTCTGCAGTAACGCAAATAGGGCCTCTATCCCCACACTCTACACGGCGCACCGTTAGGGCATCGCGCAGTTCGGCTCCGGCGCGGGCAGCCCGTTGGGCCAGCGCGTTGTCAAAGATAGAACGTTGCACCATCCAAAGCTCAAGGTCGGCCGAGCTATCCTCGTCTGCGGGTCCGTGGTTAAGAGGGGCGAGGTAGGGGGTAGCAAAGCGAAATGTGTGGCGCAGATAGCGCACCTTCGCTTCCACAAAGGTCTCCGGTGCTAGATCTTGGGCGACATCTATTTGCAAAAGTTGACGTACCGTGATGGGCATGCCACCACCACAGGTTTTATGGCGTGGCAGCTTGCGACGTTCCAAAAGGGCCACGCGGACTCCGTGACGTGCCAGCTCCCATGCGGCTGTTGTCCCTGCTGGACCAGCACCTACCACAATAGCATCGTAATGTGCGTTGTGCCTCATCCTGTGCTCCTTTTAAATGGTGGCATATTCTTCTTATCTGTCCGTGGTCTGTTGAGTTAAGCGTTCCTCATTGGGCGCGATATCCGCCGTATTCGTCCCTTCTGCCGGAGATTTCGGCTTGAAGAAGTCGTAGGTAACCACCTGTACATACTGCCCGGGCCCGGCGCGGTCGTGAAACCAGCGGCTATCTAAGGAGGTGTGCGGGCTTACCAGAGCTTCGGCTTGCAGATACCATGGCTCCTCACGCACCACACATCGAACCCCCGGTCCGCTTGTCTGCCCCCACGACTCCAATCGAAACTCGTACTCGTTGCGTACAAGCCCCTGTACATCGAGAGTGCGTATGCGAACGGCACGCACCTGCCCTACCAAGACATCGCCGTGCGCTGGCTTTTTATCCTCATTGAGGAGTAGGTGCAGGATAGGAATTTGGGCAGTGAACCCTTCCGGTCGTCGTGAATAGTCAATGTCGTAACGCCCAAAAACACGCGTTACCGGCCCAGGCCGAAACTGAATTGCAATACCGGTAAAATCGGGTTCGGAGCGCTTGTGTTCGTAGAAGAGCCCCACATTGAACTCGCCGATCTGTTTGCCTAAATAGACGTTATAGCCTGGCTCCCCTGGTTGGCCTACAGGATAGCGCCGCACAGCGAGGTCGCCGGCACGCGTCTCAAAGCGCCAGCCGTCGCCAAAATGGGTTCGATAGAACGCATATGCCTCGATAACCGTCCCCTTCGGGTTGTCGCCATGGCTAAACCCGGCGGCGCGCCCAGTCCAATGGGCTCCCCAACCCCCATAGGAGGCCACCTCTCCCTCCAGCACGATAGACCGATAGTCGCTCTCCGCATGCGAAATGTAGAGATCGCGATTGTCCGGAACCGTGTCAAAAAGCGCTATGGCATCGGGGAAAGGGAAGTGAAGGTAGCGTACGTGCCCTATTCGCAAACTCACTCCCCCCTCCATATGGTGCCCTCGGTACTGATCGTAAGCTTCCAGATAGAACTCATCGGGTATCACCTGGGCGAACTTGTTGTTATTCCTTTTACGAAACTCCAGGCGTGCCCGCAAGCCAGGTAGTAGGTCTACGAATCCGCCAAAGATAAGGTTTTGAAAAGTAAAGCGGTCCGACCAGGCTTTCACACCAATCGAAAGATCAAAATAGCCGCGCCATGGGCCGATGAAGTCCGTATGCCAACCGTAGTGGGGTGGCTTCATGAGACCACTTGGGTTTATCTCCGGTTCGAGGGTTGTGGTATAGGGCAACGGTGTGGAAGGATAGTGGAGATCACCGGTTGTCTGGGCGCGAGCTCGATAGAGCGAGGAGAGAAGCACAAAACCCATAAAAAAGCGCCAAAAAGGGCGGCGTAACGCCATAGAGCAAGCCTCCTAAGAGATTGAGGTGGAGTTTTTAGTTTACCACTTGGTATTGCCCACATCCGGCATGAGACGGCCTTCTTGGTCGGCAAAAAGCAGGGCAAAGGCAAAGGGGTCTTTGCCACGCACCCATTTCACCAGCACGCGATTGGACCCCTGACGCAAAAGCACATCCACTCCCCAGACGCTACCGATAGGGGTGGGGCGAAATGGACGTCGTTCAAACCGCGCCAACACCCTTTGCCCATTCAGCCAAACCTTAACGCCGCTGTTGGTTGCCGCAACGAGCCGCGCGGGGCGCTCCGAGGGAACATATACGGTTGTCTGCCCGTAGCAGACGCCCGGGGAGCCATGAAAGAGAGGCTCAAGGTCTAAGACCAGTTCCGGAAAACTCCGACGCTCCCATCGCACGATCTGGCCAAGCCGCCCTGTGTAGGTCTCATAGAGTTCCGGTCGGCTCTCCGGCGCATAGACCCGGTCGAACCCTTCGGTTTCGGAATTTTCGAAGGTTCCCACAACCCACCAGCAGGAAGCTCCAGGAACAAGGAACTGTGCCGATAGAGACGCTTCGCCCGACTCCGGTAGAAGCGCGATGGTAAGCGGGTTTACTATCTCAATAACCCCCTGACCACTAGGGACAGCAAGGGTGAACGTCGTCTGCAGCCGCCCTTGGGGGGCGATGACTTGGCGGCTTCCAAAACCGGGTGGCATGGTGATCTGCCACCCAGATGGCGCCATCACTTGTACTTTTCCGATGAAGGGCTCCTGGCTTTGGTTGGCTATCGCCAACTGGAACGATTTGGGTTGAAGGTGGGATACCGCGAGAACCTCACCTGCGTCCAGCGAGAGGAGATAAGGCCCTACGCGCCGCTCCATGAGGTAGGGAGGATAGACAAGCAGGGGCTTGACGAGACGATTATCGGCCCACGCGATGGCCTGGGTTACATCGGTAACAGCTGTGGCACTACGAGGCGTAGACGGATCGGGTGAAAGGTCGGTCTCTTTCACGGTTGGGGTAGGTTCGCTTGAGGACGATGGCGGGTTTTCCTCCGAGAGCTCAACGACAGCTTCTTGAGGTGGTTGTTCGTTTAAGCCCACGTCGGCTGCAGAGGAGGCCTGCCCTTCAGAGGCTGCGTTGGAGGGCACTGGCGAGGAATCTGTTGGCGATTCTGCTGTCTCTTCAATCAGGGCGAGATGAGGCACATAGGTCTCGATGAAGTGTGTTCCCACGGTGGCGAGCCGTTCCGCTATGTCGTGAAGAGAGCTAGGTACAGGAAGCTGGCGCAGACCCGGCCCTGGAATGAACATCTCTCCTAGGGGCTGTTTCCAAAGCTCAGGTAGTTGGTCGTAACCATACAAGATGCCCTTAACCGCGCCTATGGCTCCTCCCACAAACTCCGTGTCGTAGCCACAATTTACAGCGTTACACAGGGCCGTTTCAAAATCTTGAAAGCCGTAAAGCAGCCCGATCGTAAAGAACCCTATATTTTGGGCCGCGTCAGAAAAGTTTGGGTCGCCAACCTCTTTAAGAACGGCCTCACGTGCCGCCAACCACCCTTGTGCCCGAAAGGCCGCGTCGAGCACCGCTTTCACGGCGCGCGCCACACGACAGTGACGGGGGATCATGGCCAGCCCAATAACGCATAGAGCTCGTGGCTCGGTGAGAAAAAAGGCAGCGCTGCCCAGCGCTGCCAAAAACATGGCAGCCCAAACGCCCTCCATTCCGTGGTCTATGCGCGCATCGCGAGCGGCAAATGCAGCGGCCACTTGCGGTGCCCCCGGTAAAAGCAGAGCCCAGATGTCGGCGCGCAGAGCGCCTCCTGTGCTGTTGTGAAACCAGTTGGAGTAGGTGCCCGAAGCGGGAGGCTCTAAACCACGCGCCCAGTTCCATTGAGCGTAGCCGAACTCGTCTTGCCAATAGTCTAGGTGGCTTTGCCAAGCCTTCATGAGATCGGCATCGGTTACACCGGTACCCACTTTTTCGAGGGTATCGAGCCAGACGACCGAAAAGTCGAGTCCAACCCCCGCTGCATGCTGGGCAGGGATCGGGTTATAGTAGCGTAAGTTGGAGGGCACGGTGCGCCCACGAACGACAATTCCCAAGGTTACACCGGCGCATTTTCCCCACCAAGCTCCTTTCACCTTGTCGAAATACGCCTTTTTCGTTAGCGTGAGCGCTGCAGGCATCTACGATCTCCTCCTACGGGCTAACCGGTGTTGCGTAGCCCCGCCGCTATACCGTTGATGGTGGCCGCGATAGCGTAGTCGAGATCCTCTTGATCTGCCGCCGCCTCCGGCTGCAACGCACGTTTTCGACGCAACAGCTCTACCTGGATGAGGCTCATGGGGTCTACGTAGGGGTTGCGCAGGCGGATGGAGGCGGCGAGAGTGGGGTTTTCTTCTAAAAGCGTACGTTGACCGGTGATGCGCAGCACCATTTGAGCCGTGCGATGGAACTCCTCCATAATCAGGTTATAGACACGCTCCGCAAGCGCCCTATCCTTTACCAAAGAGGCGTAGCGCCAGGCGATGTTGGGGTCTCCTTTGGCAAGTCCGGTCTCCACATTGCGGATCATATCCTCAAACAGAGGAAACTTGCGCATCATTGTCTGCAGCAGCGCTTCGTGGTTAGGGTTCGCCTGGATAAACTGTTCTAAGGCATAGCCCACCCCAAAGTAAGCCGGCAACACATGTCGGCTTTGCATCCATCCGAACACCCAAGGAATGGCGCGTAGGTCTTCCAGGTTTCGTTTTTCGCTTCGCCGTGGTGGACGGGAAGCGATACGGGCATGGGCCAGCTCCTCAACAGGGGTGGCCTGCTCATAGTAAGTGAGAACCTCTGGATTCTCTGCGATGTGCTTCCGATAAAAGGCAAATGCCTTCTGCGACATCCACTCCATGGCGGCCTCCCACTCCGGCTCGATCACGGCTCCCCACCCACCGGCTCTGGTCAGCGCCTCTAAGGCAGCGGCCACCATAAGCTCCAGGTTGCGCTCGGCGATCTGTTCGTCAGCATACTTCCAATTGAGTACCTCACCCTGCTCGGTAATGCGAATGGAGCCGAGAAAGGCATGCGGAGGCTGGGCGGTAATGGCCCGATGGGTTGGCCCTCCTCCACGCCCCACGGTGCCACCTCTCCCGTGAAACAGGCGTAGCCGTACGTTACACTCCGCTGCAACCTGATGTAAAGCTCGATGCGCTTTAAAGATCTCCCATGTGGAGGTGAGCATGCCGCCATCCTTGTTCGAGTCGGAATAGCCGAGCATGACTTCTTGCTGACGCCCCCATGTATCGAGGAGACGAGAATACTCTGGAGAACTCCAAAGCTCCCTGCAAATCTGCGGCGCGTTCCGAAGGTCTTGAATGGTTTCAAAGAGAGGCACCGGCATCAGACCGGGGTCATCGCCTTCGGCCTCAACGCGAATGCCACAGCTACGTGCAAGCCAAATGGTATTCCAAATGTCTTGCACGCTGGTGGCTCCGCTGATCACGTAGGCCCGAATAGCTTGCGGCGGATACTTGCGTTTTAGGGCGGCGACGGCTCGAAGCGTGTCCAACAGTTGTATGGTTTGTGAGGAGGGCGGAGGAATCTCGCCCACTTGGGTGGAAGCAGCTTGGGCTAGCTCCTGAATAGCTTTAGCGTGAACGCGTGCATGCTGGCGCAGGTCCAGCGTGTGCAGATGAAAGCCAAAAGTGTCTACCTGTCTTATGAGCGGGTCGAGATAGAGGCGGGCAAGCTGCTGGGCCTTGTTAGCCTGCAGGCTGTCACGAACGAGAAGCAGATCGGCCTTGAAAGCCTCGGCGTTAGGATAAGCTATGGAGGCATCACCAGCAAGAACGGCACGAAGCCTTTGGGCCACATAGCTTAGGAAGAAGCGGTAAACCTCCTCTCGCGATCGGGCGCGAGCCTGCTTCTCCTCCAACGGATGTTGCTGCTCGTAGCGTGCCAAAGCCTCTGTGAGCGCATGCGAAACGCCCGCCTGTCTTACAGAAAGACTGAGGCGCGCTATTAATCCCTCTATCTGCTGCAGATAGTGATCCAAAATAATCTGTCGTGCCATTTCGAGGGCATCCTGAACAGTGCCCCCATGCACATAGGGGTTGCCATCTCCATCCCCTCCAATCCAGCTGCCAAATCGTAGCACGGTGGGCAGCTGGGAGGGCGTTAGGGCAACACCGTAAACCCGTTGAAAGGCCTCGGCCAGGCCCTCATAAAATCGTGGCAGGGTGGTGAAGAGGGACGTTGGGTAGTAGTCGAGTCCCATGCGTATCTCATCTTGAACCGTTGGAGCCCGCCGGCGCACCTCATCGGTCTGCCAGAGCTCGGTGATCGCCGCGGCGATCAAGCCCTCGCGCTCGCGCGCCTCCGCATCGGTCAGGGGAAGCCAGTCGATCCGTTCGATCTGCGTGGCGATTTGACGGCGTTTATACAACACGGTGCGGCGTGCCACCTCGGTTGGGTGCGCCGTAAATGTGGGGATCACCTCCACTTTGCTGAGATACTCCAACGCTTCCTGAGCCCCAATGCCCCCTCTTTTCATGCGCAAGAGGGTTCCCTCCATCGATCCGGGTTGGGGAACGTGATTCGGCGCAACACGGGCCGCACGTAAACGCCTTTTGCGGTGGTTCGCCTCCGCCAAATTCGTTAGCTCAAAGTAGATAGAGAACGCTTTGGTAACCTGGTAGGCACGGGATACCGAGAGAGAACGAATGCACGCCTCCATGGCCGCGAGAGCGTCTTCCGCGCTTTCGCCCGCTTGCAGTCTTTCACGATAACCAATAGCCGTTTGGCGCAGCGTCTCTACCGTGTCGTACAGAGAGGGGTCGGCCTGCTCCTTCAGCGTCCATCCCAATAGGCGGCCAAGGCAGCGGACATCGCGGCGCAGCGGCGCAAACTTTTTTTCTGGGTCGTCGGTTAATAGCTCTTCGAGTCGTGCGTGCTGATCTTCGGCGCTCCAAAGCGGACGGGGCTGTTCCTGAGAAATCTCTTCCATGTCTATTGATCTTACTGCTTTTCTGCCCTTTTTACAAGGGCTGCCATCTTACAAATCTATTCCAACTCCGCGTCAACGGAAAGCGCATTGCCTAGTTCCCGCAGCCCCGATTCGGTTACCAGATAGTCGTTTTCCAAACGCACCCCGATTCTCTCCTCTGGAAGATAGATACCGGGCTCGAGGGTAAAAACCGCGCCGGGTTGCAACGGTTCGTAGCGTTCTCCCACATCATGCACATCGAGCCCTAGATGATGCCCTGCCCCATGCGGCATAAAGGTGTCCATCGTCCGCTCTTCGCCGTGCGCATCGGGAGCTCGCAAGGGATGATCTTTCAGAAACGCTTTACAGCGCATATTCAGATCGTCTAGCGAGTCGACCCCGGGGCGATAGGAGCTAACCAGGTATTTCAGAGCAGCGGCCACAAGCCCATATATCTCACGCTGGCGTTCGGAGGGTTTACCCCCTACAATGAAGGTGCGCGTAAGGTCGGCTGTGTAGGCTCTTACCTGCGCCCCGATATCCACAACGACGGTTTCGCCGTTTTCCATGCGCTTGTTGTTGTTCGTGTAGTGGAGGATCGTGGCGTTAATGCCGCTGCCGATGATAGGGGCAAAGCCTAAGTTCGCTCCATGGCGCCGAAAGGTGTGAAGCACCTCGGCCTCGACCTCATATTCGTAGCGCCCATCTCCTTCATGAATGAGATTGCGTGCGGCGCGGAGGGCTGCATCGGTAATGGCGATGGCCTGCTCGATGCACTCTATTTCTGCGGGCGATTTGATCATACGCAGTTTTGCTAGTCCTGGGCCGAGGTCGCGAAACTGCGCCGTCGGTGCCATCTGGCGAATGCGCTCGATAAGCGCATAATCCGGTGAAAACCGCGCATCCTCGCCATAGGGTGCAACAACGTAGAGCGTTGGGCAGTACGACAGCCACGTGGTTAGCAGCCCCCAAAGACGGCCTGCCTCTAACGTCGCCTCGATGCCGGTAAGCTTCTGGGTCTCCTCCCCAGGGCCGAGTTGGGGGCCTGTCCAAAGCTCCCAGGAGGGATTGCGGGCAGGCAGAAAAAGGATTTCTCGCACCTGTTTGCTCAGACCCGTATTCCCCGCTTGTGGAGGCAAGCCATCCGGCAGCATCGCAAGAAAAGCTCCTGGCGTCTGCACACCGGTGAGGTAGTAGAAGGCACTATTCTGCCGATAGGGTAGAGGCCCTCTAAACTCTCTCTCTGTGGCGCCGCGCACCAGCACGATACCATCCGGATAGGTTTCGCGTAAGGCTTTGCGACGCTTACGGAACTCCTCTACCGGGAAATCATCCAACGGTAGAGGAGGCGTATAGACCAGCTTTTGAGAAGCGGGATCCGAAGGCGGATTCGAGACGATCATGTTTTTGCGCTACTCTTGCCAGGCGGCTTTGCCCGAGGCGGTTGGGTCTATCCCGCGCAGCATCATGCCCTGCCCTCGAGAGAGATGCACCATCTGCGTGGGCTTATCGGTGGGATCGCGCATCTGCACCAAGAGAGTGGTACGTGCTTCGTTGCTGGTATTTAGTCCGGAGCCGTGAATGGTTAGGTAGCTAAAGAAAAGCACATCGCCCGCTTCCGCCGGGCAGGGAACGGCGCTCTCGATGGGGTATTGCTCGAAGGGCAGATGCCAACCGCCCTCTGGATTATGCTCCAGCAGGCCTAACTTATGGCTGCCAGGAACCACACGCACGCAGCCCTTTTCAATGGGTGCGTCATCGAAATGGATAATGGCCGCGATCATGGTGTGGCGCTCATGGGGGAAATAAGGAGCATCCTGGTGCATAGGGAACGGCGCCCCTTTCTCCGGCGGCTTGATAAACATCTTGGTGTGGTGAAGCTGCACGTTAGGCGAGCCGATGATCTCGGCGGCTGCATCGGTTAGGCGCGGGTCGGTAATGAGACGGGTGAAGAGGGCATCGTAGAACTGCACATCATGGCAATGCAGCACCACCGTCTTCTCCGCACCGGCGACCGCCTGCTTGGCACTGCCCCAAGTGGCATCTATGTTGCGCATGGCGCTGAGGCGCTCGGCCAAGGCATGGCAGGCCTTGCGATAGAGAGCCGCCTCTTCTTGAGTCAACAATCTTTTCACCAGCAGATAGCCGTTCTCCCGATAAAAGTCAAGCTGTTCGGGCGTCAACATGGTTTTCAACCTCCTTAAGTTGGCTCCCTTCTTGGGTAGGAGCCTCACTCACCTGCACTCTTTTGTTACTTCGCGTTTGCTCTAAAAATTTCCTGCTTCGCCCTTACAATCCTCTGTTCCCATAACGATAGGGCACGCAAAATTTGTAAAACTAGTATTTTTATCGTTTTATTTAACATTATCGTTAGAATATACTTTAATATAGGGCGATGTAGGTTGTTGTAGCGCCAAGATTTTGCAGTATAGCTTCACCCAATAAAAATGTTTGGAGGAACAGATGCATCTTAAGACCTTGTGTAGATTGCCGTGCACCTTTGCAGTTATAGGTTGCTCGATAGCGGTGGCTCATGCATAGAGCTACAGCTCTTTTACAAACGTGGGATCGATTCACGGTATCACTCTCAACAAAACGGTATCCGATGGGGTTGCCTCCTACACGCTCTCCCTAGCGCCCAACGCCGGCTACGGCAACACCACCATCACGAACATCTTTGGCTTTTTTGAACTGTTCGACAACCCCGTCTCTTCCGTGATTCCCTCTAATTATACGACACCAAGCGGATGGAGTGAAAAGACGATCTTCACGGGCATAATACCACTGGCCAGATGTTTGGATACGAAAACAATAATAAAAGCAATGCGGTTACTCCAAGTAACTCGGTAAGTGGGTTTGAGTTTCTAGATACACCCGCCCCGAGCAGCTTTGGCTTCCATATAACCGCAGGCAATGGAAAACCTACTACATCAAAGGCTCCCTCACCTCCACTCCGGAGGCCTCGTCGCTGGCGGGTCTTGGCGCCCTTCTCTGCAGCGGTGGGCTTTTTGTTGTTCGTCGCAAACTGCGTCGAACAGCCTAAGTTCTTCGCGCGTCGAGTGTGTCCGGACGCACTCGACGCGCCTTTTTCTCTCGACAACTATCATTCCCCTAGCTTGCCTTCCTCGCACACGGAGAGGCCAAGAAGATAACCGTGTCTGGTTCTGGTAGAATCCCCTAAAAAGGAGCACGTGCTATGATGCGAATCTATGTTGGCACCTATAGCGGGCAGATCGGGTTACTTGAACTCTCAGAGGCAGGCAAGATCACCGCGCAACGCAGCATTGCCGGTCCGGAAGCGCCGGCATTTCTCTGCCTGCACCCGAACAAGCAGACCCTCTACGCTCTCAGCGAGACGCGGCCGGGGCGCATTACCGCCTACACGTTGGAACCGGCTACAGGTGAACTACGGTTCAAGAACGCTCAAGCCCTCTCCGGGGCCTACACATGCCACCTCTCCGTAGACCCAATGGGACGGATGCTGTTTGCGGCGTCTTACGGAAGCGGGCATGTGCATCTGCTGCCCTTAGCCGCAGATGGCGCCCTCTTGCCCGAAGCCGCCAGCATTCACCATGAGGGCCGTGGGGCACACCCCGATCGGCAGGAAGGACCGCATGTCCATTGTACGGTTCCTCACCCGCAACAACCTTACCTTTTCGTGGCCGATTTAGGTGTCGATCGGGTCTTTGTCTATCGTATTGACCGCCAGAAAGCTCTGCTTGAACCTCACAGCCAAGCCACCTTACCAGTGGGGGCGGGGCCGCGCCATATCGCCATCCACCCAAACGGCCGCTTTCTGTATGTGATCAACGAGTTAAATTCCACGGTCACCCACTTTCTCTTTGATGCAGAGAAAGGCGTGCTTCTTCCCACCAACACCCACCCCACCATACCCTCCTCACACGTCGGTGAGAACTACCCTTCCGAAGTGGCTCTATCGCCGGATGGGCGCTTTCTCTACGGAGCCAATCGAGGGCACAATAGCCTAGCTGTTTTTCAGATAGAGGAAGCGACCGGTCAATTATCACCGCTAGGCCATGTGGCAGTAGAGGGCGATTGGCCTCGTCATTTTGCCATCTCTCCCGACGGACGATGGCTTGTAGTGGCCAACCAAAAGAGCAACAACGTGGTGTTTTTCCACCGCGATCGAGAGACGGGCATGCCCCAGCCTCTAAACCGACATGTAGCTCTCGCAGCGCCAAGTTGCATTCTCTTTCTTTCGTTGGAGAGCAACGGAGATATCGCTGCAGGTTAGGCTAGAGGGACTGAGGCAGAACCAGAATCAACCACAGCTTAACTTTGCTGGTCCGCCTCTTTAGGCGGTGGAGGGAAATCGGTCAGATAGACTCGGTCGGCTTCGGGGCAAAGCCAAATGCGCAGGCGATTTCCCTGTCGCTCATAAGTTTCGAGGGGCCGCCACTGTTCTTTGCCGTCACCAACGAAAACCGGGACAGACCGCTTAATCTCTTCCGGCAAGCAGGCTTCTAGCTCCACATCCACCCCCTTGGCCCAGTAAAGGCCGATGGCAAAGAGCCGATCATCTTCTCTATTGGGAAGAATGTCGAAGCGACCGCGAGCGCGGAGAGGCCGACCGTGCCAATCTCGCTCCGTTTCAATAAGCGGGTTTGCTACCTGCGCTTTTTCGATGCGGAGGTCTTTCCCCGAAAAGTCCGTTTCGAGAGCAACCGGTGGATAGGCCCATCCGTAGGGGCATTCCGTTTTGCCAACCCGCACCGCCCAAGCGGAATCGCCCCATGAGTAGTGCCAGTATTCGTCGCGGCAGTTGGAAAAACCGGCATTCAGCATGGCTTCGACCATCATCATGCGGTTTCGTTTGGCTTCTAGGCCTATCTTGTCCGACCACGTATAGGCCGCTTCCCATCCTTTGGTGGGCGCGATCATATCCAGGGGGTTGCCGTCGGGGCCGAGCAGCCCCACATCCACCGCGCCGCCCGTGCAGTGCCCTGGGGGTGCCTTCTGATCGTAGGGTGCAAAGTACTTGTTCGTTGCCCGTCGCAATGCGGAGAGCGGCCAGTTGGGATGCTCCTCCTGCATGCGCTTAAAAAAGCTATCCCACCCGCTCTTCTGCATGTCGAGCGTTCGCAGACAGGTGCTAACGCGCAGCTTGTAGCCCGGCGGCAACGAGGCCTGGGCGCGATTCAGCATATCGGCTACGGTACGGCGTAAGTAGGGGCATAGATGAGGCGATAAAACCACGTCGGGACAGTGGATGCGAACATCAACGAGAGGCTCTCGCTCCGTCCATGGTTTATCTAGCTCCAAGATACGCACCCTATTGAGAGCCGCAATAGGCTCCGGAGCGCCAAGTTTTCGGCTTCGGCGGCTTGAGGTAGAAGAGGATGTCACACCCTACTCCTCCTCATCCTCGTCGTCTTCTTCGTCCTCGCCATCCTCCTCTTCAAAATCCTCCAAAGGCCCGGAGCTATCCGTATAGCGACTGATCTCCTCGCCACGAAAAACATGGGCGACGAAATCCTCCCTATCAAAACGAGGGAGATAGGAGGAGACGATATCGTCGTCTATCTGGGCGAGCAACTCCTCCTCTTCGGCAACGCTGAGGTCCACCTCAAAGATGATGGTCGCATGGATGGTGTCGTTCGCGTAATGGATGTCTGCCTGGCCGATACGGCGTTCACCATCCCATATCAGGAATATCTCGGAAGATTGGGTACGTACGATGCGCGTTAATTTAAAAGATGTCTCCACCGCTCTTTCCTAAACAGCGAGAACCTTCTCTTGCTCCATTTTTAGGGAAGCGCTCCGAACGCGGTTTTCGCCGAACGGCACATAAAACCGACAGTTTTCTGCCGGAGTCCCCAGTACCGTGATCGCATTCCCTATTTCTATGCGTACCCCTGGATAAGAAGTTCCCGCCACTTGAATGGTCGCATGAACCGATTCCGGCCGGCTGATGCTCAAGCTGCGCCGTTCCCCATAGAGCATTCGTTGATGCTCCTCCAAGGCTTGAAGCTGATCCTGTAGCTTTTGAACCAGCGTCTGCTTCTCCTCAGGCAGCGCGCGCAAGCGCAGCGTGCTAAAAGGTTTTAGAGCACGATAGATCGATTCGATGTTGCTCTCGCACATAGCGAGTTCCTCTTCGATCTCTTGGGCGCGTACTTGGTTGTAACGGCCAGAACTCACCATGACTTCGGTGGGCGTGCCCATAGGAGAACCTAACTGCTGAATCTGTATGCCGGATTGGGCGCAGATAGAGCCACCTACGATCTGGGAATCGGGTCCACCCAAAATTTTACCTCGAATATCAACCTGGCAGTTGTTCAGGGTGCCATCCACATAGAGATCTCCTGTCACGACGATCTTGCAGCCAATCGCGCTATGGAGGTAGAGATCACCATTTACCCGTAGCAAGGAATTGAGGGCACGACCCCGCAGTGAAAGAAAGTTTCCTGAAACGATCCAGGCACCTATCGTGTCGCCGACAATAGCAGCCCCATGAGCAAAGCGATGTAAGCCGCCACGCAAAGTGTGATGCACGCGCGAAAACGCACGCACACCCAGTCGGCTACCCTGCAGCTCGGCAACCCCCTCGGTGGTGGCGTAGAAATGAAAGCCGTCCTCCGACACGCGAACACAAGGGCCGGGGCGCAGGTCTGCCGGTTTCCCTGGCTTTGCCTCTATCACACGAATAGGCCAAATAAGCGTCTTCCCCGGCGTGCCCGCACTCGGCGGCACAATGCAGGCAAGCTCCTGACCGGCCTCCACAAAACGTTCCGGCTCGATGGCAAACCAGTCTACTTGACCGAAACGGTTCTTCGGTAATGGGCGTGTGAGAATCTCCGGTGGGATACGAAAATGGATAACACCATCCATCCCGTCCACCGGTAACACCCCTTGGGCGGCAACAAAAGTGAGGGGGTCTTGCCCCAATTGGACGCTATGGACGGCCTCACGGATGGCGCTCTCCCGAATGCCATAGGTAACCCCTAACTCACGGAATCGCTTCACGATCGCGTCGGCACTGACCGGTTTACCCCCAGGTTCTGGCGGATAGATGGTTACCGTGGCCTCCGTGTAGTTGTCGTTAAACCGCACCTCGAAACGTCCGTCTCGAATGGCACTGCTTGTAGACATCGTTGTCTCCCCCTTCATTTTTTTGAGACTTCTTCACATTATAGGTGCCTGCTTGCAACTCCTTAAGGCAGAAAGCACGTAGTTATACGGTATCTAAACGGTAAAACCCGTAGGACTACCTGAAAGAAGATGGAAAAAGAGACTCCTTTACAACAAAGAGCAACAGACTTATCCCAGTTAAGGCTTCTCACCGAGCGCCTGCTCTTACGCCCCTTTGTCTTGAGCGATGCGCCCGAGGTGCAACGCCTAGCAAGCGCCCCGGAAATCGCCGATACGACCTCCAATATCCCTCATCCTTACCCCGAAGGCGCCGAGGAGGCCTGGATAGCCGGGCATACCGCGCAAATAGCGGCTGGTACGACATACCCCTTCGCCATTATCCTTAGAGAGGGTGAAACCCTCGTGGGAGCTATAGATCTGCGCGTGGAGTGCGATCATCACCGAGCGGAGATAGGCTACTGGATCGGAGTACCCTACTGGCGCCAAGGCTATGCTACCGAAGCTGCCCGTCGGGTTATCGCCTTTGGGTTCGACGTACTTAACTTGAATCGCATCTACGCCACCTACTTCACGCGCAACCCCGCCTCTCGACGGGTTATGGAGAAGGCGGGAATGCACTTCGAAGGTGTTCTGCGAGAGTGGATACGAAAAGCCGGCCGTTATGAGGACTGTGGCATCTGTGCCATTCTACGAAAAGATTATAAAGAAGCGGGTAAAATAGGCGAAAATCTCTCTGTAGCACCATGAACGCGCTTTGGTGGCTCGATCCTCTTTTGAAACACGAGATTCACTATTTTGCCTTTGCCGGCTCTTCATGGCAAACCGACTGCGCTTGGTATCTTTTTAGTGAAACCCTCCCTAAATATCACGATGCCAATCGGGCCCTCCGCTTGCGAGATGATGGACGAGGCCCCAGAAAGATACTACAAGAGGTCGTTGCGGTTTTTAAGCAACATCGTAGATGGCCTATTGTGATAGATATAGATCCTGTGGCCGAAGAACAGGGCTTTCTGGATGCCCTTTTGCGTGAAGGTGCCCTGCAGAACCGAAGCCGATATCCTCTGTATGCCTATAAGGCTACTCAGCCACCGCTGCCACCATCTCCCCAAGTTTGGGTGGCGGCAGTACCTGCTTACGATGAAGAGGCTCGACAAATTTGGGTGGAGCTGCAGATATGCGACGAACGCACGGAGGAAGAGCGCCAGTTTTGGCGAGCCGTGGCCGAAGCAGAGTCCCGTTTTTCTGGGTGTCGGCTCTATCTAGCCTACATCGAGGAGAGCCCGGTAGGGGCTTGCGATCTGTTCTCTATGGATGGATGGGCGCGCATAGATAGCGTCATCACGCATCCTGAATGGCGCCGACGTGGTGTGGCATCGGCACTTGTAACGCGCGCTATCGCCGATGCCCTTGCCGAAGGCAACCAGCTTGTCTATCTCTTCACCGAAGCGGGAGGGCCGGCCGAATCGCTCTATCGGCGGCTTGGTTTTGAGCGTTTGCATGAAGGCCCGCTGCATAGACATCTCCTCCTCGCCTAAATTTGTGCTTTTCGAAAGAAGGAATCCGCATTGGATTCGCGCAATTTTTCTTGTGTATCTTTCTGATCGTTTCTAGCCCTTGGGTGCTCTTGTGGAAGTTTCTTATTGGCTAGAAGCATCCTGCACGCTCCGCTAGCCGGTTCGGTTAGCATGTAGGGAGCGAAACATGCATAACTCTTCGTGTTTTTGTCTCCGAGCGCTCACCGTGCGCTCCCAAAGTTCTCTATCGCGCAAACCGTTGTTCTCAATTAGGAGGAAGGAAAGATGACACGATCGTTGCAACGAACTTACCGTCGGTCTTACGTTCGCCTACTGGTGGCTCTGACACTCTGTGGAGCCCTGTTGGGTGGAGCTTACCGTGTAGCAGCTCTCGGCCCGGAGCTGCTGCAGCAGCCTCTCAGCCTGCCGTTTCACAAGCAGCCGCACCGCCCTCCCCAGCAGATTCTGGTGAAGCTGGCCCCAGGGGTTTCGCCCATCCAGTTCGCAGCGCACTTTAACCGAACTGCCAAAATCGCCTTGCTCAAAGCCCACGCTATCGCAGACGGTCAGCCTCCTCTGCGATTCTGCCACTGCAATAAGGTCTTGGGGTGGACGACCTACCGATTGCCTTCGCCCTCGGCGCTCAACGCAACGCTTCAACTCCTTCGTAAGCAGCCAGGCGTCCTACGAGCCGAGCCGGACTATCCGGTGGAACTGTGCAGCACTCCCCTGCCCGACCCGAACGACTACTACTGGAAACGGGTAGATTTGGAACACCTCATTGTGGTGCTCTCAGGCTTGGACACTCCGGATACGGCCCGCCAAGACGACTCGTCCTACTGGACTTACACCTGGAACCTCGAAACGGTGAACGCCCTTGCCGCTTGGAACATCTACCCTGGCCATTATGAGACGGCTCAGGAGCGCGCCCAAATCTACCGAAGCAATCCGCTCTCGCCGGCGCTGCCTCGTGTGGCCGTGATTGATAGCGGCATAGATTTTACCCATCCTGATTTTACCTATACGGGCAACCCAAGCGGTGGCGTAACAGATGCCGACATCAGCAATGGAGGCCAAATTGATGAGGCGCTCGCCCATACTTTCATTGATGGCGACCAGGGTGGGGGCGTTACCAACGCCTTCGATGATGTGGGGCATGGCACGAGCCTAGCGGGTATTATTGCGGCAGCGCCGAATAACGGTATCGGCATTCCCGGACTGGCCTTCCCTGCTGTTATCGTGCCCATAAAGATCATAGACGCCAATGGGGATGGCTCGGATTCGGATCTGATTGATGCCATCCAATATGCTGCCGATCAGCACTGTATCGTTATCAATCTCAGCCTTACACTCGATACCACGGACTTTCCGCAGGCACTGCAGGACGCCATTAACTACGCGTGGAACCATGGCTGCCTCTGTGTGGCCGCTGCCGGTAACGATGGCGACCCTAGCTACCCCATCCTCGCCCGAACACGGCGCTATCCAGCTAGTTGTGACCGTGTGCTTGCTGTGGCCGCCACAGCCTATGGCGACCCCATCGGACCGGATGGAGAGCCAAACACCGTGCTTGATGAGCATTTGGCCTCTTATAGCAACGATGGGTATGAACTCGGTTGCGCGGCGCCCGGAGGTGACATCACCGAGTTCTACAACAATAGCCCAAATGGAGCGGATTTAGGGTTAAACCCCATCCAGGAGTACGTGCTTGTGTGGTCCCTCGCACCGACCTACCAGGTGCTTCTCTCCAACCCCGACCCCAATAATCCCGACGGAGAGTACGCTGCCCTTGGGCTTTATGGACTTGACTATGGCTATCTGCCTGGCACGTCATTAGCCTGTCCTCATGTCGCCGCTCTAGCAGCCCTCCTAGCAGCACGGTTGGGCATTACTCCCTTCACGCCGAACGCCCCACAGATTCTTGTAAACTACATTGAAAGGGGTTGCCATCAGCTGAATAATCGGAGGGATGGAGGATACGACCCCACTTATGGCTATGGGCGCATAGATGCCGCAGCGACACTCGCACTTCAAAATGCACGAGGCACGAACGTGGGCGGCATTATGGGACAGGTCACTGTGGATGGCACGCCCTTAGGAAACATTCCGGTGATTGCCCGTACCGCTGGTTCGAAGCGCGTGTTCTACGCCACCACGGCGCCAGACGGTATGTATCATCTCATCAACTTGCCGCAGGGCAACTACACCGTCACCGCCATCGCGTTCCGCCACGGGCGCACCGTGCGGGCCAAAGTGGTTGCCGGATGCGACCAACTCGGGGTTGACCTCGACATCAACATTCCGTTTGCCTTCTGAGCTGATAAGAGCCAAACGGGGCAATCCCCGTTTGGCTCAGCTCCCTTTGTCGATGAGCCTCTAGCCGTAGTGGCTTTGACCGGTTGGGTCTAGCTCTGCCTTACCACGAAAGAGGCGGTAAATAGTCGCAAAGTAGAGAATGGCCAAAAGGAAAGCGGGTACCCACCAGAACAAAGCGATGCGCAACGTGCTTGTGCCGTTAGCGGCATTGTAAATGGTGAGATCGTAGGAGGGGCTTATCGTAGAGTGAAGAACGGTGGGATAAAGCCCCGCCGCCGTGGCCCCCAGCAAACCGACGATAATGGCGCAGGAGGCAAGAAATGCCGGCAACTCTCGCTCTTTTTGCAGCGTTATCGGTAAGCTAACAACACCCAGCAAGATCGTCACGGCAAATATCCATGTCCATGGCCGAGCCACGAGATGCACATAGAGATCGGGCCGAACCGCGTTAGTTGCATAGGTAGTAACAATGCCGAGCACCACCTGAATACCCCAAAGATAGGGCGCTACAGCACGACATCGTTGTTGCACCAATCCGGCAGTTTTCCAATAGAGGTAAAGGGCACCGTGTAGAGCCAGCGTACAGAGCGCGAAAAGGCCTACCAGAACCGTGTACCAGTCGAGCACGCCCGGATGCGAACTAACGCGGAAGTCGGTGAACAGGGGGCCCTCAAAAAAGCCTGTTTGGTTAAGAGGGACTCCACGAATAATGCAACCTAGTGCCGCGCCCAGCACAATGGCCATGAGCGTTGAGGAGAAGAAGAGCAGGCCATCCCAAAAGCTGCGCCATAGGAAGTTCGTTTCGTGCGAGCGCATCTCAATGGAAAGCCCCCTGAGGATAAGCAACCAGAGCGCCATCATAAGCGGAAGGTAGAATCCACTGAAGCCCGCTGCGTAGACGCGAGAGAAGGCGCACACCAACACACCTCCGCTTGCAAGAAGCCATACTTCATTGCCATCCCAAACCGGCCCAATAGCGGCAATGATCGTTCGGCGCTCCTCATCGCTACGAGCCACCCACACATGGAGAATGCCCGCACCGAAATCAAATCCATCTAGCACCACATAGACGATCAGCATCAGGCAAAGCAGAGCGAACCAGAGCGTGGCCATTTTTCTCTCCTTTCTTAAATCGTAACTGCCGTTCCCGACTCCGGGACAACCGCCTCGCCTGTGGCGGTTAGTGGGCTAGGTCCGTGGGCCAGCTCGCGGCAAAAGAGATAGAGAAATACGATACCAATAACGAGATATAGCCCCATAAACCCGAGCGTTGAGAAGGCCACATCCCCACCGCTAAGCAGAGGTGATGTGGCGTGGGCCGTGCGCTGCAGACCGTAGACCACCCACGGCTGCCGCCCCATCTCCGCAGCCACCCACCCCATTGTCGTAGCGATGTAGGGAAAGGGGAAGCTGCACAGTAGCACCCAAAGTAGGGCACGAGAGGTGTAGAGGCGCCCTTTCCATAACAAAAAGGCAGAAAGCCCCATAAGCGCGATGAAAATCGTGCCTAAACCTACCATGATATGATAAGCATAGTAGGCCATAATCGCGTTATCCGGCCTCTGGTCGGGTGGAAACGAGTCAAGCCCCCGCACCTCGGCTCGCGTAGAGCCGTAGGCGAGAAAACTCAGCACATCTGGCACCGTAATGGGGTTTTCGATCTGGCCTGTGCGCTCGTTTGGCTGACCGATGATCACAAGAGGGGCATGAGCGCTGGTTTTGAAAGCCCCCTCCATCGCGGCTAAAGCGGGCGGTTGATAGCGTGCCAACATCTTTCCCTGTGCATCGCCTGTGGGGAACACCTGAAGAAGCGAGGAGACAAGACCTGCAACAACGCCCATCTTAAGAAAAACTTTACCGTACTCCTGATGCCTGCCCAGCAGAAGGTAAAGCGCACCCACCGCCGCAACGGCAAATGAGGCGGTCACCACGGAGGCGCACATGTTGTGCAGATACTCATAGATGGCCCAAGGGTTAAGCACAAAAGCCCAAAAATCCACCAATTCAAGCCTTCCATCTGAAGCAAGTCGGTAGCCAACCGGATGCTGCATAAAGGCGTTTGTCGCAATGATGAAGTATCCGGAAAGCCAAGAGCCGAAGAACACCATAAAGGCCGCCAGCAGGTTAATTTTGTTGCCAAACCTGCGCTCGCCAAAGAGGAAAAGCCCAAGAAAGGCCGATTCGGCAAAGAAGGCGAACATGCCCTCCATGGCGAGAGTATTGCCCACAACGCCTCCGGCAAAGCTAGAGAAGCGCGCCCAGTTGGTGCCAAACTGAAACTCCATGGGAATGCCCGTAACCACTCCTATGGCAAAATTGATGCCAAACAGGCGTCCCCAGAAGCGGGCAGCATCGTTATAGTACGTGTTTTTCGTTTTGAGGGCTATCAGCTTGAAGAGCAGGATCAGCAAGGCAAGCCCCATGGTGAGCTGTGGAAAGAGGTAGTGATAGGTAATTGTAAATCCAAATTGAAAGCGGTTCCATGCTAAAGCGTTCATCTTTTCCTCCTTATTGGCGAAGCGTGGCTACTCTCCGCGGGGAACCACCAGCACCGAACAGGGCGCATGATGCACCACGGCGCGAGAGGTGCTGCCGAGAAAGAGCGATCGCACTGGGTCAAGCCCTCGACTGCCCACAATAATGAGGTCTTTATCGTTTTCAGCGGCAAATTCCACGATCTCTTGGGCCGGGTTGCCCTCACGAATGCGAAAGTGGATCAGCACATCTCTGTCGCCCCGTAACCGCTCAAGTTCCTCTTCAAGCGTTTTCTGAAGCTGGCCCGTATCTATGGGTGCCTCTGCCCTGCGAGCCAGCCAATGTTTTCGTGTGTCCTTCACATAGAGCGCCGAGAGAGGCACATCGAGCCGATCGGCAAACTCGAAGGCCGTTTCCGTAGCCTTCACGGAGTTTGCAGACCCATCGGTGGCCAGAAGCAAAGAGCGAAACTCCACGCGTTGCTTGCGTACCACCAACACGGGAAAATCGTGCTGCTGCAGAACCCCGCTGGCCACGCTACCGAGTAGGAGCTGCTGCCAACCGCTTAGGCCGCGACTGCCAACGACGATAAGGTCTACCTGGTGCTTTCGAGCCGTGTGCAGTATCTTTTCGATGGGTGCCCCGATCTCTTGCACAATTTGGCAGGCCACCCCGTATTTCTCAAATACCGGCAGCGCCACATCCTCTACAACCTTGAGGTCTTCGCGCGCCAGGCGTGCTGCCGTTTCCGCGTCGAGAGCGACCTCGCCTTGGTCGAAAAGACCGTCCGGTATTAACGTATAGGGATAGGGAAAAACGTTCAGCAGGATGACGTGGGAGCCAAAAAGTTTTGCCAGGCGAGCCGCACTCTCCGCCGCATGCAGCGCATTTTCAGAGCCATCGTAACCAACGAGAATCGTTTGAAACATCGTTACCCTCCCGCCATTGATAACAAGATATTACCCTACTTTTATCCATTTTAGGGTACAGTTTTCTTAAGGATACCCATCATACTGCGAGGTCATAAACGATGAAGCGAGCGGTAAAGCAGCAACCACAGCCTGTGCCTCCTGAAGAACTTGAACTACTTGACGCCTACTGGCGGGCGGCAAACTATCTGTCGGTAGGGCAGATCTATCTGTTGGATAACCCCCTCTTGCGCGAGCCACTGACACCGGAACACATCAAGCCGCGTTTACTTGGGCACTGGGGTACGTCGCCTGGCCTCAATTTTATCTATGTCCATATGAACCGCCTTATTCGTCTTTACGACCTTAACGCCATTTTCATAACCGGCCCAGGGCACGGCGGCCCAGCCCTCATTGCTAACGCCTATCTAGAGGGCACTTATTCAGAGATCTACCCCAATGTTTCGCAAGATGAAGAGGGTCTCAAGAGGCTGTTTAAACAGTTCTCCTTTCCCGGAGGCGTTCCGAGCCACGTGGCCCCAGAGACACCGGGCTCCATTCATGAAGGGGGTGAACTCGGTTATTCGCTGCTTCATGCCTATGGGGCCGCCTTCGATAACCCCGATCTTTTGGTGTGTTGTGTGGTAGGTGATGGAGAGGCGGAAACAGGGTCTTGCGCCACAAGTTGGCACTCTAACAAGTTTCTGAATCCGGTGCGTGATGGAGCTGTGCTGCCCATCCTGCATCTAAACGGATATAAGATCTCCGGTCCAACAGTGCTCGGACGCATAGGTTCGGAGGAGCTGATTAAACTGTTTGAGGGCTATGGCTATCGTCCGTATGTGGTGGAGGGGCATGACCCTCAGATCATGCATCCCCAAATGGCCACTACTTTGGAAAACGTGATTCGCGAGATTCAATCTATTCAGGCGGATGCGCGTTCTCGTGGTTTCTCCAAGCGCCCGCATTGGCCGATGATCATCCTGCGTACTCCCAAAGGATGGACGGGCCCTAAAGTTGTAGATGGGCAACAGGTCGAAGGAACCTTTCGGTCCCATCAGGTTCCGCTGGCCGAGCTCCATCGAAAACCCGAGCACCTCCGCCTTCTAGAAAACTGGCTGCGTAGCTACAAGCCGGAGGAGCTGTTCGATAAAAAAGGAAGAATCCGTCCGGAGATCGCCGCGTTGGCCCCTCAAGGTGAGCGGCGCATGAGCGCAAACCCACACGCTAACGGCGGGACTTTACTGCGCGACCTCCGTATGCCCGACTTTCGAGACTACGCCGTTGACGTAGAGAAGCCGGGCGTTCAACAGGCCGAATCCACGCGCGTTCTCGGATGCTTTTTAAGAGATGTCATGAAGAAAAACCTGGAAAGCCGCAACTTCCGCATTATGTGCCCGGATGAAACGGCGTCCAATAGACTGCAGGCCGTGTTTGAGGTTACCGACCGAATGACCACCGAGCCCATTTTACCCACCGATGACCATCTCTCGCCGGAAGGAAGAGTGATGGAGGTCTTGAGCGAGCACATGTGTCAAGGTTGGCTGGAGGGCTATCTTTTAACAGGCCGCCACGGCCTCTTTGCCAGTTATGAGGCCTTTATCCATATTGTGGATTCGATGTTCAATCAGCATGCCAAATGGCTGAAAGTTACCCGTGAGTTACCCTGGCGTCGTCCCATCGCCAGCCTAAACTATCTGCTTACCTCTCACGTTTGGCGTCAAGATCATAATGGCTTTACTCATCAAGACCCCGGTTTCATAGATGTAGTGGTTAACAAAAAGGCCGAGATCGTCCGAGTCTATCTGCCGCCCGATGCTAATACCCTTCTTTGCGTGATGGACCACTGTTTGCGTAGCAGAAACTATGTTAACGTGGTGATTGCGGGAAAGCATCCAGAGCTGCAGTGGCTCAGCATGAACGACGCCATTAAGCACTGCACAGCGGGTGTAAGCATATGGGAGTGGGCCAGCAACGATCAGGGCGGTCAACCTGATGTGGTTATGGCTTGTGCCGGCGATGTGCCCACCTTGGAGACACTCGCTGCCGTGGATTGGCTGCGCAAGCATATCCCAGACATCAAAATTCGTGTCGTCAACGTTGTTGACCTTATGACCCTTCAACCTCCGAGCCTACATCCGCATGGCCTGTCGGATAAGGAGTACGACAGTATCTTTACCACCGACTGTCCTATCATCTTCGCTTTTCACGGCTATCCGTGGCTGATCCATCGTTTGACCTATCGTCGCACGAACCAACGCCTTCATGTGAGGGGGTATAAAGAGGAGGGCACCATAACGACACCTTTTGATATGTGTGTGCTCAACGAGCTCGATCGCTTCCACTTGGCTATGGATGTGCTTGATAGGGTTCCACGTCTGCAGGCACATGCCCATCTACGCCAGATGTTGCGCGATAAACTGCTAGAGCACAAGGCCTATATTCGTGAATATGGCGATGACCTTCCCGAAGTGAAAAATTGGAGTTGGCCGTGGTAAAAAACGATGAAGGTTCTGGTACTGAATGAAGGGTCGAGCAGCCATAAAGCGGCCCTCTATGCCCTACAAACGTTGCCAAAAGACCCATTAGCGCCGATTTGGGAAGGTCGCGTTGTGTGGCAACATCCCGAGCGGATGCAGGGCAAAGCGCGCTTGGAAGCGAAAACGGAATCGAAAACCATCCACCGTGAAATAGAGGCTGCCTCTCCCGCTCTGGCAATCAGGCAGATGTTGCACACAATAGATGAGCTATCGGTGCTTCCCACCCATGAAAAACTTGATGCTGTGGGGCATCGCGTGGTTCATGGTGGGGAAAAGTATTTCGAACCAACACTGATTACCCACACGGTTAAGCGCGACATTCAACTCGCTGCCGAGTTAGCTCCTCTACACAACACCATAGCCCTAGAGGGCATCCAGGCAGTGGAGGAACATTTCGGGGAGATACCGCAAATCGCTGTCTTCGATACCTCTTTCCATCGCACTCTGCCGGAGGAGGCCGCGCTTTATGCAGGGCCTTATGCATGGAAAGAGCTGGGCTTTCACCGCTATGGGTTCCATGGTATCAGTCATCGCTACGTCACATCGCGTGCAGCCTCTATACTTCGGCGCGATCTGTCTCCACTGCGGGTTATCTCCTGCCACCTGGGCAACGGATGCTCGCTCGCCGCCGTTCAAAACGGTCGTAGCGTCGCTACAACCATGGGTTTTACCCCCTTGGAAGGTCTTATGATGGGCACGCGATCCGGTTCCATTGACCCCGGGCTGCTTCTCTATTTGTTGAAGAGAGGCCACTATACCGTTGAAGAGCTAGAACAGGTATTAGAGAGGCAATCGGGCCTTTTAGGCATCTCTGGGATCTCGAGCAGCATGCAGGAGATAGAGGCCGCGATGCAGAAAGGCGAACGGCGGGCGGAGCTCGCGTTTCGTATGTTCGTCCAACGGTTATGTTGGCATATCGGGGCCATGAGCGCTTGTTTGGAGGGACTTGATGTCCTTATCTTTACGGGAGGGATAGGAGAGAAGTCCCACCGCGTGCGGGAGGCTACCTGCCAACGACTAGCCTTTTTGGGGATAACCCTTGATAAGAACAAAAATATGTCTACAACAGAAGATGAGGACATTGCCGCACCCTCTTCTCCTATCCGCGTTTTGGTTATTCATACGAATGAAGAGTGGGCTATCGCCCAGGCCTGTTGGCAGTTGCTGAACCGAGAAAACGCCGTAGACTGAGCGCCTATTTTGCCAAAGTTGTAGGCCCTGCTGACCTTAGGCGATCGAGTTGCAGGTTTACCTCCCTCATTCGGCTCACAAGGTCCCAGCGAGGCCGATCGGCCACGTCCACGAGCCCAAAGGCATAGTTCTCGCCGTACACCTTTTCCGTACCGTGCCCGGGCCCACGACCGGTAATGGGTTCATCCCGATATTCAAACCACATGAACCCCACACAGTAGGGGTTGTAGGCTGCATCGCGCGCCCACTTTGTATAGAGATCGGCTTCTTGGTTTTCATCCGTCGTTGAGATGAAATAGCGTCCAAAACCGCGCTGCCCTTGGTAGTAAGGAGGAAAGGAAAACTCGCCGCAGAGAACCGGCTTTTTAGTGGAAGCAAAAAGACCCTCAAGCCACTGGTCAGCGAAGGTGTTGGCATAGCGGTCGTAGCCGATGACATCGCAATAGGGAGCGATCAATTGCCAATCGCTCGCATTCTGCCACCAGCCAGGCACGATCCAGAAGCCGAAGTAGAGATGATGGGGGTCTATCTGTTTCACCGTTTTATAGAGAAAGGCATAGTAACTCTTGGCGAAGAACTGACGGAGGGCTTCTAGGTCGTCTGCGGGTGGGTTGGGCTGGGCGTTATAGAGCGCCTCTCGAGTTGAAGAGGTAACATGCCAAGCGACGGCCATAGCAGCGACATCATTGTGGTAACGAGTTTTGAGAGCCTCATCCACTAAAGCCCGTTTAGCCGGAACAGCGGCCGGTTTTTGGAGGAGATCTTTGATCTCTTGGGTTGTAATGATTTCGTCGAACTCGTTTTTGATAGACCATCCCAGAATATAGGGATCGTCACGGCGCGGCGCGATCTGTTGCTGGAGGGATTGGCGGATCTGAGCCTGCACTTTGGGGTCGAAGATGTCGGGGTGGCGGCCTATGTAGTCTGCAGAATACCCAAGAACCGGAAGGGAGGGAACGTTAGGTAACATCTCTGACCATTTTCCCGCCCCACAAAATCCCCAATGTTGCAAGCGCTCTATGGCTTCTGAACGCGCTTGTTGCGCCCAATCTGCCCCGAACTTACGGATGAGGTTGGCGGTATCGAAAGAGAAATATTCGGTTGTATCGCTTCTGTCCCAAGGCGATCTCCCCCAAGCGGGTGCATAGGTCCCAGTTTTTGGAGGTAACCAGACAAACAGGTTTTCTCGGCCGGTGATGGGCGTGCCGTTAACGAGTGTGGGGACAGTACAGACCCCAGTATAGAAGCACGGATTGCCCTGAGGAGTAACGAGCCACCATTTCCCGTTATGTTGCAGCACGTAGTAGAAACCAGTGGCTTTAGCGTGCCAGCCTAGGTCGGTTTCCCCTCCAAAAGGGTCGCGGTGCTGGGGCACCAGCCATTGAGAGCGCATGAGGCCTTGCTCTTTTGTTAGGGCGGCCTGAAGATCGGCGTCCGTATGGACTTTGCCGGGCCAATCGGTAGGAAGATATTGGCCGAACCGATCGACAATGGGGCTATTACCGGGTGCAGGGCTTTGTTGTGCACTCACCGCAAGAGCACAGCTAGCCATAACCAGCGGTATGATAGGCTTCCACACGTTGGCAAAGAACATTAGCTTTCTCCTTCGTTGTTTAGCAGGGGCGCAAGGCGTTGCGCCCCCATATTCGCACCTGGTTAGCTGGGCAGGCGGATGGGTTCATAGCCGGCCTTATTGCCAACTAGACCACAGTAAACCGGTTATACTGCTCGAAGGCCGCTTTGTCTGTCGCGCCAAGGCAAAGCCGCCATCTCTAGCGCGGTCGCTTAGGTGAAAAGATTTTACCTGAGGTGAGGTTAGTAGAAACGCCCATTTGCCTCACTACTCCGTTTTTATCCTTTTTTGTGACGCCTTCGAAACACCCAAGTCCCGGAGACCGTCAATCTGCGGTATCCACCATAGTATCGTCGCGCTCTGGAGCACAATAGCAAATACTCCCCTGTTGCAGGCCTCCGCTTATGAAAACATACGGCTTTCAGGGTATATTAAGATGTATTTATCCAAAATAAGGTGTCCGAAATGCGTTCCGTCTGGCTTCATTTTTGGTTGCGAAGAGCGGTGGTGCTGTTGGCTATCTACTGGGCAGGGATGCTCGTCGGGGTATCCTTTCTGGCGACGCTTGCCAAATTTCAGGCGCCTTCCCTCACAATGCCGGTAGCCTTAGATGTGGGGCGAGCAACCTTCCACCTTTTCAACCGGGTGGAGTGGGGGTGCGCTCTGGCGCTATTGGTGCTTGTGTTCCTAACAGGAAAGAGGCTGCGCTTTCGCCTTCCTTTAGTCCTTCTCTTAATAGGTCTTCTCGTCCTTCAAACGTTTTGGCTCTTACCGGGGATGGATGCCCGAATCGATCTGCTGTTGCGTGGTCAGCCTTTGCCCACCGAGAAGCTGAGCCTACACCAAATCTATTTCTATTGTGAACTATTGAAAGGGATTCTTCTCTTTTGGCTTGGATGCAGTTAGTCACAACCCTATCATTGAAAATAGCTGGGAGAAAGAATACACTGCTCTTGACGTAGGCTCGAAGGGGTGTTATAATATGAAAAATAGGCCTCTGCACCTAGGTGTTCTTTCTTGCTAGTTGTAAGAGGTAGCAGATCGTCAAAGAAACCCACGTTTCGTTGTGTTTGCCTCGCACCGTAGCGGACAACCGAGGACGGATACCTTCACCAGAAAGCTGTCTGCTCATCACATCTCCCCATACCTGAGGAGATGAGGCTTTAGGCTTCTCAAAAACGAGGAGCCTTCTGTGCAATCGGTCAAAAACCAAACATCTTAGGAGGCAAAATGAAAATGAAACAGATGTTCTCTCACCGTCATGTGCGGACAAAAGACGCAGTGCGAGGGTTTACCCTCATTGAGCTTCTTGTAGTTATCGCAATCATTGCGATACTTGCAGCGATTCTGTTCCCCGTCTTCGCCCAAGCACGGGAACAGGCCCGCAAAACCGTATGTCTCTCCAACGTTAAGCAGCTCAACACGGGTGTACAGATGTACATCCAGGATTATGATGAGACGATACCCCTTCTCTGTGGCTCCAACCCTGGGGACAATTCAACGGGCTACAGCTTTGTCACCTGGCAGGATACCACCCAACCCTACATCAAGAACTACCAACTGATGTTTGATCCAGATGGCTTTTACCAAGGGCACACTATTTACTGGGGACAACCCGGTCCGCATCAGTATTTCGACTACATGACCTCCTACGGCATCATGGGAAACATTGCCACTATGAATATGCTGACAGGAGGCAACTTCTCTAGTTGGATCACGAGAAATAAGCAGTGGATCAATAACTTCGTCCCACCAGGTACCCAATATGATGGGGTGGCCGGCGCTGCAGACCTTGGAGGATTCTGGACTGGTATAGCAATGGCACGACCAGTGCCGAGTGTCACGATTGCTGCTGTAGCTCGTCCGGCAGAGTACGCTTTTCTCTACGACGCCGGTAACTTCGATGCTTGGCACTTTACTTTTCCTTCAATTGCCCCGCAAGGTATCGGCTGGTGTGGTGCCTTTACAGACAACAATGGTAATCCATATACCTGGACGTTCTTCGGGCCGAATCCGCTGCATAATGGAAAGTCAGTGAACACCTGCAATATCAACAATCCGAATACACGCGATTTTGAGCAGGGACTTGCTAACGTCTCGTTCCTAGACGGACATGCCAAAGCCTTAAAAGGCCCCTCGCTGCTTCGCCTCACCCCAGATAAAACCCATCTCTACTACTTCACTCTCACTCAGTAGAGAATGACCGGTTCAAATAGGAGCGAGCGATGAAGAAACAGTTAAGTCCTCTTGTGGCGGTGGTTCTTATTGTGCTTGCGGTTTTGATCGCGGCAGGGGCCCTCTTCTACTTTCTTCGCACGCCTTCAGGCCCCGACAACTCTTACATGGCGCGCGAGCACCTGCCGCCACGACGGCCTCCGATTGCGGGTGGAGGCGGTAGATAACCGTGGGAGGACCTGCGTGGGGGGACCGAAAAAGTTTTCGGTCCCCCCATTCGTACGTTTGCTTATTTGGGTAACTACGATACGACCGCCTACTATGTGAGCCCCTCCTACATTAGATGGAGTGCCGGCTCTCGACGCAAGCTCCGCCTCTATCGCCGAACGGGGAAAAGGAATAAGCGCCTCAACGTTTGCCATTTTCCTATCTATTATCACTGCCGCTGCCGACTTTGGGCTAATGTTCCGTCCGAGATACATTCTCGCTGCCTTTCTTGACATTTTACTGATTGCCGAGTATACTTTAAAGTCGGCAAGGGTCGTTAGCTCAGTTGGTAGAGCAGCTGACTCTTAATCAGCGGGCCACAGGTTCGAGTCCTGTACGACCCATTGTTATGTGAGTGGCTTGAAAAAAATAGGCGATTGACGACCTCATAGCATTGCGGAAGTCCCTTGCGCTGAAATTGGCACCGGATCCACGGCGTTGGTGAGGCTCGCACCAAACAATCCCCATGCCCTGTACTGCAGAGCGCAAGAAGGAGATGGAACCTTTCCATCTTCTTTTCGAAAAGCATTTCGCCAAGGCCTCACTCACCTCGTTAGGAGTTGGCTTAGATATCGAAGGCAAGGGAGGGGCGAGAAACGTGAACGTCCCTCCCTAAAAAAGCTAACGGGCAGCGACTTGTTAGTGGGATATTTCTATGATAACCGGATGGTCGCTTAAAGTCAAGGGAAGATTCCGAACGTTGGTGAGCGTCTGTATGGGATTGGTGCCCACGGTGGGGTCGTAGATTTTTGCGGTAGGAACCGTTTTCTCAAACTGCACGCTCACCAAGCTTGTGCCCTCTATCTGTTCATCCCACACCACTAGATCGAAGGTGCCGTTGCTCTTTTGTAGCAGCATATCGTGTACCGTTGCCGGCTCGTTGGGAATGGCATAGGCGAGCCGGCCGGGGTCATGGAGGACGCCTTGATCGGCTAGGATCGTTGTCAGATTATGAAGATAGACGGCCGCTTTTCTGGGCGTGTAGTCCGGTCGGTAAAACCCAAACCTCTGATTCCCCGTCTCGTCTACCCTGTCGCGCAAGAGATAGACGGCAGTATAGCTCCAACCGCGCTTGAACTGGTCGAGATACATGGAAAGCAGGTTCAGGGCATGAACCTCCTCGGTGATCGCGCCTCCGATAAGGGCTCCCGTCTCTGTGGTGACTCGCGGTAGCGAAAGAAGCTGGGATTCGGTGTAGCCCGGATAGTGATGCGCCCATGTCAGGCCGTACTCCACATAGAGGCCGTCCACTTTACAGGCGGAGGTGGGGTCTGCGGCGTTCCACGTTTTGTTATCGGCCAGCCCCGGAGCGTTTGGATGGTAGATATAGTTGTGCACATTGGCGAAGTCGGCATATCTTGTGCCGGCAGGCATCAGGGTGTTGGCTCCTGGGGGAATCGTAAGGAACTGCAGCCCCACGTTATCCGTTTCCGCTCCGTTTTCAGAGATAGACCAGACAGGGTAGTGTTTCAATAAGGGGTCCTTTTTTACGGCTTGGTAGAGGTCTCTTTGAAGTTTCGCTACCGGCAGCCACGAGAGATTTCTGCCACCCTCCTGTCCCTGATAGGTGATTCCCCAGTTGTTCGGTTCATTAGGCCCTTCAAAGGCTAATAGGGCCCCGGCTTTTGCAAGCTGTTCTCCGGTGATAAGGAGCTTTTTAATGTCGGTGCCACCGCTGCCGAGCCCCCAACTATAGCGCACGCCGGTCTGTTGATGAAGATAGATCAGTTTATCGAGGGGAGGATTGCCCTCGATGCCGCTGCGTATCCATCGAACACCGAGATACCGCACACACTCTATGGTCTTATCGAGAATTTCACCGCGTTGACAGATGGCTGAGTTAACCCCAATGGAGTTTAGAAAGTCGCTATCGCGCTTTGCCTGGACGCTCGCGGCCCATGCATCGCCTATAGGTGGTAAAAGAGCGGCGAGAGTACAGGAGGCAACGACAAGGCTGCGAAAAAACCGACAGAAAGCTTGCACGGGCATGTTTTGTCTGTTCTCCTTTTTTGATACAGCTTCATGTTATTTCGCGCTGCGAGATGCGAATCCTGCCTAGGTAAGAAAGTTCAACAAAGGGTAACAAAGTGAGTGTTGATGGCGCCAAAAGGCGGTAGGGTTGACAAAAGGAGGCTGTTTATAGTAAACTGCCCGCCAACATCCGGCATTCGGCCGGATGTTTGTTGCAGCCACACGCGAGGCGGCTCTTATGTCGCTTCCAGTGGCACGCAGATAAGGCATCCGAACGGTGTTCGGGCCATCGGAAAATCCTACAGAAAGGAGGGACAGGTTCTTGGCGACTTCTTCGCCTGTCCGTCGCATCTCCGCGATCGGGGTCATGGCACTCGCCATCGGTGTGGGCGCCACACGGCCAGGAGACGCGACACCGCGACAAACGGATACTACCACGAGCGCACCTCAAACCTCACAGACGCTCACGAAAACGGTGACGCTCAGGGAACCGATCCCCTATCCCACCCTCAGGAAGCCGACCTCTCTGCTGCGAAGCGGTACCAGTCGTATTTTGCGTGGTGGAGTGAAAGGCGAAAAAGAGGTGACCTACCGTATCTGGCTTCGGCCAGACGGCACCGAAATAAAAAGGATTCGCCTCTCAGAGCGTATCCTTAAAAAGCCCGTGCCGGAAGTTGTTCAGGTAGGCATAGCCGCCAAACTTGCCTCACGCGGCTACTTTTCCGGTAGGCGCGTTCTCATTATGAACGCCACCTACTACTACCCTCATGAGGGCAGCGCTACTGGGCGCGCCAGCACCGGCATTAAATGTGGGTACGGTGTGGTGGCCGTAGACCCTCACTACATTCCCTTAGGCACACGTCTCTATATTGAGGGATACGGTTACGCCATCGCTGCCGATGTCGGCAGCGCTATCAAGGGCAACCGAATCGATCTCTGTATCGACTCGTTGCACAATATCGCCCACATTCGAGACATGCACCACGTGCGCGTCCACATCCTAAACTGAGAAAATAGGGTCGTCGGGGCCGAAATGGCTGATGACCATCCGGCAGCAGTCCCGGCGACTTCTCCCTAATGCATCCAGAAGATTTTCAGCCTACCTCGCTCAACGTCCTTCGAGCTTGGCTACGCGAGCACCGCATTCATCCTAGTAAGCGGTTAGGGCAGAACTTTCTTTTCGATCGCAACACGTTGCAGCGCATTCTCCTCGTCGCCGATCTGCGGCCCGAGGAGCCGGTGCTCGAAATCGGCGCCGGTTTTGGGGCATTGACCCAAGCCCTAGCCGAACAGGGCGCAAGGGTGACCGCCATCGAGGTCGATTCACGGCTTAAGCCACCTCTACAGGCCATTGCTAGCCGCTATCCCACCGTACGCCTTGTTTTTGCCGATTTTCTTGAACTCGATCTTGATGTTCTCCTCGATATGGCTTTCGGCGTCGGCAGTATCGGCTCGGCGGTCTCCAATATTCCTTATTCCATCTCCACGCCCCTCGTAGAAAGGCTGCTCTCTCACAAAAACCGTTTCCGCCAAATGATCCTGCTGGTACAGGAGGAGTTTGCCCGGCGGATTGTTGCCAAGCCGGGCAGTAAGGATTACGGATCGCTCTCCGTATTTGTACAGTATCATGCAACGGCTGAGATCGCCGGCGTCGTGCCGCGCACGGTCTTCTTTCCGCAACCGGAGGTTCATTCCGCGATTCTAAAGATCGTGCCGGTCTCGCCAAGCACCCAGCCAGTGGAAAATGAGCGGCGCTTTTTTTCGATCGTGCACGCCGCTTTCGGACAACGTCGTAAAACCCTTCTGAAGGCTCTCCTCGCTGCCGCTTCACAGATCGGGCTTCCAAACGATCGTGCACGTGTGGCTGCCTGGCTTTCTGCGGCCAAGATCGCACCGGAGAGACGCGGCGAAACGCTTTCCCTGGAAGAGTTTGCGCGTCTCGCCAACACCCCTCCGGAGCCGCTTAACTCTCCTGAAGCTCTTTGAGGTAGGCAATGGTAGCTTCGATGGAGCGCGCGCCGAGATCGCCCTCCCCATGCTTGCGGATGCTCACCGTTTGGGCTGCCACATCTCTGTCGCCGCAGATAAGCATAATGGGCACCTTCTGCACCTCGGCATCGCGAATGCGCTTGCCCATCTTCTCGTTACGGCTGTCTATCTCCACCCGGAAGCCCGCTTCCTGAAGGTAGGCCCGAACGCGCTGTGCATACTCCAAATGCCTATCGGCAATGGGGATAATGGTTACTTGCTGCGGCGCCAGCCAGAAGGGGAAGGCACCCGCATAGTGCTCCAGCAGCAGCCCCACCATACGCTCTAAGGAGCCGAACGGCGCGCGATGGATCATGATAGGCCGATGGCGCTGGCCATCCTCCCCCACATACTCTAGCTCGAAGCGCTCTGGAAGGTTGTAATCTACCTGCACCGTGCCCATCTGCCATTCACGACGTAAGGCATCGCGCACCATGAGGTCGAGTTTCGGGCCGTAGAAAGCGGCGTCACCCTCCGCGATCTCATAGTCCATGCCGAGGTCTTGTACCGCCTCGATAATGGCGCGTTGGGCTGCCTCCCAATTCTCATCGGAGCCGATATACTTGTCGTCTTTGGGGTCGCGCACGCCGATTCGCACGCGATACTCTTCTAAGCCTAGGCGTCGCAGCGTGTAAAGCATAAGGTCTACGACACCTTTAAACTCTTCCTTGAGCTGCTCCGGGGTTACGAAGAGATGGCTATCGTCTTGCGTAAACCCACGCACGCGCAACAGGCCGGTTAGCTCCCCGCTCTGTTCATAGCGATAGACGGTTCCGAACTCGGCCAAGCGAAGAGGGAGATCGCGATAGGAGCGCAACTCAGAGGCGTAGATCATGATATGATGGGGACAGTTCATCGGTTTGAGAACATAGGTCTCGTCCTCCTCCTCTCCGCGCATCAGCGGGAACATTTTTGAGTGATAGGTTTGCAGATGGCCGCTACGTTCGTATAGGCGTGCGTTTCCAATATGAGGGGTTACTACCGGCAAATAGCCGCGACGCGTCTGCTCAGCCTTCATGAACTCCATGAGCGTTTCCCGAAGAACCGCGCCCTTCGGAAGCCATAGCGGCAACCCAGGCCCTACCTCATGCGAAAACATAAAGAGGCCCAGCTCTCTGCCTAAAACGCGGTGATCGCGTTTCTTTGCCTCTTCTAATCGCTGTAGGTAGTCCTTGAGCTCCTCTTCGGTCGGCCAAATCGTGCCGTAGATGCGGGTCAGCATCTTATTCTTTTCGTTGCCGCGCCAGTAAGCCCCCGCTGTATGTAGGAGCTTGAAGTGTTTTAATTTCCCCGTCGATTCCACGTGAGGCCCGCGACAGAGATCTACCCAATCGCCCTGACGGTAGAAGGAGATCTCTTCGTTTTCTGGGATATCGCGGATCAGCTCCAGCTTATAGGGTTGATCGAGCCGTTTTTCCAGTTCTATCGCCTCCTCGCGGGAAAGCACCTCGCGTTGAATAGGAAGATCACGTGCGGCGATCTCCCGCATTTTTTCCTCGATCCGCTCCAGATCCTCTTCTCGAATAGGGCACGGCAGCTCAAAATCGTAGTAGAAGCCATCCTCAATAGGCGGGCCAATGGCATATTTCACGCCTGGAAACAGCTCTCCCACAGCTTGAGCCATGAGATGAGCTGCGCTATGCCGTAACCGATAAAGATCGTCATATTTCGTCTCGTCCTTCATACTCACTCCTCCTTAACGACGGTGTAGGGTAGAGAAACGAAAAAACCGCTTCCGAAAACTTCCGGAAGCGGCGCGTTTGCTATCGAGTAGAGCCTTCCTAACAGGCAAAGCCCTCCCTTCGGCGACGCAAACCCGCGCCGCCGTGCTTAGTGCTAACAAGTTCTGGCTTCGCCTCCGAAATCATCAAACTTCTCCCAGTAAAACCCTACGCTGAAATTATACCCCACTGCACCCGCAAAAAAACGATGTTAAAACTGCTAGGGGTTTATGGAATAACGAAGACGTGGGCAGGCTAAGATCCTTCTCCGCTCTCAATGGCCAGCCTTAAAAACGCGGCAGGATGCCGCCATCTAACCCATCAGGGAGGAATTGACACGACAAGATGTTGAAT